>SXMN01000189.1 GCA_005777315.1 Verrucomicrobiales bacterium
ATGAAACTGGAGTGAGCGTCTCGGACGATGAACTGGCTCGCGTCCATATCACGCCAGCGAAGTTCCACGGGGAATGGAACTATGTCATCGAACCCCGTTAACTAACATTTGCTCAAGTTATTATTTCGCCCGCCCTAACCTACCAGTGGCGGCACAACGGCTTTCCAATTCGTTCCGGCGGCGGGCAGCAAAGCAACTACTCGATCCCAAGTTTCGAGCAGCAGGACGGTGGACGCTATGACGTGATGGTGACGGACGATGGGGGCTATGTGGTCAGTGCTTCCATCGACGTGATACCGACCTCTTTCGTGCCGCCGATTTTTGACACGATAGCGATATTCCTGCCTCCTCCCGTGATCCAGTTTACGGACAATTTTCAAGATTCGCGGCGGACAGTTATCTCGGCGAGTTCGGGGCTCGCCACATTCAGCAATGTTCAGGCATCTCGCGAGCCGGGCGAGCCGCTGCACGACGGGAAGACGGGGCAGTCTTCAATGTGGATGACCTGGATAGCGCCAGCAGTGCCGGGGATTGCGCATTTCGACACGCGAGGCAGCGGGTTCGACACGCTGTTAGCAGTGTATCAGGGCGACACCGTGGGCAAGCTGACCCGGATCGCGAGTGACGATGACAGCGGCGGGTTTTCCACCAGCAGTCTCGATTTTGCAGTCCAGCCGCAGGGAACCTATTTCATCGCGATCGATGGGCGCTTGAAACAACAGGGCCTGGGAACGCTCGCATGGAACTTCAATCCAGGGCCCGGTGAAGTGCCGCTGATCCTGACCCAACCTCAGAGTCAATCCGTGGCTCTTGGTGGCACGACGAGACTGGTCGTCACCTACTCTCCACCAAACGCGGTCGTCCGATGGACCCTGAACGGGCAGGTGATCTCATTGGGCGAACCATTGCCACAGCCCGGCGGCAATCAACTGATCATTGCCAACATGGATCTCAGCCGAATTGGCAGGTACCGGGCGATCGTCAGTTCCGCGCGGGATGTCTTGTCGCAACCGGCGACGGTGCAGGTAAATGCCGTGGATCGAAACGTCGCCGCCGACGTGTTCACCGAGGACAAGTTTGTGGACCTTGTCGATCCCGCGACTTTCAAAAGAACATCGTCGCCCGTGGGATTGCAGAATGATCGGGACAACTTCAAGCCGGACAATGCCCCGGCTCGCGGATATTCTGGCACGCTTTACTTCAGCAGCATCGGGTCAACTGCGGAACCCGGCGAACCGGTGCATTGCGGAGTCCCGGGCGGTGCCTCCGAGTGGCACGCCGTTCAAGCCGAAGCGAATGGCGTGATGACGATCGATACGATTGGCAGCTCCTTCGACACGATCCTGGCGGCTTATACGGATCCTTCCGACAGCGGTCTGTTGAATCTGCTGATACCTGTTCTAAACGGATGCAATAACGACATTGGCAACGGGGTGGTTCAGAGTTCGGTGACGTTTCCTTGCGAGGCGGGCACGATCTATTATGTCGCCGTCGATGGAGCCGGAGGCGCCACCGGATCGGGAATCGTGCGTTTCATTCTCAACAGACTCCCCACCATCAGCGACATTCCAAACACCACCGTAAATGAGGACACGCCGACACCGGCGATTGCGTTCACTGTTGGAGACGTGGAGACGGCACCAGCAGCTCTCCAGATTTCCGTCATCACCTCGGATCCAGTGCTGGTGCCACTGAACAGGATCGTGATCGGTGGATCGGGTGCCAACCGGACCGTGACCATCACTCCCGGGGACAATGCTTCCGGCCTGGCCATCATTACGCTGAAAGTTACCGACGCGAACGGAGGCACTTCCACGGATTCATTCAATTTCACAGTCAACCCACAGAATGATCCTCCCACACTGAATCCAATCAGCGACGTCTTCCTGCTGATCAACGCAGCGCCTGGAAACGTAGGTCTGGGCGGGATTTCCGCGGGCCCGCCAGGCGAGAATCAGACGCTCGGCATCACCGCGAGTTCCAGCAACACAGCGCTGGTTTCCACGCTGGGAGTTGCCTACACCAGCCCGGGTGCCACGGCGAATCTCGCATATTCGATAGCTTCAAATGCCACGGGCGCGGCGTTGATTTCAGTCACTGTCTCGGACGGGCAAGCCTCCAATTCGACTGTCACCCGCACCTTCAACCTGAGCGTGATTCCCAAGAACCAGCCGCCGGAAATCTCCACCGTTCCGGATCAATCGTTCCCTGAAGGCAAAACAACGCCGCCCCTCCCATTCACGATCAGCGATCCGGAGACCACGCCCGACAATCTTCTGGTGAGCGCCAGTTCATCGGACCAATCAGTGGTGAAGGACTCCAGCCTGGTGTTGAGCGGCACAGGCGCGAACCGATTCCTCACCATCACGCCAACGCTTCACAAAACCGGGAAGGTGAACATCACGGTTCAGGTCAAGGATCCCTTTGGGGTTCTCGTCGGCAGGACATTCGCGCTGGTTTTATTTCCAGCGAACGACCAGCCGGTGGCCAGTCCGCAGAGTATCTCGACGACCAAGAACGTCTCCCTGCCAATCACCATTAGCGGCATCGATCCGGATGGCGATCCGCTGACCTACTCGATCGTCAGCAGTCCGATTCACGGAAGCCTCAGCGGCTCGCCGCCGAATATGGTGTACACGCCAAACTCCGGGGTGACCGGCGCTGACTTTTTCTTCTTCAAGGCCAACGATGGGGTCCTCGACTCGCTCGCGGCCAGGGTGAGCATCACGATCAATGAGGAACCCATCCGGTTTGTTTCCTTCTCCGCGCAGGCGGGCCAATTTGCCGCGACGTTCAAAGGAGCCATCGCGCGAGATTACGTAGTGGAGGTGTCTGCGGATCTCAAAAACTGGACGTCCACCAGCATCAGGCTCAACACGACCGGCACCCTGACTCACACCGACTCAGTGCAGCCCAATCAATCCAGGTTCTACCGTGCGCGACTGGCGCAGTAGGTTCTGGAGCCTGGTTGATGGCGATCGCTGAATTGAATGTTGCAGGCATGGTTCGGCTGTAATAGCGTCGCCGACATGAAAGCACTCAATCGTTTTGCGGTGATCCTTTGTCTCGGAATTGTGGTCGCAATCGGCGCTGCCGGCTGCGGAGGAGGTGACGGCACGGTGAAAGTGGATGTTTCGGCGCAGATCGGATTGCTTAAGAGTCCGGATGCCGGCGTTCGATCCGACGCGTGTGTCGCACTTGCCACAGCCGGGCCTGGAGCCGCTCCCGCTTTGAATGAGCTACTTGCCCTGTTCAAGGATTCAGACGGTTTGGTGCGCCGGCTCGCGGTTTATGCCGTGGGCCAGATCGGGCCCGCCGCCAAGTCGGCCATTCCCGCCCTCAAGGAAATGTTAAACGATTCCGAACGCGACGTCATCACGGCGTCGATCAACGCCATCGGCTCGATTGATCCGGAGGCTCAGAAGGCCCTCCGCCCTCCCCCGAACGTCACCAACTGATTTCAGACAGGCTCTCAGGATCCAAAGCAAACTCAGTCGTGCGTTCGGGCCGGGGAGACGCTACGTTCGCGTCATGTCCGACACTCATGCGAGTTGCGACCATGGACCGCCGCCCCCTGGTGATTTCCGGACGACTCATTGGAGTGTGGTGCTCGCGGCAGGCGATGCCGCTTCTGCGAACGCTCGCGAGGCGTTGGGCACGCTCTGCCAGAGTTACTGGTTTCCCCTGTATGCATTCGTGCGCCGGAGCGGTCACAACGAGCAAGACGCTCAGGATCTCACACAGGAGTTTCTCACCCGGCTGATCGAGCGCGAAAGCCTGGCAACAGTCCATCGAGGACGGAGAAATCTGGGTCGTGGAACTTTCGCGCGGCCGACTGGCCGGGGCCGATGATATTCAATTTCATCTCTGGGAAAGCAACCGCTTGAGTTCCGCCCCTGGCGAATCCACGAGGCGCGCATTGACTTGGAAATGTTTCACCCGGCTGGAGGGCAATCTGAATTTCAGGTCGCGGAAGGCGCGTTCGCATACTGTCATCAGGCCGCGCGCTCCGGTGTGTTCGGTGGCGGCAAGCGCGGCGAGACGCCGCAGGCCATCATCCTTGAACTCACACTTGATTCCATACGCCGCGAAGGCGCGCTCGTATTGATGAATCAAGCTGCTTTCGCTCTTCCGCAGCACGTCGAACAGGTCATCGGCGTCGAGTCCGTGGCAGGCAACGCGCACCGGCAGGCGTCCGATAAACTCGGGTTCCAGGCCGTAGGCAATGAAGTCGGAAGTCGAAGTCTGCGCGAGCAATCGATCCAGGTGCCGGCTCCGGATTGATCCACGCGGTTCGGGATGCGTGTTCCGCAGACCGAGGCGGTGCTGGATGATATCCGCCAGGCCTGAAAAAGCCCCGCTTACAACGAAGAGGATATGCCGCGTGTTGATCGTCTCCGGCTGCGCGCCTCCGGAGCCGCTGCGCATGGCGCTCATCGCGGCCTGAAGCTGCCCGGTCACATCGTTCGGTGACACGAGCGGCACGTCGCCATCTTCCATGAGCTTGAGCAGGTTCGTCTGCACCCCGCGGCCTGAGACGTCACGACCCGCTCCGGGTTCGCGCGTGGCGAGCTTGTCCACTTCGTCGAGATAGATGATGCCATGCTCTGCTTTCCTGACATTGCCGCCCGCCCGGCGGACCAGATCACGGACGAGATCATCGACGTCGCCCCCCACGTAGCCGGTTTCGCTGAACTTCGTGGCATCCGCCTTCGCAAAGGGCACGCCGATGAGCTCCGCGGCGGAACGGATCAGGTGAGTCTTGCCCACTCCTGTCGGCCCAAGCAGCAAGACATTCTGCTTTTGGTAGAATGGCACCGCATTGCCTTCGAGTGTCATGCGCACATGTTGGAAATGATCACACAAGGCGACGCTCAACACTTTTTTCGCCTCAGTCTGACCGATGACGAAGCGGTTCAGGTAACGCGCGATGTCGGCCGGTTTCAGGTTGAAGCTGAAGGTTTCACTGGGCGCGGCGGTGGCGGTCACGCCCGGCTTCGAGAGTTTGTCGCGCTTTGAAGAACGTGGTTTTGGAAAGGATTCGGGGATTCCGGCGGTCAGGGGACCGAGTTTGTTTGGATCTTCGTGAGGAATAGCGGCCATGTGTTGGTTCAAGTGCGTTTGTAGATTTCCCGGCGATGCCCGACATAATGAAGCACGATGCGCCCGGCGTCCGCGTCAAACTCGTAGAGCACGCGGTAGTCGCCAACGCGCAACCCGAATTCGAGCCGTCCTGTCAATCGATGATGAGGGAAGGCAGTCAACCGGGTTCTCATGTCGTCCCTTTTTCGGATAACATCGGTTTGAAAGGCCGAAGGGAACGCATCGAAGGCTCTTGAAAAAGTAGGCGACCAGATTTGCAGCGCGGCGGCCATGCGATCACGGTTGGCGCGTAAGATAATTGCCGGCAGCTATCTCGGCCTTGGATTTTTCCAGCGCGGCGGCTGCTTCTTCGCTTAATTCCAAATACTCCTCAACGTAATCATCAAACCACCGCCGCAATTCATCAAGTTCAGCCCGGGAGAGCTTTGGAATGGCGGCTTCGATTTCGGCAACAGCGATCATGACGGGGAGACTATAGGCGACCTGACCGCTCGTGTCAGCTAGCAGGTTTGTGTTGACACCTCTTCGGAGAAAGCGGTGGCATGTTCCCATTGAAAGCAGCAAACGATATCCACCGGCTCCGCCACCTGACTCTGATCGAGGGAGGTTCATTCCTCCTGCTGCTGTTCGTGGCCATGCCGCTCAAATATTTCGCCGGGATGCGAATGGCCGTCACGGTAGTGGGTTGGGCGCATGGCATTCTGGTCTGCCTGGTGATCGTCCGACTGGCGCAAGTGATGTCCTCCGCCCGCTGGTCCTGGGTGCGCGGCGGGCTGGTTTTGCTCGGCGTCATGCTGCCCTTCGGGCCATTTGTAATGGACCGGCACATGAGGCGTTACCAGATTGAAGCTGGGAGTTACTGAGGAGACCGTGGGATAGGCTACAAATCTTGACGGCGGCACAGACGCATCTGCTTCGTTGCTCGCTTGGTCGGAGGCCGTTGCGGGCATCCTCCCGCGTTCGCGCCTCGCATCTGCATCTGTGGCGCTCGCCATCATTCGTAGCCTATCCCACGGTCTCATCAGTAAGAAGCTCCCTGCTGGGTCACAATTACTTCGTGATAGTTGGCACGCGTCGTGGTCAAATCGACGTAGCCCAAGCAGTCCAGCACATGAGCCGTTTCAATAATCTGGAATTTGGCGGCGAACTCAATCAGCGCCAGGAAGCGCATCCGGCGATGCGTGACGGCGCTATGTGCTTAAAGGAGGCGCAGGCCTCGTTTGCGCGGGGCAACTTCGAGCAGGCGCTCAGATCCTATGCCCGGACGATCGAGTTTGATCCCGCGTGCGCCGCAGCCTGGACCGGGCAGGTAAGGATGTTGATCGAGCTGGGCGAGTTCAAGGAGGCGCGCCTGTGGGCGGATAAAGCATTGGAGAAATACCCGGAGGAGTCGGAGTTGCTCGCGGCAAAAGCAGTTGCACTGGCTCGGGTTGGAGACCTGCAAGCGGCGATGATCTTCTCCGATGCCGCCGTCGAAGCGCGCAATGAAACGCCGTACGTCTGGCTGGCGCGCGGTGACGTGCTGCTGGCGCGGAAAGAGCGGCGGGCGGAATTCTGTTTTGAGAAAGCTCTTGGGCTGGCGGCGGGTGATTGGATGGTCCGGTGGTTGATCGGTCGGGCATACTTCCATTACCAACAGTTTGCGAAGGCTATCCAGGCAACGCGGCTGGTGCTTGAAGTGGAAACTGGACGGGCCGTGTTATGGGTGTTGTTCGGAAGATGTCAGATGGAATTGGGGCTTTGCGCGGTTGCAGCCAATGCCTTCGAACAGGCGCGCCAGCTCGATCCGGAGTGCCAGTCGTTGGAAGACCGAGCTGGAGGCGTTGAGGAGGCAGGCTGGTGGATCAAACTCCGTGGCGCCTGGCGCCGCTGGCGTCGAGTATGAGCATTTCCAGGATTGATCAGCTCATCGGAAGCGCGGTCGAGCAGGAGGCGTCCGACCTTCACTTGATTGTGGGAGTCGCGCCGGCGTATCGGATCGCGGGTGAAATCATCCTCGACGACACCGGCCCTTTGACGACGGAAGCGGTGGCGGGAATGGCATTCAGTCTTTTGAACTCGCAGCAACGGGAACATTTCGAGCGCGAATGGGAGCTGTGCATTTCCGTGCCGCATCCGGCCGCGGGGCGGGTCCGGATCACATTGTATCGGCGCAACGGCAATCCCGAGATCAGCATCCGGTTTTGCGGCAGGAAGATTCCCACGCGAGAACAACTTGGCCTTCCGCAGAAGTTGAACGATCTGGCGGGAAAACCAAACGGGTTGGTGCTCATCGTTGGTCCGACAGGCTCGGGCAAGACGACCACGCTCAATTACCTTGTGGATCAGATCAACAGCGAGCGCCGCTGCAAAATCATCACCATCGAGGATCCCATCGAGTATCTCCACCAGAACAAGCACGCGATTGTTGTTCAGCAGGAAGTCCTGACCGACACGCGCTCTTTCAACCGCGCGCTGATCCACGTGTTGCGGCAGGATCCGGATGTGATCGTCGTGGGCGAGATGAGGGATCATGAGGCCATCGCGGCGGCATTGACGGCGGCGGAGACCGGCCACCTGGTTCTCGCAACGATGCACTCCCCAAGCGTCTCACATGCGTTCGAGCGGATCATTGGAGTTTTCGAGGGAGCGGCGCAGCGGCAGATCATCCTGCAATTGGCGACCTCACTTCAGGGGATCATCGCGCAGGATCTGCTGCCTTCGTCCGACCGGATTCGTTGCGTCCTCGCGTATGAGATGCTCGTGGCCAATAGTGCCGTGCGCAATCTCATCCGCGAGGACAACAAGCACATGTTGGAGACGGTGGTTCAAACCGGCGCAAAGGACGGCATGATATCCATGGACGCATGCCTGTTTGACCTCTACTCCCAATGTCTGATCACTTACGACGTGGCCCTGAGCCGGGCCCGCAACCCGGACAGGATTGTGAAACGAACATCGAATTGACCACCTGTTTCCATCCATGAATCCCTGGATTGTCATCGCCAAGATGGTGCTTGCCGGAGCTCTCGCGTTCGCAGTCGTCGCGTACGTGATGTGGCGCACGCTCAAGAACAGTTACGATCCCGGCAGGTTGATCTTCAAATGGGCGATCACCGGCGTGGTGATTGTGACGGCAGGGGGCGTGAGTTTGTGGGTCGGGTGGGGGCCAATGCTGCCTCCAATCGGGGCGCTCTTCGGCTTGATCCTCGGCATCTTGTGGGCGCCACACATCGGCGCACTGATCGCCGCGCCGTTTACATCGCTTTACGACGGCGGCGGCGGCGAACCGGAGCTCAAGCCGCTCTACTCCATGTCCGAGGCGAGACGGAAACAAGGGCGCTATGACGACGCGATCCTGGAAGTTAGGCGGCAACTGGATCGTTTTCCGACAGATTTCCAGGGGTGGATGTTGCTGGCGGAAATCCACGCCGAGGACAAGCACGACGCGGCGACCGCCATCGCGACGGTCGATGAATTGTTGACCCACCGGGAGCACAGTCAGAAGAACATCGCGTTTGCCTTGAACCGATGCGCGGATTGGGAGCTGAAATTCAACCAGAGTTCCGAAGGCGCAATGCTGTGCCTGCAACGGATCGTGGATGAGCTTCCTGACACGGAATTCGCCCAGGTTGCGCTTCAGCGCATCGCGCATCTGGCGAATCCGGATTCTGTCGCCGTCTCTCGCGAGGCGCAGCCGATTGCGCTGAGGAGTTTCGATTCACGGCTGGGTTTGAGGACGCCTCCTGCGAAGGACCATGCGGAAGGAGAGAACGGACAAGAGCTTTCGGATGAAGCGGCAGGATCAAACGCCCGCGATCTGCTTCAACGATTGGAGAGTTTCCCGTCAGACAACGACTCGCGCGAGAGGCTGGCGATCCTTTACGCGGGGCATTACAAGCGGCTGGATCTGGCGAAGGAACAACTGGAGCAGTTGATCACCGCGCCAAACCAACCGGCGAAGCAGGTTGTCCACTGGCTCAATCTGATGACGGATCTTCAGATGAAAGCCGATGGAGATATTGAGCAGGCCAGAGGAATTCTTCAGAGGATCACCGAGCTGTTTCCCCAATCCGCCTACGCGGAGAACGCGATGAACAGGATCGCCTATCTCAATCTCGAGAAACGCGGGTCGAAAAAAAGCCAAATGTTGAAGCTCGGCACCTACGAAAAGAACCTGGGATTGAAATAGGCCGGCGGGCTTTTCGCTGCCGACGGTGTTGAGCTATCGCGCCTTGGTCCGCTTTCGCTGATACCACAACAGTCGAAGGCTGTTCATGACGACGACCACGGTGCTTCCCTCGTGCCCGACCACGCCCACGGTCAATGGTATGCGACCGATGAGCGCGAAAATGACCAGGACCATCACCGTGCCGAGAGAGATGATAAGATTTTGTCGGATGATGCGCCGTGCCCGATGGCTCAGGCGGAAGGCCACGAGAAAATTTTCCAGCCGGTCATTCATGAGAACGACATCCGCCTGTTCGAGCGCCGCGTCCGATCCTCGAGCGCCCATGGCGACGCCGACATGTGCCGCGGCGAGGCTCGGAGCGTCGTTGACGCCGTCCCCGATCATGGCGACGCGGTAGCCAGCCCGCGAAAGCGTGCGGATGGCGGCGACCTTGTCTTCGGGTTTGAGTTCGGCCCGTACGTCGTCCAGTCCGAGCATTTGTTTCAAGTTTTGAGCCGCTCCTCGGCGGTCTCCCGTGAGGACAATGCTGCGGAGCCGTGCATGGCGCAGTTCTTCGATCAGACCGCGCGCTTCAGGTCTCAAGTCGTCGCGGAGAAGGACGCGTCCGGTCCATTCGCCATTGGTGAGCCAGACTTCAGAATGGCCTGACAGGGGAGGCGGCGCGGCGGCGAATGCCGTCGGATCACTCTGCTGAAGCACCCACTCGCGGCGTCCGAGGATGAACGATCGCTCTCCGAGCCTGGCGCGCAGGCCCTGGCCGGTGACGGATTCGAAGGAGTCGAAATCAACCGGCGCCAGTTGTTCGTGCTTGCCGTGCTTCGTGATGGCGCGGGCGAGCGGATGTGTGGAAAGGCGTTCGAGCGAGTAGGCGATCCGGGAGACTTCCGCTTCGCGACCCGGCGGGAAGCTCTCGACATGATCGATTTGCAGTTCTCCCGTGGTCAAGGTGCCCGTCTTGTCCAGTGCCACCACCTGGACATCGGCCAGTTTCTCGACAGCAGCTCCACCGCGAAAGAGAATTCCCCGACGCGCCGCCGACGCGATGGCAGCCAGCACAGCCGAAGGAATCGAGAGCACCAGCGCACATGGCGACGCGACGACGAGAAGGGTCATGGCGCGGTAGAACGCGCTGGGCAGCCCGTCTTCGTTGGCGAATGCGGGGAGATCGATCACCCGCCACCAGAAAAAGTACATCAGCGCCGTGAGCGAGAGAACCGCATAAGTGTAGATTGTGCCGAACTTGTCCGTGAACTGTTGCGCCGGCGCTTTCTGATGTTGCGCGTCCTTGATCAGGTGGATGATCTTCTGGAGCGCGCTTTCGCGTGCCGGCCTCGTGACCAGGATTTCGACGGCTCCCCACAGATTGAGTGTGCCAGCCAGAGTTTGATCTCCGAGCCGCTTCTCCACCGGGGCTGCTTCGCCAGTCAGGTTCGATTCATCCGCGGCGGTCTGGCCCTTGACGATCTCGCCATCCACGGGGAATTGCGCCCCAGGTTTGATCAGCAGGCGCATGCCAGCCATGACTTGATCCACCGGGATCTCGTGTTCATGCCCTTGCTCATCCAAAAGGGCGGCCACTTTTGGCGCGTCCTTGTAGAGGGCATGAATTTCGCGCTGAGTCCGTCCCAAGGCGAAATGCTCCAGCCCGCCGGAGAGGGAAAAGAGGAAGAGAAGTGTTGCGCCCTCGGCCCAGGCACCGATGCTTGCGCTGCCGGCGGCGACCGCGAGCATGAGAAAGTGGACATCGATGGTACGTTTTTGAAGGCGTTCCCAGACCTCTTCCACCGTGAACCAACCGCCGGCGATGTAGGAGAGGACATACAACGCCTGCCCGATGGGTTGAGGCCCGGACAGAAATCCCCCAAGCGCAAAGGCTCCGCAGAGAGCGGCGGCGGCAAGCTGGGACTTCCATTCATCCAGGTGGTCAGCGTGCTCGATAAACTCGACGTCGCGTTGGACGATCCTGGGCCAGGGGAAACTGCGCCAATGCCAGAATTTTGGCGCTGTCGGGCACGTGACACGGGCGATGGTTGTCTGCCCGTCCTTCTGCTCGATGCGAACGTTCTTCCGCTCCGCTGCCGACAGGGGAGCCGCGCACTGCTGGCACTGGGTGTCACCCGAGAAAAAGCTGCAATGCCTCCCGCCAGATTCGGTTTGCGCCGCGTCAACCGTGGCGCGAATCCGATCACTCAGCTCGGCGTCCGGGGTCTTCCCGATTGTGGCGACAGAAATGGTCCTCTTGCCCATGTCGAGAGTGACCGCTTCCAGTTTGGAGTCGGCTGCGAACGCAGCCGTGACCGAGCGCACCAGGCACAAATGACCGGCATCCTTGCTGGAGGATTGCGACTTCGCCGCGTGCTGGTCCAACTTCACTCAAAAAATCTCCCGCCACCGGGTGCCCGTTACAAGGCGAATCTTGGCAATTCCCACGCTGGGATGTGGTGGAGCTGATACCACGAGTGAAGGCCGGCAACGAAACCCTTGCCTCTCCCCGCGCCTTTTGGTCTAGTCGGCGCGTCCCTGATCCCGCACATGTGCGCTTCCGGGGACTGTTTTGTTGTAAATCAACTTTAGCCCCCGAACTGAATGAATTCTGCAATCCGCCTCAAACTGTTCCTCATGATGGTCCTGGAATTTTTCATCTGGGGCGCATGGCTTCCGCTGATTTTCGGCTATCTGCCCAGCCTTGGGTTCACTCCGGGACAACAATCCGCGATCCTCAATGCTTTCCCGGTTGCTTCGATCGTGGGGATGTTCTTCAGCAACCAGTTTGCCGACCGGAAATTCGCTGCGGAAAAGTTCCTGGCGTTCTCGCACCTCGTCGGAGGCATCGCGATCCTCTATTGTGGATTCACGAAGGATTTCTGGCCGTTCTTCCTCGCCATGTCAGTACACTGTCTTTTTTACGTGCCGACAATCTCGATCACGAACTCGATCGCATTCGCCAACATGAAGGATGCGACGAAGGAATTCGGCATCGTTCGGATGGGTGGCACCATTGGCTGGATTCTCGCGGCGTGGCCGTTTGTGTTCATCTTTGTCAATTGGGACGCGGTGAACGCTGCGAACCCGGTGGGCTTCGTGGACTGGCTCGGCAAGGCGCTGGCCAATCCCCTCACGGGTGATGCCGCGAAAGCGGCGACGAAATGGACTTATATTGTCGCGGGAATCGCTTCGATTGCGCTGGCCGCCTTCAGTTTCATGCTTCCTCACACTCCGCCGAAGAAGGCCGGCAATGGCGGAGGCGAAAGTCTGGCATGGCTGGAGGCCGCCAAACTTCTCAAGCATCCATTCGTCCTCGTTCTCTGGCTCGTCACGTTCGTCGATTCATTCGTTCACAACTGTTACTTCAATTGGACGGGTGTTTTTCTGGGTGCAGCCAAGGAAGCGGGAGGCGTGGGCATCGCCTCGAACTGGATTACTCCCGTCATGAGCATCGGTCAGATCGCGGAAATCCTGACCATGTTTGTGCTGGGTGCCACTCTGAAGGCCTTGGGATGGCGGACGACCATGATCATCGGAATTCTGGGGCACGCGGCGCGATTCGCGGTTTATGCCTTCATGCCTCAAAGCGCCGGAGCGATCATACTCATCCAGATCCTTCATGGCATTTGCTACGCCTTCTATTTCGCGACGGTCTATATCTTTGTCGATGCGCATTTCCCGAAGGACATTCGTTCCAGCGCCCAGGGTTTGTTCAACTTGCAGATCCTCGGCATCGGCGCTCTCGTCGCCAATTCACTGTGCCCCTGGCTGATTCAGGCGGTTTACACCCAAAACGCCGTCACCGATTTCAAAGGACTGTTCCTTGTGCCGCTGGCGACGGCCAGCATCGCCGCCATCGCTCTCGCGCTTTTCTTCCATCCACCCAAGTCAGGCCAGCCGCGGTCCCCTGGAGGGGGCGGCGCGCCGGCACACTGAATTTGAAGGACGTATTGTCATGAATCGCCGCCAATTCATCCAGAAATCCTTCGTGTCAGGAGCCGGCATGACCCTCGCAGGCTGCGCCTCGATGGAGAGCGCAAGCTCCGGGCCGATCTTCAAGATCTCGCTGGCCGAATGGTCGCTCAACAAGGCTCTCTTCGGGCGGGTTGGCACGAACATGGATCACATGGAATTTCCGATCGTCGCGCGGCGTGATTACGGCATCCATGCCATTGAACTTGTCAATCAGTTCATGATGAAGAAGGCGCAGGACCAGGCTTACCTGCGCGAGTTCAAGAACCGCGCTGATGGCGAAGGCGTGAAGATCCTGCTCATCATGTGCGATGACGAAGGTTCGCTCGGGGATCCGGATCCGACCAAGCGCCGGCGCGCGGTCGAGAACCACCACAAGTGGGCAGATGCGGCGAAGTTCTTCGGATGCCACTCGATCCGTGTCAACGCCGCGACGGGTGAGGCTGGGAGCTACGAAGAACAGCAGAAGCGAGCCGCGGACGGGCTGCGGACCCTCTCGGAGTATTGCGCGAAGCTCGGGCTCAATTGCATTGTGGAAAATCACGGCCACCTCTCCTCGAACGGCGCATGGCTCGCCGGAGTCATGCGAATTGTGAATCTTCCCAATTGCGGCACGCTTCCGGATTTCGGAAATTTTCAAATCTCACCGGGCAAATGGTATGACAGATACCAGGGTGTCCGCGAAATGATGCCTTACGCCAAGGCTGTCAGCGCCAAGTCGAATGATTTCGACGCGCAGGGCAACTGCGTTGAGACGGATTACAGGCGAATGCTGAAGATCGTGCTGGACGCGGGCTACCACGGTTATCTCGGCATCGAATATGAGGGAGAGAAACTCTCGGAGCCGGATGGCATACGCGCCACCAAACGCCTTCTCGACCGGCTCCTGATTGAAATGAAGGCCTGAGCAGCACGCTCAATTCTGCCGGACGGTTGCCACGGTCAGACAGTTGTGCCTCGCGGCGAAATCTGGAAAGCTTCTTTGGCGGCAGGGCACAAATCTGATTTGATAATATGCGCGAAAAGGCGACGAAGGAACTTACCAGGCTGGTCGGACGGCAACTGGAACTCATCGGCGAAGACCCCTCGCGAGAAGGCTTGAAGCGAACGCCACTCCGGGTGGCTCAAGCCTACAAGTTCCTCACTTCCGGCTACGGAAAAAATCCCACACAAATCCTGAACGGCGCTTTGTTCGAGGCCAAGTCGGACGAGATGGTGATCGTCAGGGACATCGATTTTTACAGCCTTTGCGAGCACCATGTCCTGCCCTTCTTCGGCAAGTGCCACGTCGCCTACATTCCGAACAGAAAAGTCATCGGGCTGTCGAAACTGCCTCGGATCGTCGATGTCTTTGCCCGGCGCCTGCAAATCCAGGAACGCCTCACGCATGAGATCGCCACCGCTGTTCAGGATGCCGTCGATGCCCAGGGCGTCGCGGTCGTCGTCGAGGCGCAGCACCTCTGCATGATGATGCGAGGCGTGGAGAAACAGAATTCTTTGGCCGTGACTTCCGCGATGCTCGGCAGATTTCGTGAGGATATTCGCACACGCGCCGAATTTCTTGAACTGATCCGTAGCCGGAGCCGAAGCTGACCGGAACCGGCGCCCTCAAATATCGACTTCAACTCTTCACAACCAACAATTCGCGCAATCACTGCATGGCCGCACAAATCATCTCCACATTTTCGTTTCCCACCACAACCGTCTTTGGCCCCGGCACCATCGCCGTTTTGAAAGAGCGTCTGGACCGACTGGGTGTGCGCCGTCCGATTGTGGTGACCGATGGTGGGCTCGTGAACACGGGCGCATTTCGAGCGCTCGTTGAGGAATTGGGCGCCTCCGAACAGGACAAATCGTGGTTCCTGTTCTCCGGTGTGCATCCGAATCCGATCGAAGCTGACGTGCATCAGCCGGCGGCACTGATGCGCGAGAAAGGTTGCGATGGCGTGGTCGCCATTGGTGGCGGCAGCGCCCTGGACGCCGGCAAGGCCGCCCGGTTGCTGGCCAAACATCCGGGTTTTCCATTAACCAACTTCTACACGCAGCCGGCCGACTGGACCGGGCTTGCCCCCTTCGTCGCGATTCCAACGACGGCTGGAACCGGCAGTGAAGTGGGGCGAAGTTCCGTGATCACGCTCGACGCCACAAAGCGCAAAGCGGTGTTGTTCCACCCCGAGCTGCTCGCCAAACTCGTCATTCTCGATCCCGAACTCACCGTCGGACTTCCTCCCAAACTCACCGCCGCCACCGGCGTGGATGCGCTCACACATTGCATCGAGAGTTTCACGTGTTCGCAGTTCCACCCGATGTGCGACGGAATCGCGCTTGAAGGGGTCCGCTTGATCGTGGATGCGCTGCCGCGTGCGTACCGCAATGGCAACGACATTGACGCACGGGGCAGGATGCTTGTTGCGGCGGCTATGGGAGCCGTGGCATTCCAAAAAGATCTGGGCGTCGTCCATTCGATGGCGCATCCGCTCTCGACGATCTGTGGAATGCATCATGGCCTCGCGAACGCGCTCGGCCTCGTGGCCGGGATGAAATTCTGCGCGGCACGGAAGCCGGGGCTTTACCGGCGCGTGGGAACCGCTTGCGGCCTGGATGTGCTGAAATGCACCAACGCGGAAGCGGATGAACGGACGGTCTTATTCATCGGAGCTTTCCTTGCGGATTTGGGGTTGAACACCAGGCTGCAAGACCACGGAGTCAAGCGCGAGCAATTGGAGGCGCTCGTGGCGCAGGCAGTCGATGATCCCTGCCACAAGACGAATGCCGTGCCCGTCACTGCCGAGGATTTTCGGCGGCTCTATCTGGAGATCCTGTAGGGCTTGCAGTCGCGATCCGCGACCCAGAGCGAAACGCGGCGCATCGCACTCGCAACTTTGAAATCCAAAATGGATGCCAGCCAGTTTTAGCGGCATCCTGGCTTTCAGCTTAAATCCGGCGATTGAGAAGTGACGCTCCGCCTCGCCCTGCGACCGAGAATTCCGGAACTGGCACCCTACTGATCTCGAATTTCCCCGCTTCCATGCTTTGCACCCGCTCGGCGCGAACAATGCCGCCGCAGTTTCGCGAAACGGCTCGAAAATCCGCTCCCAAATCCGCTTCCAGCGCTCCTCCGGCTGAACATCGAGTCGGCGGTTGCCACGAACGCGGACACCGCTTCATTCACCGAGTCGGTCGGCAAGGCCGGGGAACGGTTCAATCGCGTGGTGAACTTTCCCTGATTTCGCATGATTTCCAGAGCATAGCGAATCACCATCCTCTTCGAGCATTCCTGAACTTTCACCGCTCCTCCGCATGTGCCGACCACAGAGCCAGCCGGCGGAAGATTTCCCAGTTGTCCTGGCCGTGAATCGCGACATCTCCGACACCCTTCTCGCTGAGCGCGTCATTCGCGACCCAGCCTGAGTCCGTCGCCACCATCACGCGTCCTTTGCCGCTCTCAGCCGTCGCGAGCAGAACTCCCGCTTGATCGCGCGTTCCCTTGACCGGAGGCTGTTTCAAATCATTGACCACCACTCCCCGCGGCTTGGCGCGATGCCGAGGATCCAGCACCAGCAGATTTCCGGTGTAGTAGGCCCAGCGCAACCCACCAATGACTGGAACGGTCCCGGGCAGCGTCAGCTTCTTCGCGTCGGTATAGAGGTTGGTGAACTGAATACCAAATCGCGCCAGCAGCTTGTTCGTGTCTTCGATCTCCAGGTTGTGATTCTCCTGGTTGCCCATGACGATCAACCCACCGCCACCCCGGACGAACCGGTCGAGGAGTTGGATGTCGCCTTTGCTGAAGTGATGCGGCGGAGGGTTGGTGCCTACCGCCTTGTCGCTCGGATTCGCCACGAGCACCAGGCTCACACCACGCAAAGACCGAGCGGTGAGCGGTTCTGAATTCACGCGCATTTCAAACTCGCCTCGCAAGCGCTGGAGAACATCCGAGAAAGTTCCATCGGGCAGATAACGCTGTTCGCCGGCGGCATTGAAGTAACGGGTGTAGAGCAGCACGGGCTTGCGCTGCGGTGGAGCTTCGCTTGCGGATGCTGTCATCAGCGACAAGAACGAACACAGGCTCATCAGAACGAGAGAGGCACAAAAACACCGGTGGTGGCGGAATGAGGAATTCATCATACGAAACAGCATCGTCAGGCAGGGCCACCTCGGCAAGGCAACATGCGTGAATCGTTGTCGCGATAGTCCAACACACTTCAAGTTTTCCATATACAAACCGGGAAACCTGCGCTGCCATCAGTGGTGGATATTTTGGAGCTGTGAAGACCATGCGTGGAATCACTCCTGGAAAAGAATCAAGGTCCGATAATTCAAACCGCCGATCGCGGTGGCTGTGGCTGGCGCTCTGCGGTGGTTTGATCCTGCTGCTCCTTGCCTTGTTGTATCCGCGCCGGGCTGGCGAACCGGAGACTGGCAACGAGTCGGTCGAGGATTCCGATTCCAGCAAAGCGCGCATTTCGGCAGGCGCCGGTCGAATGCAAGTGTCCTCGCGGACGGGAACGCTTCTCCCCAAACCGGTGGCCAACGCGCCCGAGGTGGTTGCAGCCAAGCTTGGATTGTTTGCCGAGCGCCGCCGGGAAGTGGCACGAGCCATGGCCCGGCACTTCAAGACCGAGGTGCCGGCGGAAGTAGAAAAATTCTTCGACGCCGCTGCTTCAGGCCGGTGGGAGGAAACTGAGGCGCTCATCAGATCACTTCGTACGAGCCGGACACAACCCGATGGCAAAGCCGTGGAGGCTTTGTGGCCCGCCATCCAGGACGCTTATGGTGCGGCGGAGCTGGCACACGAATGGCCGTCGCAGAAACTCCTCGATTACGGTCAGTCGATTTTGGGCTCGTTGCAACCTGGCACCGTGTACGTTGGCGGCACGGATGCAGGCCACTTCATTCCCGCGCTGCTTTCCGAGACAGATCAAGGCGCTCAGCACGTGGTTCTCACTCAGAATTCCCTGGCGGACCAAACTTATGTGAACTACGCGGGCTTCCTCTACGGCGACCGGCTGACCGCACTCACCAGTGATGATTCGCAGAATGCATTCAAGGACTACATCGCGGACGCACAGAAACGGCTGCAGCACGATCAACAGTTCCCAAACGAACCGCGACAAATCCGTCCCGGCGAGGACATCCAGGTTATTGACGGACGGGTCAGTGTCACCGGCCAGGTCGCTGTCATGGGAATCAACGAGCAGCTTCTGCAAACTTTGATGCGGAAGAATCCGGATGCAGCCTTCGCCATCGAGGAATCATCATCCATGCCGGGCCTGTATGCTGGAACAGTGCCGGTCGGTCCAATCATGGAAATACGGCCGCAAGACGGGACCGATAACTTTACTGCTGCCACAGCGGCTCAATCCGTGGATTACTGGCGTGCGACTGCCGAGAGGCTCCTGGGAGATCCTGACGCATCCAGCTCGGCGGCGATTTTGAAGGCGTATTCGCATAACGCCACCTCCCAGGCAAACCTCCTTGCGGCGCATAATTACGCAGTCGAGGCAGAACAGGCTTACCGGCTCTCCAGCCAGCTTTCGCCTGCCAATCCCGAACCGATCGAGGCCTTCGCCGGGTTCCTGAATCGCTCTGGCCGCGCTGATGAAGCCCGGCAGCTTCTCGACGAGTTCGTCCGTAAAAATCCAGATCAAAATTCTGTCATGGAAAAAGTGCGAGCCAGCCTGCGGGGCGGGAAGCAGGCACCTCGGCCGTGACGGCCTGCGGGTTCGGGAGTCAACACGGGACGCAGTTTGGATGCTGCGCCGTTCGTAAACGGAATGTTCGCCAGCCAGATTTCACCGGGAAGGGGCATCGTCGTAAAGTCCCTCCTCCTCCGGAGCGTAGCTGTTTAGAAATGCACCGTGGTCGCGGAGAACCAGAGGCGCGCCGGTGTCTGTATATTTAGGCGAGCTGGCCTCGTTGGAGTTCGTTCCGTTCTTCTGACCAGACCCTTGAGATTTGTAGAGCTGGCGTCGCTGATCGATCCATGCCGTCAGCCTCGTGAAATCTTCGGAAGGGAGTTGCTCGATCAGCCGCTCGATTTGTTCGATGGCGCTCATGGTTGAAAACCTAGACTGGTCCTTCCTGCGTCGCAAGGCGGCAGAAGACGCGTTCTTGCCACTTCGGTGGACAGGCGGAAAGACAGCCCCCTGCCCCTGTCCATCCCGCTGAAAATGCCTGTGAAAAGTCCTGGCTGACAAGTTGCGTGAGAGGAGACGCGTTGCGAAAGTGTCAGGCCATTGTGCTGAACATCTCGATTCCGATTTGAAAAACACAGCCCACACGACCTTGCGGCAGCATCTCTTAAGAGATACGTTCATTTCATGAATTATGGGATCGCAGTTCTTCTGACAGTTGCAACGTTGCTCGCCTTCCCGGGCACTCTGCAATCGGCAACAACGCCTGAACCGGCGAAAGTCTATATCCTGCCCATACGCGATGACATCTCGCCGCCGCTGGTTTATCTGGTGCGGCGGGGAGTGAAGGAGGCGATGCAGGCGCGGGCGGAGGTGCTGGTCCTGGACATGGAGACAAACGGCGGACGTGTCGATGTCACCGAGGAAATCATCCAGATTTTGAACCAGTTCAACGGACGGACGGTGACATTCGTGAACAAGAAGGCATTCTCGGCAGGCGCGTTCATCGCTGTGGCGACCCAGCAGATCTTCATGTCACCGCAGAGCGTCATTGGAGCCGCTGCACCCATGATGATGGTTCCTGGAGGTGGTCCATCTGAAATGCCGCAAACGGTGGAAGCCAAGATGACGTCGGGAATACGGGCGCTGGTCCGCGCCAACGCCGAGAAGAATGGTTACAACGTGGCCGTGATCGAGGCGATGATTGACAAGTCCAGGGAGCTGGAAATCGACGGTGAAGTGCTGAACGAGAAAGGGCAGATTCTCACACTGACCAACGTTCAGGCGGAGAAGAATTACGGCACACCTCCGAAACCGTTGCTGTCGGCCGGGACCGTGAATGACCTCGACGCGCTGCTCGGCGTGCTTGGCTTCAGCGCCGCACAACGCGTGGACATCCAACCGACAGGAGTTGAGAAAATCGGAGCATGGATCAATGCCATCAGTCCGATATTGCTGATCATCGGCGGCATTGGGCTTTACATTGAGTTCAAGACGCCGGGCTTCGGCCTTCCCGGAATTGTCGGCATCGTCGCGTTCGTGATCTACTTTCTTGGCGGTTACGTCGCCGGGCTTTCCGGAGTTGAATGGGTGGCACTGTTTATCCTCGGCGCAATTCTGCTGGCACTGGAATTTTTTGTTTTTCCCGGCACGCTGGCGTTGGGCTTGATGGGTGGTTTGTTGATGTTTGTGGCGATCGTCATGGCGATGGTGGACATTTACCCCAGTGTGCCAGGTGTGCCCAGTGTGCCTGAGCTGCCGACGTCTTCGATGCGCTTCCGGGTTCCCGTTCAGGAGATCGTGTCAACGTTGTCCATTGCCATGCTTGGGGGGCTTGCGGCGGTTTGGGCCCTCAGTCGCGTGCTGCCGAAGACTTCGATTTACGGGAGGATGGTGTCGCAATCGGCCAGTGGTGAATTGTCCGTGTCGGTGAAGGATCGCGAACATTCCCGGAGAATTGGCGATGTTGGTGAGACCATTTGCCCCCTCCGTCCCGGAGGCAAGGCACGGTTCGGCGATGAGGTGATTGATGTCGTCTCCCAGGGCGAAATGATTACCAAGGGAGCCAGCGTGAAGATCCTTCGATACAGTGGAACAGAGGCAGTGGTCGAGGCGGAGGGTTGAAGAATCGTGCGAAGTATCGAGCACTCCTCCTCAAATGCTCACCGGCTGCGCGGAGTGGTCCGTCCAATGCGCTCGTTCCATGGCCTCATTTCGCGATCACCATGCAAACCTCACCTCGGGGTCGAAAATCCCCCTCCTCACTTCTCCCTGCAATTCAAACGTACCTGCGTCCGGCGTGCTGCTAAAAATCAGATTTTTGTGAGGCTTGCGCTAAACCGCTGTTGCGCGCCGCTCACGACGACGGAATTCAAGCTCCGCTTTCCTGATCTCTCCACGCAACAAATCCTCGGCGGACCAGCCGCGCTTTTGCGCGATGGATGCAATGCGGAGAAGTTCGGCGGCGGCTGTGCGTTTGGTGAGTTTGCGTTCGTCGGCGGAAAGTGTCTTCGAATCCAGCCCGGCTTTGCGTGCCTTCTTCAGGAGCTTCTCCGCGCGCAATAATGCCGGCAGGTGTTTCGGAATCCCATCGAAGGCAGACGGCCGTTCGTGCTTTGTCCCGGCCTTCTCAGCCTTCTTGATCTTCTCCCAGTTCGCCCAGACCTGATCCACATCCTTGACCTCTACGTCACCGAAGACATGCGGGTGACGCCGGATGAGTTTGTCCACAAGCACCTGGCAGACCCGGTCGAACTGAAACGCGCCGCGTTCGCTGGCGAGCTGGCAGTGAAAAACAACCTGCAACAGCAGGTCTCCAAGTTCTTCGAGCATTTCCTGGTCGTCGCCCGACTCTATGGCGTCGATCAACTCGTAAACTTCCTCTACTGCGTGAAACCTCAGACTGCGATGATCCTGCTCGCGGTCCCAGGGGCATCCTTCAGGCGAGCGCAGCTTCGCCATGACGGAGAGCAGTTGCTCAAGACCGGTGGGCTTCCGTTGAGTTGCAGTTCGAGTTTTTGGCATTGAAATGTTTTCGATTGGATGGATCGCGCTGCGACACAGCGCACTTATCGGAGTTACAAAATCACCAGGTCATCGCGATGCACTATCTCGACGCGGGCGGGTTGATGCTCCGCAATCTCAGCGGAGGAGAAACGCGAAATTCCCCGGGCAAACTCGGTGCCGTTCAGGTCACAAATGCGAACGATGTCGCCCTTCGGGAAGACTCCTTCGCAGCGTGCGAGGCCTGGTGGCAGCAGGCTCCTTCCCGATTCACGCAGGGCTTTCTTCGCCCCCTCGTCCACGACCAGCGTGCCCTTGGGCTGGTGAAAGAAAGCGATCCAGCGCTTGCGCCCTTTCAACTTGTTTGGCTTGGGAATGAAGACAGTTCCTTCCGCTTCGCCCTTTACAATGCGCTCCAGCACACCGCGTTTCTGACCGGAGGCGATGACAAGCGGGATGCCGGAGCGAACCACAATTTTCGCGGCTTCGATCTTGGAACTCATTCCTCCAACCGCGGTGGCGCTGGTGGTCCCGCCAGCCATGCCCTGCACTGTGGCGTCAATCTGCTCGATCGTTGACAGGACACGCGCGTTTCGCTTTCCGAAATTCTCGATCACTCCATCAACCGTCGTCAGGATCACGAGCAGGTCGGACGGCAAAAGGCAGGAGACAAGCGCGGACAGCTTGTCATTGTCGCCAAACTTCAGCTCGGTGAAAGAGATGGCGTCGTTTTCGTTGATGATCGGGACCACGCGCCTCTCCAAAAGCGTGACCAGGGTGTTGCGGGCGTTCAGGTGGCGCTCATGATGTTCGAGGTCGTCATGTGTCAGAAGAACCTGGGCAACACGAATATCGTGCTCGCTGAAGAGTCGTTCGTAGGTTGCCATCAATCGCGACTGACCGACCGCTGCACACGCCTGCAATTCAGACAACCCGGTTGGACGTTTCTCATAGCCCAGCACGCCCATTCCCGCTCCGACGGCTCCGGAAGTGATGACAACCACCTGTTTCCCGGCCCTGTGCTGTTGGGCGATTTGCGCCACCAATTGCCCCATCTGCTCCAGGTCAGGCTGCTTGCGAACATCCGTGAGCACGCCTGTGCCCAGCTTCACAACGATTCGACTGACATTGTTCAACAACTCACGCCGCATGGCGCAAAAAGTAAGAGCCAACCTTCAATAGTGGAAAGGGAAAACTGCCGAGAACAGGGTTGAGCCAATCTGCCTTCATGCAGCCGGAGAATGATGCGCTCGCTGTGGTCGGGAACGGCACCACGCCGATGGAGGTCTCCACCACCGTCACCCACATAAGGGACGGGGCACTTTGATTTCCAAGGCTGGGATTGGATTTGCTTCGACGATTCCAGGCCTCAATGCACTCCGGGAACGAGCCTGACTCGGAGCGAATTGTGCCGGTTGGAACAGTGGGACTCGCGAACGTGGCTGTCCGTGCCCTGACTCCGGGTTTACGCCGAGACATCCTTGAATCTCCCGCTTGTCCGGGGCTCGGCCATCATCGGAGCCACGGCATCACGCCACGCGATGTAGTGGGCTGTCCCCTTGTGAGCAGCCGGCGCTTCCGAAGTACGGTAGCCCTCCACCAGGACGAATCGCGTGGAGTCGTCTTCCTGCTGAAGGACATCAAAACGCCCCACACCCGGCTCCTGGAGGCTGCATCGCGCGTTTTCAATCGTTGCCGCGCGAAACGCTTCAACGCACTCGGCTTTCACATGGACATGAACAAGCACCACCAGCATGGGATTCCTTTGATTGGATTTCTTCCAAGCATGCCGTTGCATGGAAGATGCGAACAGGAATTTTTCAAAATCGATTCATTTCAAACTGTTCCTGCCGCGCGGAGTTCTTAATCTGACTGCTCGTGCAAAAACAACTTTCCATCTTTGAGGAGGATTCATGGGGAGCCGCCACGTGCATTCGCACGCGCATCGGGACCAAGAATCTGGGAGCGCCGGCGTCTTGCCGGTGTGTTCCTAATTGCGCCACAGCAACTCGCCGGCGAGACGCCTGCGCTCCCAGGTCAGGTTCATGCGGAGTAAAGCATCGCTGTCTCGGCCTGCTGCTTCTCATCGTCCTTGCGATATGCAACGCCTGGTTTCCGCTTCAAGCCCAACCGCAGTCCAAACCCGATCTGACTGTGGTCCCGCCGAAACCCGCGCGCGAATTTCGAGGCGTGTGGGTCGCCACGGTTTCGAACAAGGATTGGCCCTCGAAGCCCGGCCTGTCCGTCGCGCAGCAGAAGGCCGAGCTGCTCGATATTTTTGACCGCGCTTCGCGGCTGCGATTGAATGCGGTGATCTTTCAAGTTCGCCCATCCTGCGACGCCTTCTATCTTTCAAGGCTTGAGCCGTGGTCGGAGTATCTGTCAGGCCAGATGGGGCAGGCGCCTGAACCATTCTATGACCCGCTGGCGCTGGCGATCGATGAGGCGCACAGGAGGGGAATCGAATTGCACGCCTGGTTCAATCCGTTTCGCGTCCGCATGCCGGGTGGAAAATCCACTCCAGCATCGAACCACGTCAGCCGCGCCCGCTCCGAATGGGTCCGGAGTTATGGTCAACAACGCTGGCTGGATCCAAGCGAGCCGGCCGCACAGCAGCACTCACTCGCCGTGATCCTCGATGTGCTGCGCCGATACGACGTCGATGGAATTCACATCGACGATTACTTTTATCCGTACAAGGAAAAGGATGCGGCGGGCAACTTGATGGAATTCCCTGACGAACCAAACTGGCGTCGCTACCAGGCTGGAGGAGGCAAGCTCAGTCGGAGCGACTGGCGTCGGCAGCATGTGAACCAGTTTGTCCAAACGCTCCACACACGCATCAAAGCGGAGAAGCCGGCGGTGAAGTTCGGGATCAGTCCCTTTGGCATCTGGCGCCCCGGAAATCCAAAACAGATCACCGGCCTGGATGCTTACGAGCAACTCTACGCTGACGCCAGGCTCTGGCTCCAGAATGGCTGGCTCGATTACATCGCGCCGCAACTTTACTGGCAGATTCAGCCGCCCGCGCAAAGCTATCCTGTGCTCCTCAATTGGTGGGCCTCGCAGAACGAGAGGAAGCGGCATCTCTGGGTGGGAAATTATTCCGGCAAGGTGCCCGAAAGCTGGCCTGCGGAAGAGATCGTCAATCAGGTTCGGCTGACACGCCTCCAGCCAGGAGCTTCTGGCAACATTTTCTTCAACATGACCAGCCTCAAAAACCCGAAGCTCGCGAAGTCCCTCGTTGAACGGGTCTATCAACAGCCGGCCCTTGTCCCGCCCACTCCGTGGCTGGATGGTCAGGCGCCAGTGAAACCAAAGGCCAACGCCAATGCTCACGCCATGGGAAAACTGAGAGTCATTTTTGAGCCCGGTGATACTGAGGTACCGTGGCTTTGGGTTCTCCAAACACGAAGGGATGGACTGTGGACCACCGAGATACTCTCCGGGCGGGATAAGAGTCATGATCTGGGCCGGCTTGAAGCGCGCAAGACTGATCTCATCGCACTAAGCGCCATGGATCGCTGCGGCAATCTCAGTCCCACCACTGTGATTGATACCCGAGCTCGAAAGTAGGCACCCAGCTTGACCACGTCAAACCACTGCACGACGGTCGCGTGCAACTCGGCGGCACCTCGTCAAACTCAGATTTCTCCGCACCTCGCCCAGATTGAAGTTCGTCCACGCTGCTCCAGACTCGCCAGCAACCGTTCGCGAGCCCCCGGGTAGAGGGATTCGCAAACAGGACTCGACGATCCTAGCTCATACTCGCTTCCAGAGACCGTGATCACTCCCTTGTCTGACGGCCTCACCACGGTGGAAGTTGTCACCTCCCTGCCGTCTGCATATCGAGGGTGCCCTTCAACGAAACCGACCAACCGGACGGCCTCAGCCTCGGGCGATTCCAAGCCATGACTCTGGCCAGAGACAGCGCACCATCTTTCGAGTTTCATAAGCAACCAACATCAAGCAGCGTCCTCCATGAAGCCACTTGATTCATTGGACATGAACAAGCTCGATACGACCTTGATCCAGGTCAACTCGGTCCATCTTTGTAGCACGACCGCGCTATTTGAAATCGATTGGTGAACACCTGAAGTTACGTCCGACGATTTCCCGGGTTTGAACGTTGGCAGGAGGTGGAATTCTGTGAACTACTGAGGGGAGTTTTGGCTGTCCGACATGGATTCGAACCTAAATTAGAGGTCTTTTCGGCGGTTGGTTCGTTGCCGCTTGTTGCATGTTCTGTGTCAGTCATTGCAACACCAGAATGCACTATTCGATCGTATTTGCAAGGTCAATGCTGCATCTAGCGGCAGTGAAGCACAGTAAAACGTGTGTCCTTTTGTGTCGTGCCTAAAACAGTTGTGTCGGAAGTGTGTCAGGAGAGAAGTGAAAGGATTGTGTGTCTGAAATGTGTCAGGAAAGAAGGGGGGCGGGGGGGGCTCGACCGCGTGGTCCGGTCGAATTACGAGATGGGTATGATCGACGGAATTTTTGGCTCCAAAAGCCCCAAACCTGACTTTTCGATTTTTTTTATTTCCCAAAAGGAGACTTTTCCGATGGTGCTGGTCGATTCGGGGAGTGAAGTTGATTTTTTTCTGGGCAAAAAGACCGCGTTGATCCTCAGTGGTATAAATCCCTGCCATGAAATTCACCGTTGAGCGCCAGTCTTTGGTAAACATGATCGGGCTGCTGGCCATCAAGCCCGCGCACCGGAAGCAGTCTGATTCGTGGATGCGTCTCACGGCCAGTGGCAGCAGAGTCTTCGTGGAAGGGAATGAAACAACGTGTGGCGTGGAGGCGCTGGTGATGAGCGAGGGGACATGCCGCGTCCGGCGCAGCGTGTTGCTCAGGATTCTGCAATCGTATCACCCGCGGGTGAACATCACGATGGAGGGGCGACCAGGGGCGCTGCAACTGGTGAACAGTACGATCGCCATCAGCGGCTTCAATCCGGTGGCGGTGGCGCCGGAGAACTTTAGGTCATTCGTGGTGACGACG
>SXMN01000190.1 GCA_005777315.1 Verrucomicrobiales bacterium
GGGCAATCCTGCCAACATTTGATCCGCATGCGCGATGGACATGCGCCAATCCAATCAGAGTCCACAGCGGCGCGCCACCAAATTCATTCCATCTCCTTGCCCTCAAACTTCATTCCACCCTCCTTGTCGAGGGCCATGATTAATGGATGAGAATGGATGGCGATGCCGGGTACCAGCCAGCACAGTAGAGGAAGCAGCTTGGCGCACGTGCTTTCGACAGCCACTGTTTTCAACCACCACTTGTGTTTGTCTCTCCCGTTGCCTAGATTCCGCCGAAACATGGCGTCGCCATTTCAACCACAGCATTTCATCGCGCATCAAGTGCGCGATATTCCACGTTCGGGGATCCGGGAATTTTTCGAGCTTGTCCAGAACACCACCAGCGTGATCTCGCTTGGTGTGGGCGAACCAGACTTCGTCACACCATGGCACATTCGCGAAGCCGCCATTTATGCCCTCGAACGCGGCAGGACAGGTTACACCTCCAATCTCGGACTGCTGAAACTAAGGGAGGCAATCAGTTCCCACATCGAGAAAAACTTTCAGGTCTCCTACAATCCGAAGAACGAGATCCTGATCGCTGTCGGCGTCAGCGAGGCGTTGGACATTGCCCTGCGGGCCATCATCAATCCGGGAGAAGAGATAATTTTTCATGAGCCCTGCTACGTCAGCTATTCACCAAGTGTTGTCATGGCTCATGGTGTTGCGGTTCCGGTTTCGTGCGGCGCGGAGAATGGTTTCGCAGTCACTGCGGATGCCATCGAGAAAGTAATTACACCGAGGAGCAAGGCCCTGCTCCTGAACTTTCCGACGAACCCCACTGGCGGCACCATGACGCGGGTCGAGTTGCTGCGCATCGCAGACGTTGTTAAGCGGCACAATCTCCTCGTGATAACCGACGAGATTTACTCGGAGCTGACATTTGAGGGTGAGCACGTGAGCATCGCATCACTTCCCGGGATGCGCGAGCGAACCATCTTCCTGCACGGCTTCTCCAAGGCTTACGCGATGACCGGTTTCCGCATCGGTTACGCCTGTGGACCGGCGGACATCATCGAAGCCATGATGAAGATCCACCAGTACTCCATGCTCTGCGCCAGCATCATCAGCCAGGAAGCTGCGCTCGAAGCCATCCTCCACGGTGATCCAGACACGATCGAAATGCGGGAGCAGTACCGCTTGCGCCGGAATTTCATCGTCAGTGCATTGAACGAAATGGGGCTCACATGCCACCTGCCACGCGGTTCATTCTACGCCTTCCCGAGCATCTGCTCCACGGGGCTGACATCCCGCGAATTTGCAGTGAAGCTGCTCCAGGAGGAAAGCGTGGCTTGCGTGCCCGGGAGCGCATTCGGCCCCAGCGGAGAAGGTTATGTGCGTTGCTGTTTCGCCACGGCGCTGGACCAGATTCAAATCGCCTGCGAGCGAATGGCGGGCTTCGTCAAGCGCCAGAAACGCTGAAAGCCCGACTGGCAGACTCAAGGACTATGTCTTCAGGACCGGAATGACCAGCGGCGCTTGCTCGATCCACAGGTTGGCACTCGTTTGAACCGCTGGGGACCAGATTCAGCGAGCGAAAATTTGCCGAATGATCTCTTCAATGGGCACTTCCTGAATGTCGATGTCCGTAACGGGAAAATCATCCAGGAGCGCCTTGCAGACTTGAATCACCCGGTCGCGCTTGACCTTGAGCTTGATGGTGGCCGCGGTGTGCTCAACCACAGCGCCGTATCTGGCCAGGTCCTGGCTGGAACTTTTTTCAGTTCCGGCACATTGAATCGTAACCAGTTTGAAGTCCGCGAACCGGTCGATCACTTCCTCCAATCTGCCATCGAAGAAGATTTTTCCATGATCGATGATGATGACGCGTTTGCAGAGCTCCTGAATGTCCGCCATGTAATGACTCGTCAACAGGATCGTCGTACGATTCTTCGCGTTGTGATGCCGGAGAAAATCTCTGACTGTTTTTTGCGAAACGACATCCAATCCAATCGTCGGCTCGTCGAGAAACAAAACCCGTGGTTGATGCAGCAGCGATGCGATGAGCTCCATCTTCATGCGCTCGCCGAGTGAGAGTTCGCGAACCATCACATTGAGCTTGTCGCGAACCTGAAGAAGCTCCGTCATTTCGGCGATGGTTCGATCGAATTCATACCGTCGAATACCATAAATGCGGCTGTTCAATTCGAGAGATTCGCGAGCTGGGAGATCCCACCAAAGTTGGTTCTTCTGACCGAGCACCAGAGCAAACTGCCGTCGATAGCCATCCCGCCGTTCCCAAGGGGTAAATCCAAGGACCTTCGCGGTGCCTTTTGAGGGATGGAGCAAGCCCGCGAGCATCTTAAGTGTTGTGGTTTTCCCAGCTCCATTCGGACCTAAAAAACCCACCAGCTCGCCTTCGCTCAGACTGAAACCGACCCCGTCAGCGGCAAGAACCTCCTCATATTCTCGATGGTACAGCCCTTTGATGGCGCCAAAAAATCCAGGTTCTTTCTTGTAACTACGGTATGCCTTGGTCAGGCCCTGAACCTCGATGATAGTCGGGGCTACGACATTAGCGGCCGGAGAGTCTGGCACGGTGACAGAGTGTCGGCACTGAAGCCGTGCAGAAATTAACGTTGGAGCTGCTTCTCCAGATAGCCAACGACCTGACGAACATTGGAATCAACTTCCATCCGGCCTTTCACCAGCCTACAGGCGTGCATCACGGTGCCATGATCTCGTCCGCCAAATGCCTCGCCGATTGAATTGAGCGAATGCTCGGTCAGATTTCTGGAAAGGAACATCGCGACCTGCCGAGGAAAGGCAATGTTCTCCGGACGCCGCTTGCTCGTCATATCGGCCAGCCGAATGTCGAAATGCTCCGCGACCCGCTTCTGGATCATGTCTATGCTGATGGAGAAGCGTCCCTCTTCGTGCAGCACATCCCGGAGCAACCCTTCCACCATTTCAATCGACAAGCGTTTTCCAGTTAGCGACGCGTAGGAGGCTGCCCGGATCAATGCGCCCTCCAGTCGGCGAATGTTGGAGCGAATCCGGGCCGCGAGAAAGTTGATGATCTCCTCGGGCAATTCAACACTCAAGGCTTTCTCTTTTTTGCGCAGGATTGCCACCCGCGTTTCGATGTCGGGCGGTTGAAGATCCGTCACCAATCCCCATTCGAATCTGGAAACCAGGCGATGTTCGAGATTCTGAATCTCGCCGGCCGGACGGTCACAAGTAAGAACGATTTGTTTGTGCGCCTCGTGCAACGCATTAAATGTATGGAAAAATTCCTCCTGGATGCGCTCCTTCCCGCCGAGGAATTGAATGTCGTCGATCAGGAGCACATCGGTCTGGCGATACTTGCGGCGGAATTTGGCCAACTGGTTGTTCTGTATCCCGTCAATGTACTCATTCGTGAATTTTTCACATGACATGTAAGATACCCGGGCGTTCTTCTTGTGACTGATGACGTAATGCCCGATGGCGTGCAGAAGGTGTGTCTTCCCAAGTCCGACTCCTCCATAGAGGAATAAAGGATTGTATGATTTTCCCGGTGCCTGCGCCACAGCCACGGCAGCGGCATGAGCGAACTGGCTGTTATTGCCTACGACAAAAGTCTCGAAAGTATTGTTCGGGTTGAACAGCACCTCAGTCACCGCTTGAGTCCGGTCTGCCGGTTCCACAGTGTCCTTCACCGGTTGGACCTGCCCGGTTTTGGCCGGCGGCTGCGGAGAACCGCCAATCAACAAATCAGGCACGACCAGGAAACGCGCCTTGAGTTGGCGACCCGCAGAATGGGATAATGCATCTTGGATCAGCCCCAGATAATTGTCTTTCAACCATAGCTCGGAAAAGTCGTTCGCGACCTTCAGCACGATGGCGTCTTCCTGAATTTCGCCGGCTTCGATTCCCGCGAACCAGAGGTTGAAAATCTCCGGATTAAGGAGTGTCCGCAGAAGGTTTCGCGCGGAAACCCAGATTTTTTCAGCACACAGTTGCATTACAAACTCAATTCGGACGGAATCGCAAAATTGGCTTCTTATTCACCCACCGTATTGGGGCGGTGAAAAACGCTGATAATCGGACGGACAACGCGAATCTGAATGCGACGGATCGAAATAATCTCCCAGCAGCACAGTGGAGAATTCAGCGTGGTATTCACATTAGGCATAGAACGCTGATTTCTAACAACTTGCAATACAGATTTCCAAGAGACATCCGCAACATAACGGTTTCAATACCGTTTCACATTGGTCTCGGATCAAGCAGGAGGGGTTTTAGTTAATGCGTCCGTTGCTTGCTAGAAGAATATATTAACTCTTACTCACGAGTTATTCACGCAGCCTTTTCCTCAATAAATCCTAGGATTTTTCGCAATCATCGGAAGAAAAAGCGCTTCAATCCTGCCAGGCACCCTGCTTGGTGGTGATCAAAGCAGATGCCTCACTTGAGAATGAATCCGCGCTCCAATCCCAAGTCCATTTTCATGCGCCGGAGCGTCGCTCCCAAAAGACCCCATATCCGAGCAATCTTCGAGTGCTCGGCTGGTGGATATTCCCTTGCACCGGAACAAAAGGAGAAGTGACGCATCAGACCGCAGCTTCGCCCTTTTCTTCAGTGCGGATGCGAACTGCATTCTCGATGGGACTAATGAAAACCTTGCCATCTCCAATCTTGCCGGTCTTGGCAGCCTTGATAATGGCTTCCACAGCGGCGGCAACTTGAGTGTCGGCGAGAACCACTTCGACTTTGATTTTAGGGAGAAAATCCACGGTGTACTCGCTTCCTCGATAAATTTCTGTGTGTCCCTTTTGCCGCCCGAATCCACGCACTTCGCTGACTGTCATTCCATCGACCCCGACTTCAGCCAGCGCTTCTTTCACGTCCTCGAGTTTGAACGGCTTGATCATGGCCTCAATTTTTTTCATGTGCTGGTTTGGTGATTGGTTTGATGATCGAAGGCATGTTAACAAGCACTCCCGGGCTGTAAACACGAATTCCTCCAAAGCTTTCTGCCCACCAAAAAATTATTCACCCCGTGTGCTACTTAGAGGAAACGTGGTTTGAACAAGGCACTGGATTTCCAGATCGGCCGCATCATCGCGCCCTGCTTGAAGCACCACTCTGATGGCGCGATCAACTTGTTGTCCATCTTGAGAAACGCCGCGCATTTCACCCGTGAACTTCATCCACACTCTGGAGTCGCTTGCAAAGGTCTATCTGACCAGTCGAGGCTCAAGCCGGTCTCTTCCACTCCCCGCTCCAGGCTTTCGACCACATCGACAGGCAATAATATGCCTTCCCGCATCGCCTGATCGTAACGTTCCCATTCGAGTTCGCCGGGGATGAGCAATCGTTCGACTCCCTCTGCTCGCGGCGAATTGTGAATCTCATCGATCAACGCATCGACCTTTCGGACGAATTCGTCCATTGGCGCGATGCATTTCACATCAATGGCGAGAAACGCCGCGCCGTGAAGCGTGTGTAACGAGGCATCCTGGTGCGCCCAACTTCGAATACCCCACGTCACAGCAGCACCGGCCAGGATGCCGCTCAAAGTCTCAATGAGTAAGGACAACCCGTAACCCTTGTGCCCCGACATGGGCAGAAGTGCGCCAACCTGTGGAAACCCACTCGTGTCCGAAGTTGGCCTGCCGTCGGCACCAATGATCCAGTTGTTGGGGATCGGTTCGCCTCGAGCTTTGGCGGCATAGACTTTTCCGCCCGCCACGGTGGCGGTTGATATATCAAGGAACATCGGACGGCGTTTTCCCGCCGGCACTGCGTAAGCCAGCGGATTACTCCCTGTGATCGCTCCACGCGAACCAGGCGCCGCCACCGATGGAATGTCGTTCGCCATCGTGATGCCAATGAGTCCCTCACGCGCCGCAAGCCACGCGTAATAACCCGCCGCGCCGAAGTGGCAACTGTTGCGCACTCCAACATAAGCGATGCCCTGTTGTCTCGCCTTGGTGATGGCGGTCTGCATCGCGAACACTGAAGTAACCATCCCAAGGGACGAATCCCCATCCACCGTGGCCCAGCCACCTCCTTCAGCAACGATGCGCGGTTGCCCATGGGGTTGAATTCCACCCGCCTTCAAACGCCTCAGATAGCCCGCGAGGCTCTTGGTACCATGCGTGAACACGCCCCACGCATCAGTCGTTGCAAGAACGTCCGCGCCGATCGTCGCATCGGTTTCGGACATGCCGGCGCTTCGAAAAGCCTCTGAAGCGAAACGATGGAGTGCGCCATAGCTAATCACTCGCGATTTCATGAAATGAGAATGAATGGAGGTCTGGTTGCAAACCACGGGACCGATATTGTCTGTTAAAAGAAGCGGACAGGGATCGTCAGGAGTTGATGGCTGATCTCGTCCTTCTCGTTTCGGTCATTTCAATGTGAAGAAAGCGGTTTGAGTTTGATGTTCTTGAACCAGCAGGGCGAGCCGTGATCTTGCAGACCGATGTAACCCGATTTGGAATGGTCGCTAAAGGCAACGTCGAATTTGTGCGAAGAACCGTCGGGGCGCTTGTTCGCCGTGGTGAACTTCGCGAGGTCAATGGTGTTCACCTTTTCACCGTTGAGCACGACTTCGATCAACGCATCGCGGCAGGTGACTTCAATGTGGTTCCACTCGCCAACGGGGCGCATGGCGTTGCGAGCGGGTTTGGCAAGATCATAGATCGCTCCGGTGTCGTGAAAGCCCGCGCCGAAGGTGTCGTCAATGGCAATCTCGATGCCATTGAAACCAACGTCTTTGCCGGGCCGCGGATCGAGCGACGCCGTACGGACGAAGATCCCGCTGTTGCAACGCGGGGTGTTTTTGAAATCGAGCGCAAGAGTGTAGTTGGACCATTGCTGCGTGTGTACAAGCATGTAATGACCGGCGCGATGCGGATTGAGCGCTCCATCCTGCACTGGTGTTCGCGGCGCGGTGCGATCACTGTTCATCCAGCCGACGTGGGTCTTGCCATCGAAAAGCAGCAACCAACCTTCGCGCCGTTCAGCTTCTGTGAGTGTGTTGTCCGGCTTGGGCAAGAGCTTCTTCACCCGGATGTTTCGATAGCGCACGAATTGCCTGGTCCAATCGCCGCCGCCGTGAACTTGCAGCGCGATTCCGCCTGTGTCGGGATGCCGGCGCTCCGTCTCCTGCCATTCGCAAAACTTCACTCCGTTAATCCACGTCGTTAGATGAGGCGGGTTGCCCACAATGCGAGCACGCAGTTCGTTCCACTCACCATGACGCCAGAATTTCCCCCAGGCCTCCGGCAGGACAGGAAGCGGTGGCTTGACCGGGTTGTTGATTTCCCGGATGTCGGTCACTTTGTCACGAAAGGCGAAGTTCATGACACTAGGCCGCGCTCCAAGACGGCCTTCGCCGTAAAGCCCCATCAAGTTGCCGTTGGCATGATAATCAATCATCGCTTGAAACGCCGTCCCGTCCTCGGTGCTGCGTAGAAACAGGCCACTGTCGGGACCGAAGTCATTTCTCATTTCCAGTGCAACCTCGAAGTCTCCAAACTTCTCATCAGTGATGATGATCCCGCCGTTGCCCGGAATGTCTTGCGAACCGATGATCGCTCCATCCTCCACGACCCATTTGCCGCCGGTCGTATTTTTGCTCGCACGGCTGTGGCCCGTTTGCGCGCTGGTGTGCCAGCCCGAGAGAGTCTTGCCGTCGAAGAGGGAAGTGAAACCGGATTCGTCCGCCCGGGCGACGACGGCGGCCGCGAAGAAGATCAACGCAACGCCGCTCGACCGAAGCGCAGAAGTGAAGAAGCTCTCAGCGAATCGTTCTCGGCGCCGCACGGTCTTGGAGTGCGCCAGTCCCCTGGCGCTTTCAAATAGCCACGTCACGTTTGAAAGCGGCAGAGGACTGCCGCAGTCCACGACGCTGGCGCGAGCTTCGCAGCTCCACTCGTTCGTCCGCTTCCCTTTGATGTAGTTTCTCATGACACGATCACTTTCTCTTTTTTCGCGTCCCACAACATGGTTTTGCGCTGCCGGTAACTCTCCACCGCCATCTTGATCGCAACCATCGTGGCGCAGCCCAGCTCGACATTGCAATGCACCTGGCCCTTGCCGCGCATGGCATCAATCCAGTTGTTTTCCATATCCCGGCGCGGTTCGAGCGCGACGCGAGCCTCCTCCTTGCCATCATTCTTCGTCTTGAACTCCTCCTTGAAATCGCCGTTCCAACGCAGGCTCGGTTCGCCGCCGAGTTCCATCGTGCCGTGCTTGCCATAGACACGATCGGGAATTCCCGCATCATTCGTCAGCGTGCTCACCAGAAATAATGACCACCCGCTCGGATAATCCGCCGTCATCATGAACGTGTCCGGAATGTCGCGACCGTCCTTCTCGATGTAGAGCCCTCCGTTGGCATTCACGCGGGTCGGATACTCGCCGTTTGGGCCCGCTATGGCGATCAGCAGTGGAGCCAGCTTGTGGTAAAGCAAGTCGGTCGCGACACCGCCGTTGTAGGGCCAGTACTTCCGGAAACGGAAGAAATGCTCCGGCGTCCATGGGATTTTCGGCGCGAGTCCCCACTTGTGGCCAAGCCACATTTCCCAATCGATGAAATCATCGCCTGCTTTGCCCGGCCCCGCAGTCGGGTCGATTTTCTGATGCTCATTGAAAAGGCAGACGCGGGCGTTGCGATTGTAGCTGCCGTGCGCCCAGGTGACCTTGCCAATACGGCCAGTCGCAATGGCATCATGCGCTTTCCAATAGGAGTCGTTGGCCGTGGCATTCGGACCGACCTGGAAAATTTTCTTGTGCCGCCGTACCGCATTCCGCAGGGCGATTGCCTGCTCGACCGTGTGGGTCATCGGCTTCTCGCAATAGACATGCTTGCCTGCCTCAAGTGCATCCATCGAAATCTTAGCGTGCCAATGGTCCGGAGTGGCGATCAGCACCGCGTCAACGTCTCTGCGTTCCAGCAACCGGCGGTAATCGAGATAGCCGTCCCCTTTGCAAATGTTCTTCGCGCGATTGACCCGGCGCTGGTAAACGTCGCTTACCGCGACAACCTCGATGTTTTCCATCTCCGATTTCTTCACCAGGCTGCCGACATGCCCCGTGCCCATGCCGCCGACACCGATGACACCAATGCGGATGCGATCATTGGCTCCGGCAGCGCAGGCGTGGTCGAATGCTCTCAGGCTCAGGGCAGTCGTCGCCAGCACCGAGGTCTTAACAAAATCCCGGCGAGAGTAATGGTGGGTTTTCATAGAATGAATTCAAACGGGCTCTTTGTGTTTGACGGTGGACCAACAGCTTTTAAGACTCCTGTCATGCCTAAAGCCAGCCCAAACCCAACGCTGGTGACTGCAATTTCGGTATTGCTAGGCTTGTTCACAACCTCACTGGCAACTCTCATCGGTGAAGCATCGGATGCCGGCTCACGACTCACCAATTCCTCCCATTGGTCATTCCTCCCGGTCAAATCGCAACCGGTACCCGCCGTCAAAGCGAACAAGCGGGTCCGAACTCCCATCGACAATTTCATCCTGGCCAAGCTCAAGGAACGCGGACTTCCACCGGTAGCGCCCGCCGACAAACGCACCTTGATTCGCCGCGCCACATTCGATCTGACGGGCCTGCCGCCCACCCCGGATGAGGTCGCCGCATTCCTTGCCGACAAATCGCCTGCTGCCTTTTCCAAGGTCATCGATCGGCTGCTGGCATCACCACGTTATGGCGAGCGCTGGGGCCGGCATTGGATGGATGTGGTCCGTTACGCTGACACCGCCGGGGACAACGCCGATTATCCAATCCCGGAAATTTCACGATACCGAGACTACATCATCGACGCCTTCAACGCAGACATGCCATTCGACCAATTCGTACGCGAGCAGCTCGCTGGTGACATTCTTGCGGATCAGTCACTGGCAGGACGCCGCGCCGAGCAGGTGGTGGCAACCGGATTCCTCGCGCTCTCCCGCCGCTACGGCACTGGTCCCTACGAGCTCTGGCATCTGACGCTGGAGAACACAATTGAGACGGTCGGGCAGGCGTTCCTCGGACTGAACCTCAAATGCGCGCGTTGCCACGATCACAAGTTCGATCCCCTGACGATGCGGGACTACTACGGTCTTTACGGCGTCTTCGCGAGTACCGAGTTCCCGTGGGCGGGCTCCGAGGAAGTCGCTTCGAAGAATTTCAACCGCCAGAAATTCGTTCCGCTCGAAGGGGATGCCGAATCCTCGCCTCGATGGCGGGATTGGGAAGGCCGGCTGAAATCTTTGCGCGAACAAATCGCCGTGCTGGAGAAAGAAAAGCCCGCCGACAAACCACTGGCAGACGAACACAACAAGAAGGTCGCCTCGCTCAAGAAGGAACTGCGAAATCTGGAGAAGCCTGGAGCGCCTCCTGACGTGCCCGTGGCCTACGCCGTGCGTGAAGGCAAAGCGGCGGATGTCACAATCCAACGCCGTGGCGAACCCGCCGATCCAGGCCCCATCGTGCCACGTTGCGCGCCCGAAGTTCTCGCCGGCCCGGATTCATTGGGCATCGCACCCAATGCCAGCGGTCGCCTCGAATTCGCCCGCTGGCTGACACAGCCGGGAAATCCTCTGACCGCGCGCGTCATGGCCAATCGCATCTGGCACCATCACTTCGGTCAGGGCTTGGTGACGACCCCGAATAACCTCGGGCTGCGCGGCGACGTGCCCGTCCATCGCGAACTGCTTGACTACCTCGCGCATCACTTCGTCGAGAGCGGCTGGTCGGTCAAAGCCATGCACCGGCTCATCATGAACTCCGCGGTGTATCAACAGTCGAGCGACGAGAATCCGGCGAACCGCCGTGTCGATCCGGCCAACCGCTACCTGTGGCATTACGAACGGCAGCGTTTGGAGGCCGAGTCCATCCGCGATGCCATGCTCTTTGCCAGCGGCGAAATTGACCTCAGCCGCCCCGGCTCACACCCGTTCCCGCCTCCCGAGAAATGGACCTGGACGCAGCACGCCCCCTTCAAGGAACGCTATGACACGAAACATCGCAGCGTGTATCTGATGACTCAGCGCCTGCAGAAGCATCCCTTTCTGGCTCTCTTCGACGGCCCGGACACGAATAACTCAACCGAATCTCGCCGGGCCTCCACCGTACCGCAGCAAGCTCTGTTTGCGATGAACAATCCATTCGTGGATGAGCAATCCCGTGCCCTGGCCCAGCGCGTGATGCGCGAGCGCTCAACTGTTCTAGATCGCATCCGACGACTTCACGAGCTGGCTTGGAGTCGAAGCCCATCCAGAAACGAAGCCAGAAAATGCGAACAATGGCTCACCAAAGCCGCCACCTTGACCGGAGCCGTGAGCGACTCCGAAGAACGCCGCGATGAGGAATCCTGGACCACCCTTGCGCGTATCGTGCTCTCCGCGAATGAGTTCATTTATGTGGACTGATCGATCTAACCATTCGCGCCGAGACTTCCTTCAATCCTGCGGCCAGCTCACGGCGGCGGGTACCCTCGGACTGTTCCCCAAATTATCCCTGGCGGCCGCATTGGGCGGTGGCCATCCCCTCGCTCCCAAACCATCGCACCACGCGCCCAAGGCGAAGCAGCTCGTCTTCATCTTCCTCACCGGCGGCTTCTCGCACATGGACACATTCGATCCGAAGCCGAAGCTCCGCGAAATGCACGGCAAGCCCATTCCAGCGTTTGGATTGCGACCCGACGAAGCTCGTCCACTGCCGTTGCTTGGTTCCAAGTTCGATTTTCAGCCGAGCGGGCAGTCCGGTCTGATGATCAGCGATCTATTTCCAAACTTGCGCTCCGTCGCGGATGATCTGTGTGTGATCCGCTCAATGCACACCGACATCGTCGAGCATTTTCAAGGAACGCTCGCGATGCACACCGGCTCGGCCACCGTGCCGTTGCCGAGCATCGGCGCGTGGTTGAGCTACGGACTCGGCACCTTCAATCGCAACCTGCCTTCCTACGTCGTGCTCACGGAGCACCTGCCCTACGCCGGCGCGCAAGTGTGGGACAGCCATTTCCTGCCAGCCGAACACCAGGGCGTACGCATCACACCCGGCGACAAACCCATCGCCGATCTCGATCCCCTGCCCCGCCCGATCACGCTCCGGCAGCTCGAAGAAATCATGCTGCACGATGTGAATGAGGCGCACGCAGCAAAACGCGCTTCGGACGGTGCGCTGCGTGCCCGCATCAACAGCTTCGACACCGCGCGCGGCATCATGCGCGAAGCCCCCGAAGTGTTCGACCTCAACCCGGAAGCGGATCGAACACTCGATCTTTACGGATTGAAACGCGGCGACAACCGCTCCTTCGCCTGGCAATGCCTCGTGGCGCGCCGGATGGTCGAGCGCGGCGTCCGCGTCGTGGAACTCATCGACACCGGCTCGCATGATAACTGGGATTCTCACGGCGACATGGAAACGCACCGGCCCAAAGCCCTGCGCGTGGATCGGGCCATCACCGCGTTCATCCAAGACCTCAAAGCGCGCGGGTTGTTGGATCAGACGTTGGTCGCCATCTGCACCGAGTTCGGTCGCACACCATGGAGCGATGGCGGCAACGGCAAAGGGCGCAACCACTACGCGAAAGTTTTCTCCTGCCTGCTGACGGGCGCCGGTGTCCGCGGCGGCATCACCTACGGCGAGACCGACGAATATGGCGCGAACATCATCGCCAACCCCTGCCACGTCCACGATTACCACGCGACCATCCTCCACTTGATGGGCATGAACCACGAACGTCTCACGTATCGTTACGGCGGGCGCGATTTCCGGCTGACCGACGTGGCGGGGAATGTCCTGAAAGATATTCTCACATAATGACGTGGCCGGAGCTTTCACTGATTGTAATCCTCCTCGCAGTGACTTTGATTGTCGCTACGTTTGCAAGTTTGCTCGTCGGCTCCTGGTTCAGAGCGAGGTCTTGGTCTCAGCAATTGAAAGCAGCAGCCAATTCAGCTGACCGAGTTGTCGTCTCCGTTATGGACACTGTAAATCCGGTGGCCACTTTGGAGGAAGATCCTGGTGTAGTTGAATTTGAAGTTCGAGATTCGAATACCATCAGACTTCTCATAAGTCATCTACGTGGTCGGTGGGAAATCGGACCCTACTGGCGTTGCGGATGTGGAGGCCGCCAGTGGTTTTATTTTTACCGTGGCAACGAGTTGTTCGCGTCTGTGAGTATTCATCATCTGAGATCCTTGGAATGGCATCAAACCGGGCGTCATGTCAGAGCGACTTCAGGATCCATAAAATTCCTCATCTCATTTCTCAAAGCGCATGGTGCCCGAGAAGCACACTTGATTTGAATCATCCAACAAGAGCGAAGTAGCTCTCGAACGATCTTCCGTGTTACGGAAAGTTGACTGATCCCGTCTGCATCCCGTTGCATGTTTTCCATCTGCAGAAAAAGAAAACACAGCAACCCACCCGGGCCGCTCTGCTTGTTGTTTCGTTTTGTTGTACCGACGGATTGTCCTTACGCCGCCGCTGTCAGGGCGATGGGTGTCACCTCAGCCGGATCGCTCATACCGCCTTCACCACAAACGATCCATCGCTGCCACTGCGCGGCACATTCTCGTCAGCAAGGTGTACGAGCTGGTTGAGCACGCTGGCCACCAACATCTGAAACTGGCTGTCTGAACTACCCCCCGGTGCCTCCCAAAGTCGCCGGTAACGAGATGACCTCAAGACCGGGAATGGCCGAACATGGTGCCAGAGCGCAGAATGAATTCCGCGCTCCGCTACCGCCCACTTGTGAATGCACGGACTGCCTTCCACTTCTCAAAAATGATCTCGCCTTCGTCCGAGGCAAAGGCTGTTATCGGGGATCACCACACTCATCAAACCAGCGGCGTAACTTGACTTTGCCCATGAAACGAAATTCAGGCTTCACGCTCATCGAACTGCTTGTCGTCATTGCCATCATCGCCATCCTGGCCGGAATGCTCCTGCCCGCGTTGGGCAATGCCAAGAATCGTGCCCTGCGCATCACCTGCACCAACAACCTCCGGCAAATCGGCATCGGCCTGGCCATGTATGCAGATGACTCGGACGACAGGCTGCCGCCGACGGATTTCAATCCAGAGAAGAATCCCGGCTCGGGGCCTTACCAGGGTTATTGGATGTTCGACGGCACTGCCGGGAAACCGGCGGATGTGACGCGTCCACATAACCTGGCTCATCTCTACACCTCGAAACTTAGGGCGGGCGAAATAATAACTTGAGCAAATGTTAGTTAACGGGGTTCGATGACATAGTTCCATTCCCCGTGGAACTTCGCTGGCGTGATATGGACGCGAGCCAGTTCATCGTCCGAGACGCTCACTCCAGTTTCATA
>SXMN01000191.1 GCA_005777315.1 Verrucomicrobiales bacterium
GAGCCTCTCCCGCACACTGCCCCGCAACCGGTGCCCCTGGCGCCCATCCGCTCGCCCGCCTGAATACCGTCCCGTTCGCAGGGATTTCAACTCGCCATTGCTTTTTCAGTCCGCCCCATCTCATCTGAGGTCAGAACATACCACACAGGTTCAGACCTTCATTTCCGTTGCGCGTTCAAACTCCCTCGAAAAATCTGGTTACGCCGTCAAAAAACGAAGATTAGCCATTTCCTCCGAGATGCGTCTGCGATAGAACTTCATCATGCGTATTGTAAACTTGAATCCGGATACGGACATCGGTGCCAGCGCCTGGTTTGTCGAAATCGAAAATCATAGGTTGCTCATGGATGCCGGAGTGCATCCAAAAAGGGATGGGCGCGAAAGCCTTCCACTCCTTGATTTGATCCGGAATGAACCTCTGGACGCGATCGCCATCAGCCACTGCCATCACGATCATGTGGGAGCGCTTCCGGTCGCCGTCCGGCAATTTCCGAAAGCCCACGTGCTGATGACCGAGCTGAGTTACTTTCTGGTGGAGCGGGTTCTTCATAATTCCGTGAATGTGATGGTCCGGCAGCGCGATGAGATGGGGATCGCCGGTTACCCCCTCTACACACATGACGAAGTGGATGAGATGGCGCACATGTTTCAAGGATTTCGCTACAACCGGGAAGTTTCCTGGGGTGCGTTCCACAAGCTCCAGGCGGGATACCAGTCGCCAACGCTCGAATTCCTGGACGCGGGGCACGCGCTCGGCTCGTCAGGAATAATGGTCCGAGGCGAACGCGAAACCGTCTTCTACACCGGCGATGTCTGCTTTCAGGACCAAACCATCTTGAAGGGCGCCAGGTTTGAGGATGTGAAAGCGGACGTGTTGATCATGGAAACGACCCGTGGCAATCGCGCCGTTCCCGCAGGATTCACCAGGGAGGGCGAGATCGAACGGCTGGCACAGGCCATTCAAACCGTTCTCCATCGGAAGGGCTGCGTGCTGATTCCGGTGTTCGCCCTTGGACGGACCCAGGAGATTCTCGCTTTACTGGCACTGTTGATGCGGTCTGGAAGGATCAAACGCCAGCCCATATACATCGGCGGACTGGGCAGGGTTTTCACAGAAATCTACGACCTCCAGGCACACCGAACTCATCGCCTGCACAGCAACCTGCAGTTGCGCGAAGCACTCGAATTGATCGTCCTGGAAAAGGGCCAGTCCAAAAAGATGAAATTGAGCGGAGGCAAAATCTTCGTGATCACCGCCGGCATGATGAGCGAGCATACCGCAGCACACGATCTGGCGGCGCGAATGGCTGGCGACGAACGGCAGGCCATCTTTTTTGTCGGCTATGCGGATCCGGAGACACCCGGCGGGAGGTTCAAAGCGGCGAAACAGGGTGAGACATTTGTCTTCAGCGGTTCAGCAGGCGAGGTGACAAAGTTGTGCGAAGTGGAGGATTTCGACCTGACCGCCCACGCAAACCGTGAGGATCTACTGGAATTTGTCGGGGAAGTTAACCCTCGAACGGTCCTGCTGGGGCATGGAGACGAGGACGCCCGCAACTGGTTCGAGGAACAGATTCACATCAAGTTTCCGAAGATCAAAGTCATTCAGCCAAAGCCAGGATTGAGCGTGGAAGTCTGAGCAAGAATGGAGGGAAAGGGCTTGCCTGGTTGTTGAGAAACCGCGGTAGCGGATGACATCTCTGAGCTACCGATGCCCCCGAAATTGATGCCCCCAACTTGCGTGGAGGGTCTTCATGCAAACTCACCCGAGTTTGCGAGCAAGGATGTCCCCTGCGATCGCGGGGTTCGCCTTGCCCTTGCTGAGTTTCATCACCCGCCCTTTGAGAAAGTTCAGCGCGGCCGCTTTGCCCGCACGAAAATCCTCCACGCTCTTGGGATTTGCGCCGATGACTTCGTCACAGAGTTTTTCGATGGCTGAGGTATCGCTCACCTGGGCGAGCCCTTTCCGTTCGACGACCAACGATGGTGCGGTGCCGGTATCAAACATTTCCGCAAATACGACCTGTGCCGCACTGTTGCTGATGATTCCTCCCTCAACCAGGCTCACCAGCTCCAACAACGCCTCCGGCTTGAAGCGCAATTCAGCCAGGCCCTGCAATTGCATGTCGCCCGGCTCGATTCCTATCGATGCTTGTTCGGCTTTGAGGTTTTCATTCGCTTCGGCCAGTCGGGCGCGAAGGTTGTTAATCACCCAGTTGGCAATGGACTTTGGATTCTTCGCCCCCTTGGCCACGCCTTCGAAATACGTCCCCAGAGGCACGTCATCCACGAAGGTCTGCGCGTCCGCTGCAGGAAGCTGGTAATCAGCCATGAACCGCTTCTTCCGCGCTAGAGGCAGCTCGACCACCCGCGCCGAAATCTCCTCCAACCATGCTTCCGTCGGAACGAACGGCATGAGGTCAGGCTCCGGGAAATAGCGATAGTCATGAGCGTCTTCCTTCGTCCGCATCGTCTCCGTGATTCCTGCCATGTCATCCCATCGGCGGGTTTCCTGCGTGAGCCTGCCTCCCGCCTTCACCACGGCGATCTGTCTTGGGATCTCGTATTCCAAGGCCCGTCGAACACCGGAGAAGCTGTTCATGTTCTTGATTTCGATCTTTGCCCCCAGCTCCTTTGCGCCCTTTGGACGCACGCTGATATTGACATCGCAGCGGACCATCCCTTTTTCCATGTCGCAATCGCTGATCGCGCCATAAATCAGAATGTCTTTCAGCGCGTTGAGATACTCGCAAGCCATGTCGGCGCTGGTGATGTCCGGTTCCGAAACGATTTCAAGCAATGGAACTCCCGCCCGATTGAAGTCCACTCCACTGTGCCGGTCGAAATGCGTGCTCTTGCCGACGTCCTCCTCCAGGTGCGCCCGCGTAATCCGCACCCGGCTGATGCCGCCTTGAAACTCGAAATCCACGTGGCCATTTGCCGTCGATGGCTTGTCGTATTGAGTGATCTGGTAATTCTTCGACGCATCCGGGTAGAAGTAATTCTTGCGATCAAACTTGGCGAAGCGTGGCAGGCTGCAGTTCAGGAGCAACCCCGTCAGCCCCGTCAAACGAAGTGCTTCATCGTTCGCCACCGGAAGCACTCCCGGCATGCCAAGGCAGACTGGACACACGTTCGTGTTCGGCGGGGAGCCGAAGACATTGGCGCACCCGCACCACATCTTGGATTTTGTCTTGAGCTGAACATGCGTTTCCAGACCGATGACGGCTTCGTATTCCATATTTTGGCCTCGCGAAAGTGCCACAAAACTCCCGCTGTGAAAGCAGAAATTGTATCCTGCTGAACCGGCCCCACGCACGTGGCAGTAGTCGAGTGGAGTTGGATTTTAAGTTGCCTTTGGCCGTGCAGCGCATATCCCGTCTGAAAAACAATTCCGGCAAGCATTGCTGATCTCGCTGCCACCGCAACAAAATGAACCGAATGAAGACACCGCTACTACTCGTTTCAGTGACCACCGCCCTTTGCTGCTCCTCAGTCCTGCGCCCCACACCACTCCAAGCCGATGACGGCATGTGGCTCTTCAACGACCCGCCGCGCCAGCAGTTGAAGCAAAAGCACGGCTTCGACCTCACCGATCAGTGGCTCGAACATGTTCAGAAATCTTCAGTTCGCTTCAACAGCGGCGGCTCCGGTTCGTTCGTGTCCAAGGACGGGTTGGTCCTTTCCAATCACCACGTCGGCGCCGATAGCCTCCAGAAACTCGGGGATAAGGATCACAACTACCTCCGCGACGGATTTCACGCCAAGACCCTCGCTGAGGAGAAGCGGTGCCACGACCTGGAACTCAACGTCCTCATGAGCATCCAGGATGTCACCGATCGCGTGAATGCCGCCGTCAAGCCGGGCATCTCCGCCGAGGAAGCCTTTCGCGCTCGCCGCTCCGTGATGGCCGAGATCGAGAAGGAATCCCTCGATAAGACGGGCCTGCGCAGCGATGTCGTCACGCTTTACCAGGGCGGCAAGTATCACCTCTACCGCTTCAAAAAGTACACCGATGTCCGGCTCGTGTTCGCGCCCGAGGCGCAGATCGCCTTTTACGGCGGCGACCCGGACAACTTCGAGTATCCACGCTTCGACCTCGATGTCTGCTTCTTCCGCGCTTACGAGAACGACAAACCTGCCAGGATCGAGCATTACCTCAAGTGGAGTGCTGCCGGGGCTGCGGACAATGAACTCGTCTTAGTCTCAGGTCATCCCGGACGCACCAGCCGGCTGCTGACGATGGCGGAACTTGCTTACACTCGCGACCGTCAGATCCCCTTCCGCATGAGACAGCTCAATCGTCTCGAAGTGCTCCTGATGTCCTACAGCGCACGCAGCGAAGAAAACGCCCGTCGAGCCAAGGAAGATCTCTTCGGCGTGCAGAATAGCCGCAAGGCGTTCATCGGCCGACTCGGTGGATTGCTCGATCCTGTCCTGATGGGTAAAAAGCAGGCTGACGAACAGAAACTCCGGGATGCCGTCGCCCATGATCCGAAGCTCGCCGACGCTGCCGGCGCTTGGGACAAAATCGCCGCCGCGCAGAAGGCCATCGCTGAAGTCGCGCTCGACTACAATCTGCTCGAAGCTGGCTCAGGATTTAACAGCGAGCTGTTCGGAATCGCCCGCACCTTGTTTCGCGCCGGCGACGAATTCCCCAAACCCAACGGCGAACGTCTTCGTGAGTTTGTCGATTCCGGTCGCGAATCACTCGAATTCCAGCTCTTCTCCACCAGCCCGATCTACGAGGAGTTCGAGATTCTGAAGCTGGCTGATTCGCTCACGTTCCTCACCGAACTCAAAGGCTCCGACAACGCCACCGTTCAAAAAGTTCTCGCCGGCAAATCACCGCGCGAACGCGCCGCCGAACTAATCCTTGGCACCAAGGTCAAAGACGTGGCGATGCGACGGAACCTTTACAAAGGTGGGAAAGCCTCCGTGGACAGCGCGAAAGATCCCCTGATTGAACTCGCCCGCACCATCGACACCGAAGCCCGCGCCCTCCGCAAGAGCATCGAGACGCAGACCGAGATCAAACAACAGGCTCACGCCCAGATCGGCAAGGCGCGCTTTGCAGTTCAAGGCACCAGCAGCTACCCGGACGCCACGTTCACCCTGCGCCTCGCCTACGGCCAGGTGAAGGGCTACGCGGAGAACGGAAAGAAGATCCCGCACGAAACCACTTTCGCGGGCCTCTACGAACGCGCAGCGGAGCAACGCAACAAACCGCCCTTCGACCTCCCGCCCACCTGGGTGAAGAACAAGAAGAAGCTCGACCTGCGCACGCCCTACAACTTCGTCAGCACCGCCGACATCATCGGGGGTAACTCCGGCAGCCCGGTCATCAACAAGAACGCCGAATTCGTCGGCATCATCTTCGACGGGAACCTCCAGTCGCTTGTGCTCGACTACGCGTTCTCCGACGAAGCAGCCCGCGCCGTGTCCGTCCACTCCCGCTCCATCACCGAAGCGTTGCGAAAAGTCTATGGAGCCAATGACGTCGCCAATGAGCTGATGGGCAAGCGGCGGGTGAAGTAGCCGCAAGTTACTGAATTGAAATGGGCGACATGCGGTTCAAACCTTAGACACTCGAAATCCCCGAGGCTGACCCATTCAAGTGGGACCTGCTGACGCGAAAAGACAGTGCTGAGATTTTGACGGCTTTCGTTGGCAGCTTGGCTGAACCACTTGTCTTAGGAATTGATTCACCTTGGGGCACCGGGAAAACCACCTTCCTCAGAATGTGGTTATAGCACCTCAAGAATCAGGGATTTCGCTGCCTCTACTACAATGCTTGGGAGAATGACTTCAGTGAATCGCCCCATGTGTCGCTCACAGTCGCGCTCCGTCTTGAGGCCCCCAACGGGCAGGTAAAAGTGTGTCACGCCCTCCCTGCCCCTCGCCCTCCCGCCAAGGAGAGTACATGTTTAGCGCCAAGGGCGCGTCCCTATTCCAGCCTGGGGCGACGCCCCAGGAATACCGTCAATCCAACGATTGAGGGCTGAAAGCCCGTCCCATCCTTCCGAAGAGGGACCGCATTCTGTGAACGGTGTGTCGCGCCTTCAGCGCTCGGAACTGTTCCCGACACGTTTCCTGGGGCGTTGCCCCAGGCTGGTATGGAACCGCGCCTTTGGCGCTAAACGGATACCAACAGAGGGAACAGCCATCGGTCATCCTTGATTGCACGATGATCCCACGATCAATCCGCTGGTAAGTTTTCGCGTGAAAGCGGCGAATGACTCTCTGCGGATGCACCGTTCACCTTCCATGAAGCGGCGTGAATCTTGACGCCCGTCCACATTTAGCGGAAGACTGCCGGCCATGTACCGTATCGTAGGCGCTGACCAGAGAGAGTACGGCCCCGTGGATGCCGCTGAAGTGCGGCAATGGATCAAGGACGGGCGGGCGAACGCACGGACGATTGCCCGGTGCGATGACGGGGCGTGGAAGCCGCTCGCAACCTTCCCGGAGTTCGCCGATGTCCTGCCATCCAACCCGACGACTCCGACCGGCTCACCGCCTCCATTTGGAACTGCAAACTACACGACGAGTTCTCCATCAGGTTCACGTGCTCATCCGCTGGCCATCACAAGTCTGGTGCTTGGATGCCTGGGGATGATGCCTTGTTGTTGCTTGGGGCCGGCGTTGGGAATCGTGGGAGCCATCCTGGGCGTGATTGCCCTTGTGCAGATCGGGGACGCGCCGGATCGCTGGACAGGCAAGGGTCTCGCCATCGCGGGCATCGTGCTCTCGGTTCTGAGCTTCGGTGTGTTTGCCTTGTTCATGCTCCTGAGCAAAGGCTCGCCGTTCACTCAAGGACCCTTTCGCATGTTCTGACCTGCCCCATGCACGGATCTGACCCAGCATCCGTTCTTGCCCGGACGCGGCCACCTGTGCCGCCGCCAATATTTGCAGCCCATCCCACCGTCCGGGTGGGAAGCGCGTTGAGAGCCCATCGTTTCCCTCTGCTCGTTCTCCTTGGATGCCTTGGGACCAGCGTCATCGCCAGAATGGCCGTCGATGGACATTGGCCGCTGCCGCGGTGTGCTTTCCACGCGGTGACAGGTCTGCCGTGCTTCACCTGCGGCAGCACTCGCGCGCTCGCGGCTTTGGGGAGGTTTGATTTCACCGGGGCCCTGGCGCTGAACCCACTCGTGACTCTGCTGGTGCTCACTGCGCCTGTCTGGTCGATCCTTTTCGCTTCAAAATTGCGCCCCCGTCTCCTTGGCCGGTGGAAGGTTTGCCTGTGTTCGCTGGTCGTCAGCGTCATTGTAAACTGGGTTTACCTTTTGTGGTCGTTGCCCCGGTAGCCCTTTACGGCAATCCCCTGGCTAAAACTCGTGCCTTTGGCATCACTTTCACATGGCAAAAATTTCTTCAACCCGGATCAAGATTTCGATGGCGCTCGTCCCCTCATGGCAGCTCCGGTGGGCAGTCATCCAGCGGACATACGAGTTCAAGGATTTTCCAACCGCGATAAATTTCGTCAACGTGGTGGCCCGGATTTCGGAAGAAGCGTGGCATCATCCCGACATTGATATCCGGGGGAACCGTGTGAAACTCGCGTTGACGACACACGATGAGGGCGGGCTTACTCGAAAGGACTTCGAACTCGCAGCGAGTATTGATGCAGTGTTTGCACAAAAGTGGTCGGAGTTCCGACATCAAACGAAGAGGATTGTCCGGTCCAGGAGTGCTTGATGGATGAACCTGGCATCGAAGTTTTTTCAGGATTCCTTCCAGAGAGTGCCCGCGCGCTGCGTCCTGGCTCCGGGCCGCATTGAGCTGCTGGGGAATCACACGGACTACAATGAAGGACTCGTCATTGCGTTGGCTGTGGATCGACACATCCTCATGGCTGGTGCGCCACGAAACGATGGCAAGATCGAACTCGTCTCTGCGGCGTTCGCAGGACGCGAGATATTCTACGCGGATAAGATCGAAAAGAATCCCGCTGCTCCGTGGGCGGATTATGTGAAGGGAGTTCTGTTGCATCTCCGGCTGCGAGGAGTTCATTTCACCGGCTTCAACGCCGCCATTCATGGCACTCTCCCGCCGGGCGCTGGAATGAGCAGCTCCGCCGCGCTCGAAGTGGCCACGGCGTTGCTCGTGCGGAAACTCTTCCCCTACGCCTTGAGTGAAACAGGCCTGCTCGCGGCGCCTCGACGTGATGCCCGCGGTGAACTGCCAGATGTCGGGAAAGCGGAGAAGCTCGCGCTCGCCAGAATCTGCCTGACCGCCGAGCGCTCGTTCGTGGGAGCCAATGTCGGCATGCTCGATTATCTTTCCAGTTTCTTCGGGAAGGCTGGTCATGTTGTTCAGATCGACTGCCAGCACTTCACCGTGACTCACGAACCACTGTCGGCGAAAGCATCCTTCGTCGTGTGTAATTCGGGAGTCAGGCACGATCTGACAGATGGCGCTTACAACACACTCCGCAACCATTGTGAGTCCGCGGCAGGAACCTTGGGAGTCCCCTCGCTTCGTTCCGTCACGCCCCAAATGCTTGAACTGCGGAAGTCGCAGCTTGGGGTGCGCGATTACGAGTGCGCCCGTCATGTCATTGAAGAGAACAAGCGCGTCATCGCCGGTGAACGGGCGTTGCGCGCGGACGACATGGAGCAGTTGGGGCAGCTTCTTTATGAAAGCCACGCCAGCTCTCAATTCAATTTGAAGAACAGTTGCCCGGAGCTGGATCTGCTGGTGGATCTGGCAAGAGCCCGGCCTGAGTGCATGGGTGCCCGGCTGACGGGCGGCGGATTTGGCGGCGCGACGATCAATCTCGTGCGTTCTGAAGGAGTGAAGCTTTTCATCGACGCAATGAAGCGTGGTTACAACGCAGCCACCGGACAAACCATGGAGCCGATGGTGTGCCGGGCTGTCGATGGGGCGCGGTGAACAACGACAGGGTAGCGAGCTCCACCGGGAGAATTCTGTAACCTCGCCGGATGGATTCGGTGTATTGATCACCACCGATGATGAGGAGAGTTCTTATGGCAATAAATGCATGCGCCGAAATTTGGCGGCGGTCGATGCGGCAGAAATGTCTGATACTTTTGCTTTCAGCGTGCTTCCTGATTTCTTGCGATCACAAGCCCATGCAGGGCGTGCCCGGCCCTCCAGGCAAATGGGTCAATTTGAAGGACTGCCGTCTTGCGCCCAACGCATCCAACGATGGCGACAGTTTTCTTGTGATTCACGACGATCGGAAATTCATCTTTCGGCTGTACTTTGCCGATGCTCCGGAAACCGATGAAAGTGTTCAGGACCGTGTGAAGGAGCAATGCCGTTACTTCGGGGTCACACGGGAACAGCTCCGCAGAGCGGGGATTGAGGCCAGGAATCAAACGGCCGAATTGCTCAGTAAGCCTTTCGTTGTCACTACACGATCCCAGGACGCGATGGGGAGGAGTCAGCGATTCTACGCTATCGTGACAGTTGGCAAGGAAGATCTGGCAGAAATCCTGGTAGCCCGTGGCCTTGCCAGGGCCAAGGGAACGCTGGCCAATCTGCCGGACGGAGCGGCCGCGAAAGATCGAATGAAACGTCTCAAAAAACTCGAAGCCGAAGCCAAAAACAGTGGTGTCGGCATTTGGTCGGAATCGATGAAGCTTCAGAAGCCGGGATGGTGGCAGAGAGTCCGCTCGTGGTTCCTTCGCTGAAACCCCACAATACTCAGAATCGCCAGTCGGCGGCGCGCGACATCGCTTCCAATACACTGGGGCAACTTGTTCTTCGATTGCTCGGCGGCTGCGCTCAGGGCCAGACGCGGACTTCTGAGTTCGTACACCTTTTGCGATCCACATTCGGCTGCATCCCCGAAGTGGACTGCATCAGCGCGGTGTGCGCCGGCCAAAGTCCAAGTGTGGAACCGGAGTGTCCCCAGTTGCCCCAGCTTTCTCATTGACCGGCAGGCGTGTTTTGTGTCGAGATGATCAGCCTGAATCTACATGATGTATCGTGGATTAACTGCAAATGCCTAGAGCCACACGAAAGACCGGAGCCATCCCGCGCTCCGCTGCCACCACCAAATACGACGCGCACCACACGGTCCTCAACAGGACGTATGGGGCTCTTGCGGACCTCCGGCGAGAGCTGGCAGACTCGAAGGCTGCGGTCGCGGAACGTACGGAGTTGTTGAACACTTTTGCAAATTGCAAAGACTCGCAGCGCGCCTGGCTGCTCCTTGAGGACTATTTCGAGAAACTCGCCCTGGCCCGAAAGGATTTCAGTAGTGACGACTGGTGGCCCAAACTCCTCGCCGCCCAGGGGAAGGATCGGCTTGAAGCCACGACGCTGCTTTTTCTGAAGTCCAACCGGCCTTTGCCAACGGAGCTGATGGCATACGCGAACTTCGAGCGCTTTGCCGAGATTGAGGAAGAGGAAAAGGAGCACCGGTTCATTCAATTGCTTGAATCGTGGCTTTTGCCGCCGGCTCCGGTCCACCTGGATTCTCCGCGCGCGGCTTTACGGGTCATTTGCCAGGTGCAGGCGCTGGAGAACCAGCCTTTCCTGCATGCTCTTCGCGTCCAGTTCTCCGTTTTCCGTCCTCGCACCGGCGAGAAACTCAAGACACTCGCCGAACTCATCGAGCTGACAACGCGCAGCGCGCATGAACAGGAACTTTTTCCTCCCGCCGACTGGAACTTCATCCAGTGGCTCGGACAAACCTACCCCGGCGAACAGCCGGTGCAGGATTGGATGCAGATTTCAGGCGTCGAACTTCTGCAATGGCTGACGCGCTGGGGCGCGCACTCGCGATTTGAACTAATCACGGGTTCCGGCCATTTTCATTTTCGAGGCCAGATGGGGGAGCTGGTTCCCCACCTGGCGGAAATCGATGGCGACCTGGCTTTTACCCATCAGCTCAAGCTTCCTGACGGATGCATTCGTGAACTGAGTGAAGTGAAGTTCTTCAATGGCCAGCCGCCCATCGTGCTCGTCGATGACTCCTTTCTGCTGTTGAAAAACCCGCCGCCTGCGGAGCTGCTGGAATCCTGGGTGCAGAAGCCGTTGCTGCCAGTGCGCAAGCTCAGCCATCGACTCCTGACAAGCTTTCGCAAGAATGGAAACGGACCAGGGAACGCGTGGGAAAAGCTCTGTGTGGCCCACACCGCCATACCTCAGTTCATTTTCGAACTCAGCGAGGAGACAGTGCGCCTCCGTCTCCTGGCACGGAGCGATCGTGACGAGAGCATCTGGCAATGGAACGGCCATGAATGGCAGCGCACGGCCGAGGGGAAATCCTCGGAACCTTCAGACAAACCCGAGATCCTCGATGACCACAGGCTAGAACCGGCCACCTACTGGCTGCGCCGGCTTGACTGGTTCACTCCCGAGCCCGGCCTCTGGGTTGGCGATGCCAATGAGAATTTTCTGAACACGCTCGCCATGGCGTGGCCGGATCGTCCCGATCAAGCGGAGTATCTCGGAAACACCGCTTTCCATCGCCTGTTCCTGACACCCCGTCAGATTCGCCCCAAACTGCTCGTTCAAGGCAGTGGCATCGATTGGTTCTCCGTCTCCGCCGCGTGGGAGGCGGAAGGGCTAAAGCTTACCCATGCCGATCTGTTGCGTCTTCAATCGGCCACCGGGCGATTCGTCAAGCTGCCCGACAGCGGTTGGGTTGAGTTGGATGCGGCAGCGGTTCAGTCGGCACACGAAACAATCGCAGGGTTTGGATTGGGTGGCTTGAGTCCGCTGGCGCAAAAAGTCGATCTCGCCCATGCCGCGGGCCTGGACGAAGTCGCGCTTCAAAAATTTGGCGACCAACCCCAGGCGAAGGAATTGCGGAAGCGAGTCGCCGAATTCAAGGGTGTTCCCTCCGCGGAACTGCCCGTCAGCATTCAAGCCGAACTGCGTCCCTACCAGAAGGAAGGCTTCGATTTCCTCTGCCACCTCAACAAGATGAGGCTGGGTGGAATCCTCGCGGACGACATGGGGCTTGGTAAAACACTGCAAACACTGACGTGGCTGACCTGGCTGCGTTCCCAGCATCCCAAGGATCCCAAGCCCACGCTCGTGATTTGTCCCGCCTCGGTGCTCCACAACTGGCGTCGCGAGGCAAACCGATTCACCCCTCACCTCAAGGTCCTGGTGATGGAGAGCGGCTCGGCACGGCACAACCTCCGGAAACAAATTCCGCAGCACGACATCATCATCACCAACTACGCGCTGTTGCGGCGTGACCTGGATGCGCTCTCGAAATTCGACTTCCGGGCGCTGGTCATCGACGAAGCGCAATTCATCAAAAATCCGGGCGCGCAGGTCACTCTCTCGGTAAAGCAGCTCAAGGCGGAACACCGTCTGGCGCTCACTGGAACACCATTGGAAAACAGGCTCCTGGATTTGTGGAGCATCGTGGATTTCGTTCAGCCCGGCTACCTCGGTTCGCAAACTGAATTCAATCAACATTACGAGCCGAAGGGCGAGGATGCCGCGTGGGCGCAACGTATCGCCCGCCGTCGGCTCTCGGCGAAGCTGCGCCCCCTCATGCTCCGCCGCCTCAAGCAGCAGGTCGCGAAGGATCTGCCGGACCGCATTGATCAGCGTCGCGACTGCGAGCTGGGTGAACCGCAACGAAAATTATACCTGGCCGAACTTCGCCGCAGCCGCGAACAGGTCCAGCAGGTCATCCAGCAGAAAGGTCTCGCGAAGAGCAAAATTCATGTGCTCGCCGCGCTCACACGCCTGCGCCAGATCTGCTGCCACCCTTCGCTCGTCGGAAACGATTCCGCGTCTGGCAAGACCGATACGCTTTTCGAGCTGCTTGAACCGTTGATCGCCGAAGGTCAGAAGGTTCTCGTCTTCAGTCAATTCGTCCAGATGCTGAAGCTCATCGAGACTGAATGCAGGCAGCGCCAGTATCCGACTTACATTCTCACCGGCGAAACCAAGGATCGGCAGGAGATAGTGCAAGCATTCCAGAACGACCCGAATGCCGCCGTGTTCCTCTTGAGTCTCCGAGCCGCAGGCACCGGGCTCAATCTGACGACAGCCAGTTACGTCGTCCTCTACGATCCGTGGTGGAATCCGGCCGTCGAAGCACAGGCCATCGACCGCTCGCACCGCATCGGGCAGACACGCACGGTCAACGCCTACAGATTGATTGCTCCCGGCACGGTGGAAGAAAAGATCTGGGAACTTCAGCAGCGGAAGGCTCAGACCATTGTGGATGTTCTGGGCGAAGAAGGCTTCGCGAAGAACCTGACCAAGGCGGATCTGGATTATCTGTTCTCGGAAGACTGACGCTTCAGTTTGAACCCTGCCGTCGGTCTCGTTCCCCAAATTGCAGCAGGAAGCGCGGGCTTCAGACCGCTTCAAGCTCAATTTGCCCATGTACATTGAAGCGGCGATCCCGCGTCGGAGATCCTCGTCGAGGCATCTTCGGATCTTCGCATCTGGACGCCTGTTCCCCACATTCTGGACCCTGCAGGCAACCTGCTGCTCTTCGAACCCGAAGGGGAGGCGAGCAGCCAGCGTTTCTACCGCCAGCGCGCCTCGGCCCCTTACTGAGGAGACCGTGGGATAGGCTACGAATGATGGCGAGCGCCACAGATGCAGATGCGAGGCGCGAACGCGGGAGGATGCCCGCAGCGGCCTCCGACCAAGTGAGCAACGAAGCAGATGCGTCTGTGCCGCCGTCAAGATTTGTAGCCTATCCCACGGTCTCCTCAGTAGTTCCGCGCTCCATAAAAAATTTGGAACGAGCCGGCGGGAGAGGACGTGCTCCGGTTCGCAGCTTCAACTCAAATCCAGCCACCAAACCGACCGGTTGGGCATGGCTGTCCACAGCCTGCCGAGAACGTCGGACGGGCAATCGCATCTTCCGCCAACGCGACGGCGCAGTGTGGGTAGCGGTGGCTGTGGAACCCGTGATCGAGAAAGAGGGTTCAAGCGTCACGATTGCAACGGGACGCAGCGCTCGACTTTTGCGGCTGTGCAAGGCCAGCCGGTAGCGGCGTACGCTTCAACCATACTGCCGCTTTCATGCTGTCGGGTGTGATTAAAAGTGGGTGAGGGATGAACCTGGTCCGACCTGGGAGCGCTGGCATCCCTGCCGGCGCGGGCAGCGAGTGTGGACGAGTGCCCGAAGAGATAAATCGCCGGCAAGGATGCCAGCGCTCCCAGGCGCGGCCTCAC
>SXMN01000192.1 GCA_005777315.1 Verrucomicrobiales bacterium
GCAATCCTGCCAACATTTGATCCGCATGCGCGATGGACATGCGCCAATCCAATCAGAGTCCACAGCGGCGCGCCACCAAATTCATTCCATCTCCTTGCCCTCAAACTTCATTCCACCCTCCTTGTCGAGGGCCATGCGACGTTCGGTGCCTCCCGAAGCCGGCAACGAAAAGACCTCAAGACCGAGCATGGCCGAGCATGGTGCCGGATCGAGGAATTCATTCCGCCGGAACGCAGGAACAGCCCTCGGGCCGAGAAGATCGAGGTGGGTGGCTCTGTCGCTGGTTCAGTCATCAAACAATGGCAGCCACTGGGAAAGGCAAGGCAACGGAAACTCCTGACTGGCTTGGTAATTTCACACTCCTGCGGAATGAAATTCCGCGTTCCTACTTCATGGATTCGGTTTGGTCCGAATTCCGAAGTGCGGGGAGCACACCCGGGGCGGGTGTGCCGTACTTTTCCCACCCGCCCCGATTTTCCGCGAGGGCGCGTGTGCTCCCTTCCCATTTCGGACTTTGGGCTTAGTTCATTGGACAGTATTTCTGAACCTTGTCCAAGGCCGCCTTGATTCGTGACAACTCGACCGGCTTCACAAGGTGATCGTCCATTCGGGCTGCGAAGCAGCTTTCCCGGTCCGCCGTCAGCGTGCTTGCCGTCAAGGCGAAGATGCGGACGGACGCGAGTGCTTTCTGCTGCTCGATTGCACGCATGGTGCGCGTGGCTTCAAAGCCGTCCATCTCCGGCATGTGGAATTTTATGAAGACGACGTCAAACGAGTCGCGCTTCCACGCCTCCACTGCTTGTACGCCGTTGTCCGCGGACTCCACGGTGCATCCGAGTTTCTTGAGCTGCGCGAGGGCGAGCGTCCGGTTCACCGCGCTGTCATCGACGAGAGCTTGTGGCTGTCCTTGCGAGAGAAGGTCTGATACGGTTCCCCATCATTGATCGATGAACGTGACGAGGCTTGCCATTCTCTCGGTGGTTGTGAACGCGATTCTTATCGGGATCGTGCTCACCTTGCTGCGCAAGCCGCCACCCTCGGTCCTGGTGGTGGAGACGAATGCTCCGTTGAAGATTGTGGAGAGGCAGGTGGAGGTGAAGGTCAAGGTGCCGGAGCCGTTCGACTGGCGGAAAGTTGAATCGCCGGACTACCGGGAGTACATCGCCAATCTCCGCTCGGTCGGCTGTCCGGAGCAGACGGTGCGGGACATCATCGTCGCGGACGTGAATGCGCTGTTCGATGTGCGCCGCCGCACGGCGGCAGAACCGCCGACGCCTTACGAATTCTGGAAGCCGGATGCCTTGCCGGCCTTCACCTCGCATCCGGCGGAACTGATTCGCGAACGTTTCGAGCAACTCCGAAAGCTGGCGGACGAGAAACGTTTGATCTTGCGCGAACTCCTGGGCATCGAGTGGATCGAGAGGATGGACACGACCTTCTCGCCGTTGAATCCACGGGAACAGTTGCTGACGTTCCTGCCGATCGAGAAGCGATTGAAGGTGGAGGAGATCGAGCAACGGTTCTCAGCCATGTTGATGCGTCGAACATCTGACGCGACCGGACGTGACCAGTTGGGAAATTTCAAACGGCTCCAGGCGGAGAAACGCGTGGAACTTGAAAACATTCTACTGCCTGAGGAGTTGGTGGAATACGATCTTCGACTGTCTCCGGCGGCGGCGACTCTGCGTTCGAAATTAGGGAGCGTGAATGTAAGCGAGGCGGAATTTCGTGAGATGGTGGGAATCCGGAGGAAATTCGACGAGGAGTTCGGTGGACCAGCTGGAATCGATTTCAAGGATGAAGGCACCCGGGCGCGAAGAGAATCGGCGCAGGAAAAGGTGGATGCACAATTTTTGCGAATTCTTGGCCGGCAGCGGTTCTCCGATTTTCAAAGAAAACAGGACTGGGCTTATCATGGGGCGGTGGTGGCAGCGGCCCGCAGTGGTTTGCCCAATGAAGCGGCCGAAGGCGTGTACGAGATGAAGCAGATCGCCGAGGCTGAAGTGCAACGGGTGCGGAGCGAAGCAGGCATTCCACCAGAAGAGAGACGAAGAATTCTCAAGGACATGCGGACGGCGGTGGAGGAGTCGGTGCTCAAGGTTCTGGGAAAGGAAGGATACGATGCCTACCAGAAACAGCCGGGTTCATCCTGGCTGCGGTCTCTCAATCAACCCGGGCCCGGAGGAGGGGAAGGGCGGCGGTAACCAGTGGAGGAGTGTGAGGGTTGCTTGTCGGGATTGGTTTTCCAAACTTGCGTTGAACGGATGGGTTCATAGGATTTGAGCATTGGGATGGCCGTCAGACACCAGAGCTTATTTTTCAACGCATGATCCGGTCATACGCATTCACCACGCAAGGACGGCTGCATACGCAGGATATTGATTCGTTTCTGATGCCGACGCTGCTGGCGGATACAAATCTTTTTCTTTGGGTGGATCTGGAAAATTCCACTCCGGAAGAGGCGAGACTGGTACTGGAGGACGTCTTTCATTTTCACCCACTGTCGATTGAGGATTGTGTCCAGGTGAGCCCGTCGCCAAAGGTCGAGGAATACAACCCGAAAGAGGATGACCGGTTCACACCCTACCTGTTCATGGTGATTCACGGCGTGGATTACAGCCGCACGGACGGGGTCTTCGCGACGAGCGAGCTGAACTTCTTTCTCGGGAAGAACTTTCTGGTGACTTACCACCAGGTTCCGATGAAGAGCATCTCGATGACCGAGGACCGGTGCACTCGCGGGACCAACAGGATGTCCGCCCGGGCTCCGGACCGCGTCGCGCACATCATCCTCGATGCGCTCGTAGATAATTACAAACCGGCTCTCGAGGAGCTGTCGATGGAGATAGCCGAGCTGGAGAACATGGCGCTGCAGCGGCCCACAAAGGGCACGCTCAACCAGATCATCCGCGTAAAGAAGGAGGTTCTGCACTTGCGCCAGATCATCGGGCCGCAACGCGAGGTGTTGTCGCGGTTTGCGCGTGGCGAATTCAAACTGATCCGTCCTCACCTGGTGCCTTACTTCCGAAACGTTTATGATGGTTTGTTTCACATATCTGAGCTTGCTCAGAACTACATGGATTCGCTGACTGGAATCCTTCAGGTGTACCTGAACATGTCCTCCAACCAGACGGGGGAGGTGATCAAGTCGCTCACGTTGCTCACCTTCATCACGACGCCGCTGATGGTGGTGGGCACCTGGTATGGGATGAACTTCAGCGACATGCCGGAGACGCATTTCAAGCACGGGTATGCGATTGCGGCCGGAGCCACGGTTGTCTCCACGGTTGTCACCTGGCTGTGGTTCAGGAAGCGCGGATGGTTTTGATCTCTGGCGATGCCTCCATCGAAGTCGAGCTTTCTGGACAAGGTATTGGGGCGGATTGGGCGCCTTGACGCGCAGGGTTTGCAAACGGTGGTGCAGCGCCTGGCGCGCGAACGCAGCTTCCTCGAAACGTTGTTCAACACGATCGAGGACGGCGTGCTGGTGACGGATGAGGACGGACGCATCGTTTATTTCAACCAGGCTGTGCATGAAATCCTGGGCGGGAGCGGGACACTCGCCGAAGGCCAGCCGATCCAGCGTCACCTTCCGGATCTGGATTGGAAGAAGCTTTCCGAACTGGACAGCGAGGGCGGGCAGCGGGTCGTGCGCCACGAGTTCGAGATAAGCTATCCGCGCCCGCGTTTTCTGCGGCTCTTTGCCGCTCCGCTGGATGGGGACAAAACGGGAAGCGCCGGCATGGCTCTGATCTTGCACGACGCAACGGAGGCGCGGCAGAAGACTTTCGAGGCGATCGAGAGCGAGCGCATCCAAGCGTTGACCCTGCTGGCGGCGAGCGTGGCTCACGAGATTGGCAATCCGCTCAACGCGCTCCACATCCATCTCCAGCTCATGGAGCGCGAATTGAAGAAGTTGAGGCAGAATTCACTGCCGCGAGGCGGACGTGGTGTTCGCGGTGGAACCAGCCGGGCAAAAGTGGAGACGGCCCATGACCCGTCGGATTCGGATGCCGGTCTTCAGAAGGTTGAAGGTTATCTCGAAGTGGCCAAGGGTGAGATCACGAGGCTTGATTACATCATCACGCAGTTTCTTTCAGCCATTCGCCCGTCTCCTCCACGAATCAAACGTTCCGCGCTTAATGAAGTCGCGCACGATACGATCGAGTTACTCCGTCCGGAGATCCAGAACAGAGGTCAGACGGTAACGGGGAAGCTGGATGAATCCGTTCCTCTGGCGCTCTTTGATCCCTCGCAGATCAAGCAGGTGCTCGTTAATCTGGCAAAGAATGGGATGCAGGCCATGACTCGTGGCGGTGAACTGACTTTGCAAACCGGCCATGACGCGGACTACGTATGGGTCTCGATCATGGACACGGGAGGGGGCATTCCGCAGGAACAATTGAACCGCATTTTTCAGCCATTCTTTACGACAAAGAAAAAGGGTTCCGGGCTTGGGTTGATGATCGTGCAGCGCATCGTGCGTGAGCATGGAGGACGTATCGAACTGGACAGCAGGGTGGGGCAGGGGACCACGTTTCGCGTACTTTTGCCTTTGCGCGAGCCGCAGACGCGGCTACTGGAAGCGAGTTCGCATGACTAAACCGGCAGTCCTGATCGTAGATGACGAGAAGCCCACGAGAGACGGGCTGCGCGCGGCATTGGAGGATCGCTACGATGTTTATGTGGCGGAAGATGCCGGGTCCGCGTTTGAACTGCTCGAGAAGGAGAGTTTCGACGTCCTGCTGACGGATCTGCGTCTGCCCAATGAGGACGGGATGAAGCTGATCGCCCGCGCAAGGTCGCTACCCAAGCCCCCTGTCTGCATCCTCATGACCGCCTACGGCTCGGAGGAACTGGCGGTGGAAGCGATGAAGCGCGGCGCGGATGATTACATCTCGAAGGGAAAATTGCAGATCGACGAGCTCGAGATGCGCATTGCGAAATGCCTGCGACAACGGAAACTTGAAACGGAGAACATCTCTCTCAAGCAGCAGCTCGACAAGAAATTCGGCCTTGAAAACATCGTTGGTGAATCGCCGGCGATGCATCGGATGTTTGAGATTGTCCGCCAGATTGCGCCAACGCGCGTGAATGTTTTGATTGCTGGCGAAAGCGGTACAGGCAAGGAAGTCATCGCGAAGACCATCCACCAATTGAGCCCGCGGGCGAACGCGCCGTTCGTGGCGGTGCATTGCGCGGCGCTGACATCCACGCTCCTTGAGAGCGAGCTGTTTGGACATGAGAGGGGTGCGTTCACCGGTGCTCATGAACGGCGGATCGGCCGCTTCGAGCTGGCACAGGGTGGGACATTGTTTCTGGATGAGATCGGCGAGATTGACGCGATGATCCAGGTGAAGCTGTTGCGCTTCCTGGGTGAACGAACTTTTGAACGAGTGGGTTCGAGCAAGACATTGACGGCAGATGTGCGTCTGCTGACAGCCACAAACAAGAGTCTGAGCGAACTTGTAAAGGCCGGCACATTTCGTGATGATCTTTATTTTCGACTGCGGGTGATTGAGCTTCTCCTGCCACCACTTCGTGAACGTGGAAACGATGTTGTTCTCCTCGCGCGGTCATTCTTGAAGGAGTTTACACGGGAGCACGACAAGCCGGTGAAAGAGTTTTCTCCCGAGGCGCTGCAGGCGCTGTTGGGCTACTCCTGGCCCGGCAATGTGCGCGAGTTGAGGAGTGAGGTGGAGCGAGCCGTTGTTCTCTGCCAGCATGACCAGATTGGTGTTCTGGACCTTTCACCGGATGTCCTGTCGCCGTTGCGGGCAGCGGCCATCAGTAATGGGAGCGGGGCCAGTCAACAGACGGATCTTACGGTAAGAGAAGCTGAACGGGAACTTGTCATCAGGGCGCTGAGAGAGTGTGGCGGGAGCCGGACCAAAGCGGCGGTGCGGTTGGGCATCAGTCGGAGGACATTGCATCGGAAGTTGCACGAGTATCACCTGGAAGGATTCTGAGTATGGCTAGATTGCAGGAATGGATTTACAAAATGGAGGTTGGGGAGGGAACCCGATACGTTGGGGGCATTGCCGCTGTGTTGATCTTGCTGGCGTTGATGGCGGTGTACAACATAAGGGAGTTCAAGAGTTTTTCGACCCAGGAGGCGATGGACTCGGCGCAGCTCGCGAGGAACATCGCGGAAGGACGAGGTTACACAACTCAGTTCATCCGGCCGTTGAGTGTAATGTTGCTCCAGCGGGAGGCGACGCCTGGGATTCCCGTCCTTCAAAAAGACCATCCGGATCTTGCGAACGCTCCGGCATATCCGGTGATCCTGGCAGGACTCATGAAGTTGCTGCCGATTCAATACTCCATGAACCTGCCATTTCGGACTTATCAGCCGGAGGTGTTCATTGCGTTGTTGAATCAAGTGTTCTTCTTTGCCGCGGTTCTGATGGTGTTCCGGCTGGCGCTCCGGCTCTTCGATTCCGGCGTCGCCTGGGTCTCTGCAATCACTTTTGCGGGCACTGATCTATTGTGGCGATTCAGTGTTTCGGGTCTCTCGACGATGTTTCTTCTGTGCTTGGTGCTTGTGATGACGTGGTGCCTGGTGGTTATCGAGCAGAACACTCGCGAGGGCGCTCGCGGCGCTTTATGGTTTGCGATGATGGGTGTTGCCGTTGGAGTGCTGGCAGGCCTCGGAACTTTGACGAGGTATTCGTGCGGCTGGCTCATCTTCCCGGTGCTGGGTTTTGTACTCTGGATCGCCGGCAACCGACGGTGGTTGGTGGGCGCGGCGGTGGGTGTTTCATTTCTTCTGGTGGTTTCGCCGTGGCTTGGCCGCAACTTCGCATTGAGCGGAACCATGTTTGGAACGGCCGGATTTTCCGTGTATGCTGAGACGGAAGTGTTTCCGGAGAATCGCATTGAGCGCTACCTGGACGGAGACTTGGATAACGAGATCAAAGTTGCTGGCGCTGGGGCGGTTTTCCGCAAGCTGATGTCCGGCACCGCAGATTTGTTGAGGCGCGATTTGCCTCAATCGGGAGGCACATGGATGGCAGCATTTTTTCTCGTGAGCCTGATGGTGCCCTTCAGAAACCCGGCGCTCGGCAGGCTCCGCGTATTGTTAGTCGGCTTTCTCGCAGTCTTATCAATCGTTCAGGTGCTGGGGCGGACGCACTTGAGTTCAGCGTCTCCTGAAGTCAACTCGGAGAACCTGCTCATCCTGGTCCTCCCAGTTGCCGTGGTAATGGGAGTTGGATTGTTCTTCCTGTTGTTGGATCAGATCGAATTCAGTTTTGCGCCATTTCGAGTGGCAATGGTGCTTGGTTTCGTTTCCCTAGTATGCGCTCCATTCGCACTGACTCTCCTGCCGCCGCGATCCTCCCCGATTTCCTGGCCACCCTACTATCCCCCTTGGATTCAGGAAATAGGAGGATGGTACTCACGGGATGAGATGTTAATGAGTGACATGCCTTGGGCTGTGGCTTGGTATGGTGATCGAAAATGCATCTGGCTGACCCTTGATGCGCCAACGGATAATCCTCGGAAAGTCGCGACTGACTTCTTCAGCATTTACGATTATCAGAAGCCGATTAGCGGTCTCTACCTGACCACGCTGACGAGTAATGAAGGGATTTATGCCGCCACGCCAAAATCTCCGAAAGCCGCCTGGGGAGAGTTCGTTCAGGCAAGTTTAATCAAAAAGAGCATGCCGTCGGGTTTTCCGCTAAAGTACGCGAATCCCAAGTTTGCGGAGGAGGGACAACTGCTCCTGGCGGATCGTGCTCGGTGGTCGGGTCGGTCGAAGTAAGTTGTACAATTCAGCCCGCTTAAGCATGAAATCTCATTGACATGACATGAGGGCCTCCTTAAAAAGAGCACACTTTTCAAGTAACAGTTCCCGGGAGAACACTTATTGAAACAGGATTAACTGCTTATGAAAAAAACGATTACGTCTGCTGGTCTGCTGGTTATTGGTGCCGTAACTCTCCACGCCCAGCGCACCGCTTACGCCCCCGCTCCAAGCCTAACGCGCACAGAACTATCGAAGCCTTGGAGCATCGGTGCTTCGTTGAAGGGTTTTTATGACGATAACTACGCTACCACTCCCACACGCGTTGGTGGTGTCGCCAACCCAAACAAGCGAGATTCATTTGGCCTCGAAGTAAGTCCGAATGCGGCATTCAACTGGACTCTCCCACAGACGTACGTCGGACTGAGCTACGCTTACGGGATGCGATGGTACGAGAACCGTCCGTCTGATGACATTGATCAATCGCACCAGGCAAATTTCAAGTTGAACCACACGTTCACGGAGCGATACAAAGTCGAGGTTTCCGATGCATTTATTTCTGCGCAGGAGCCGGAGCTGTTGGCGGGTGGAACACCGTTCCGCACTGAGGGCGATAATATTCACAATCTGGCATCCATCAACTTTGAAGCTGGATTGTCCGATAATTTGGCGGCGGTCCTCGGGTACAGCAATCATTACTACAACTACAATCATAAAGCTTATTCAGCGCTTTTGGACCGGTTGGAGCACTTGATATCCGCCAACCTGAGATGGCAGATGAATCCAACTACGAGCGGGATTTTTGGTTACCAGTATGGAATCACTGACTACACAAGTTCGAACTTGATTGCTGCCGGTGTTCCTGGTTCAGCTCGTGATAATGATTCGCACTACGTATTTTTGGGAGCTGATCACGCATTCAATTCCAAATTGCAGGGATCTGCTCGCGTCGGTGTTCAGTTTACACAGTACGAACTCAATAATACAGACACGATCAACCCCTATGCCGACGCCAGTCTGACCTACAGCTACGCAGAAGGCAGTTCAGCCCTGTTGGGTGTGAGGCATTCCCGGAATGCCACCGATGTTGCATTCCTGGCGGCAAAGATTCCGACACTTGATCAAGAATCAACGACAGCGTATTTGGCTGTTACACACAAGTTGACTGCAAAACTGAGTGCGAATGCCAACCTGCAATTGATGAATTCTTCATTCGAGAGTGGTTTGGTGGATGGAAAGTCAGAATTGTTCTTTTTGAGCGGTGTGGGCTTGGGCTATCAGTTTAACCAGTATCTTGCTGCGGAAGCTGGTTACAATTTTGACCGGCTCGATTCCGATATCGGTCGTAGCTACGACCGGAATCGTGTTTATATCGGCGTCCGAGCTTCTTACTAAAAGAAATCTATTGAACCTGTGCGGGAGGCTGGAATATCTTCAGCCTCCTTTTTTTTGTCATGGATAACCCGAAATCAGCTGCGCCAAATTCGTCCGCCGATCAGAAACTTCACTTTCTTGACTACTGGCGGATCATCCGGATTCGCAAGACGGTCATCCTCGCAGTATTTCTGCTGGTGGTGCTCACCACCACGGCCGTGACGTTCATTCTGACCCCATCATATCGCAGCACAGTGCGTATCGAGGTCGGGAAAGACACCACGGACATCGCACCACTCCTGATGGGAAGCCAGGGGCCTACTGCTTACGATCCCTATTTCATTCAGACGGAGTTTGAGAAGATCAAGTCCAAGAGCGTGCTCCATATCGTTATTGAGCAACTGAAGTTGAATGAGAGATGGGCCAAACGATTTGGACAGGAAAGACTCAAAACTTCCGAGACGTACCAATCCCTTCTGAAACAGGTGGACGTACGACAGTTTCGCAATACGAGCCTCATAGAGATTCAGGCCTACAATGAAGATCGCAAAGAAGCGGCAGAAATCGCGAACAAGATTGCCGATGTTTACAAGGATACTCGAAGAACTCGCTCCGCAGGGGCATCGAGCAATTCCATTGCTATCCTTCGCAAGGAGCTTCAAGTCCGGAAGATCGAGCTGGAAGGGGCCCAGCAGGAGATGGACAAGAAACGTGGTGAACTTGGTGTGGCGGACATTGACGCCGGGAGCTTCGTCTCCACCACCGAACCGGAGACAGTGCGCATCTTTGAGCGGGAGAAAGCTGGAGTGGAGATCAAACTTTCCAACTTCTCAAGCCTGCTGGAAGAACTGAGGAAACTTCCACCGGACAAGGTGGCTCAGGCAGTGCCGGGCACTTCTTATCCCGATACGATTCTTAACGAGCTGTTGGCCCAGTACAATTTGGCAGAGAGCACGCACGTAAAGCTTCAGCAGGAGTTCGGTGTAAGTCACCCCAATTTGCTTTCCAGCAGCAATCTCCTCGTCACTTTGACCGGCCAGATAGAAAAGCGTGTGAAAGGCATTTTCATGGCGCTTCAAGGAGAGGTGGATCGGCACAGAGCGCAGTTGGAGTTCCTCACCAACAGAATTTCTGTGGCGCGCCAGAATGATTCCACCATGATGGAAAAGTACCGGCCGTACTTCACTGCCAAGCGGGATTACGAGACCAAGCTGCGCATTTTCGAGGCCATTAATCTTAGGGTGATGCAGGAAACGGTGGATGCCCAACTCCCGAAGTCCTCCATTGTGGAAATCACCGATCAAGCGGAAGAAAGTGAACGTCCGGTACGTCCAAACATCCCCCTCAACATCGCGTTAGGTGTGGTCGTCGGCCTTATCATGGGTTTTGGACTGGCTTTCTTCATTGAGTATCTCGACACCAGTGTGAAGACCATCGACGATGTTGAGCGTGCTCTTCAGGCGGCTGTTCTCGGGGTGATTCCACAGAACGTCGGGACGTTAATGAAGGAAGGCCCAGACAGCCCTCATGCTGAGGCGTATCGCGTTCTCCGAACCAACCTGCTGTTTGCCAGGAAGGATCCGACAGCCAATACCCTGACTGTTGTCTCCGGTGGTGCTGGTGAGGGAAAATCGACTACCATTTTCAATCTCGCGACAATTTTTGCGCAACACGGGCATCGTGTTCTGATTGTGGATTCCGACCTTCGTCGCCCCAGTTTGCACAAGTTGATGAACGTCTCCAACTCGATCGGGCTGACTAATTACCTGCTGAAGCAGAATACCATCGAGGAAGTGGTGCAAACGACGAGCATGCCTTCGTTGTTCTTCCTGCCCAGCGGCAAGCTTCCAAGCAGCTCACTTGGTATCCTGAATTCACTACAGATGAAAGATTTCATCCGCGAAGCCAAGACGCGCTTTGACTTTGTGTTCTTCGATTCACCACCCATCATGGGAGTCAGCGACGCATCCGTACTGGCGAGTGAAGTGGACATGGCGATCCTGGTGATTCAGTACCGTAAATATCCCCAGGCGATGACGATTCGTGCGAAACAAATGGTCGAGAAAGTAGGCGGAAATCTGCTTGGTGTGGTGCTGAACAACATTAACATTTCGCAGGACTCTTACTACTATTACTACAGTGGCTACTACTACGACTACTACTCAAAGCACGATGATGAAGGCAGCGCATCCAAGAAGAATGGTGATTCTAAAAAGCCCGTTTCCGATCGCGGCAGTCTTGATTTGAAGAAAAAGTATTGATTCCCGGACAATTATCTCCCGTATTCGCACCCATGAAGTTCCTAGTCAGTAATGTTTGCAGGCATTTCTTTGTCGCATTGTTTGTTGGGTTGATCCTGCTTGTGCAGGGATGCGGCACCGTTCCTCAACCTCAGCAGGCGAACGAGCCGCCTGTACCCCGTCGCGGTGTGGGATCTGAAGTTGATGTTCCTGGCGGCAACTTGGACGTCATCCGCGTAGGAGATCCGATAACGATTACTTTTTCAGGAGTCGTTGACGCTCCGTCACAAATCGTCGAGCGCATCAAGGCGGACGGCACGCTTCGGTTGCCGTTGCTGAGTGAACCTGTTCAAGCGGCCGGCAGAAGGAGGGGCGAGTTGGAAGATGAGATTTACCGTCTGTATGTTCCGAATCTCTACAAACGGCTGACTGTGAAGGTTGGATCGGAGGGGCGCGTCATCCACGTTCGAGGGGAAGTGAAGATACCCGGGCGGGTGCAAGTCATGGGCGAGATGACAGTGCTCAAGGCAATTGCTGCTGCAGGTGATTTCACAGACTTTGCAAATCGAAAGCGAGTATTGGTGACTCGTTCCAATGGGCAGCGGATCACGGTGAATTGTGTGAAGGCGCAAGCCGATACCAAACAGGATCCACCGGTCTTCGCGGATGATTTGATCGATGTGCCTCGTCGATTGTTCTGATGGTTCAACTTCGCGTATTGTCCGGCGCCAGGGCAGGGGAACACATTGGCTGCGATAATTTCCCTTTCACCATCGGTCGGGCCTCTGATTCAGATCTGTTGCTCCAAGACGCAGGAATCTGGGATCACCACGGCCAAATTGGCCTTTCTGACGAAGGAGTGTTTCAGTTCAAAGTTTTCCCCAATGCTTTTGCATCCGTAAACGACCGACAGGCAGGCGAGGCGGTGATTCGGAATGGGGACATGATCGAACTTGGCGCTGTGCGTCTTCAGTTTTGGTTTAGCGAATCCCACCAACGCTCATTACGCATCCGGGAGACCTTTGCTTGGGCTGGCCTGGCGATCCTCGCGATCACCCAGGTTACGTTGATCTGGGCGCTACTGAGCTGACTTGGGAGCATCCGATCAGGACTCGCTCTGTCCGTCCTCTTCAATGCCGGAAGTGCCGGATACCGGTAAGAGCCATAGCGATACCCCTCTCATCAGCTGCAGCAATCACTTCACCATCGCGAACCGAGCCTCCGGGCTGGATGGCGGCAGTGGCTCCTGCCTCCGCCGCCGCGATGAGGCCATCTGGAAAAGGGAAGAACGCGTCGCTGCAAACGACGCTTCCTTTCAAACCGAGTTTTGCTTCGCCAGATTTCCAGACCGCAATACGACTGGAATCAACACGGCTCATCTGGCCTGCGCCGATCCCGAGCGTCCGGTCCGAGCCGGAATAGACAATGGCATTGGATTTCACGTGCTTCACCACGCGCCAGCCGAAGAGCATGGCACGGAGTTCAGCCGCATCAGGCTGGCGTTTGGTTACAATCTTCAGATCCATCGCGCTGATGCCCCGTGTATCTCGCTCTTGGAGAAGGAAGGAGCCAGCGCCTACGCCGCGAACATCCCACTGTGTCCCCTGGACGGCGGTCGTGAGCATTCTCACGAGCCTGAGATTCTTCTTCTTTTGCAGCAATTCCAGCGCATCCGGCTGAAATTCAGGAGCGACGATCACTTCGCTGAAGATCTCCGAGATCGCTTCAGCGCAGGCAAGGTCAAGCGGTTGGTTGACGGCAATGATCCCGCCAAATGGTGCTTGTCGATCTGTGGCAAACGCCTTGTCCCATGCCTCTCGCAGCGTCGAGCCCTGGCCGACACCGCATGGATTGGTGTGCTTGAGGATCGCCAGCGTGGCGGACTCGCCAGCGAATTCGTTGATGAGCGCGGCCGCGGCGGTGAGGTCGAGGATGTTGTTGTAGGAAAGTTCCTTGCCGTGAAGCTGGCGGAAAAAGTCATTAAACCCACCGTAAAGCGCCGCGCGTTGATGAGGGTTTTCTCCATATCGAAGCGCTTGAACCTTGGGTGCGCGGATGATCAGCTCTGGCGGTAATTCGTTCGATGGTGCAGACCGTGGCGGTGTAAATGCCTTCTGGAGATGGGCGGCTATCGCGAGGTCGTAGGCAGCGGTGCGGGCGAATACTTTCGCAGCGAGCGATCGTCGCAGCTCGAGCGTTGTATCGCCGCCTGCCGCTATTTGGTTCGCCACTTCGTCGTAGTCCGCTGGATCGACAACCACCGTGACGCTCTCGTGGTTCTTCGCCGCGCTTCGAAGCATCGATGGTCCGCCAATGTCAATGTTCTCGATGGCTTCATGCAGGCTCACATCCGGTTTCGCGACCGTCTGCTCGAAGGGGTAAAGGTTTACCACCACCAGGTCGATTGGTTTGATGCCGTGCTGCTCAACGGCCGCGCGGTGAGCTTCACTGGATCGAATGTACAGCAATCCTCCATGAACTTTTGGATGCAGTGTCTTGACGCGCCCGTCGAGCATTTCAGGAAACCCGGTGTAGTTGCTCAATTCAATGACAGGAATGCCCTGATCTCGCAGCGCCTTGGCGGTTCCACCGGTCGAAATGATCTCGACACCCGCTTTAGCAAGAGTGTTTGCGAAAGGAACCAAACCTGTTTTGTCGGAGACGGAGAGTAACGCGCGCTCAATTTTTGCCATAAAGGAGGCGATAACTTCCTGAATGCCTTCCACCGCGTCAATGGGCAATTTGGCCCCGGCGGTTTCAAATTCTACGCTTGCCAATCGGATTGCCGTTGCGTCAGTTTATCCGCCGTCTTCGGGGCGCGCGGTTAGCTCAGAGGTAGAGCATTACCTTGACACGGTAGGGGTCAGAGGTTCGAAACCTCTACCGCGCACCATCTCTCCTGGCGGTTCGTATTGATTCTTTGTTTCCCGTCTTTTGCTTTCCTACTGACGTTTTCGCAGGTTCTGCCTTGGCGACGGCGTGATGGATTGGGTAGAAAGTGGCCATGCATTCATCATTGGCTCGAAAAACCGTCCTCATTACAGGTGCGTCCAGCGGATTCGGAGCGGCGACCGCTCTTGCCTTCGCGCGGCAGGGAGCGCATTTGATTCTCGGCGCGCGGCGCGTTGACCGCCTGGAGCAGGTGGCGGCTGAAGCCCGCAAGCTGGGCGCAGCGGCTGCGGATTTGCATTCGCTGGATGTTTCGAAAACGAGTGATGTGAATTCCTTTGCCGCGTGGCTGCGTGGGCGATCGGAGAAAGTCGATGTGCTCGTCAACAACGCCGGTGGTGCGATGGGATTGGAACCCGTATTGGACGGCAAAGACGACGACTGGGAGACGATGATGCAGACAAACGTCCTCGGAGTCTTGCGGGTCACACGTGCCATTCTTCCTTTGATGCTAAAGAATCCAGGCTCGATCATCATCAACATCGGATCGGTGGCGGCGCACACTGCCTATGAGGGCGGCGCAGCCTATTGCGCGGCGAAGGCGGGCGAACTTCAGATCACGCGCGCGCTTCGATTGGAACTTTGCGGAACGGGAGTCCGTGTGGGCACAGTCGATCCTGGCATGGCGGAGACCGAGTTCTCGGTAGTGCGTTTCAAAGGTGATGAGGCACGGGCCAAAAAGGTCTATGAAGGAGTGCAACCATTGAAGGCGGAGGACGTGGCTGAGGCGATCCTTTGGGTGGCCAGCCGGCCCGCGCATGTGAACATCGATGAGATGATCATCAAATGCACCGACCAGGCGGCGATCCACAAGGTCAACCGCAGACCGGTGAAATAGCCATCACAGATCGAGTGCGATGGCAATGGAGAGATGGGGGCAAGAAGATTACTTCTGCATTGGCCACTGCGCCGCAATCAGACCTTTGTAACCACCGATCAGGGAGAACACGTTCCTGTAACCCATCCTTTGGGCGACATCGCACGTCAGGATGGAACGGTAGCCACCTCCACAGTACATGATAATTTCAGCATTCTTGTCTGGAAACTTCTTCTCAAGGTCGCGTTCAAGGATGCCTTTTCCGAGATGCACGGCTTCCTTGGCGTGTCCCGTCTGCCATTCCATATCCTCACGCACATCCAAAAGCACGGCGCCTGGGTTTTGACGGAGTTGTTGGCTCGCCTGGTCCATGGTGACTTCCTTCACACGAGGGCGCGCCTCATTGACCAACTTGAGAAAACCGGGTGAGTGATCCATGAGGCAGACGATAATTCCAAGCCGCGTCAGGTCAAAGGGTTTTCCATCGCACGGGAGTTGGGGATCCAGCGTGTCTTCCCCATAAATGCGACTGACAGAAATCAGCGTCATCAACCAGAGGAGTCCGAATTGTTTCCTAATTTCTTCTTTGCCGTCTGTGGGAGCATGCGTAATTTTCGCTCGCGCCACAAAACTTTCTGATCCATTGGAGTCAATTAAATGAAGATTCGCGAAATAAAATGTGCTGGCTTGCGCGGCGCGACACCTGAAGGCGGATGGAGCAATGAATTGCGTCCAGAGGATTGCGTTCACACGCTGGTTGCGGTTCACACAGACGAAGGGCTGATCGGTTGGGGCAGCGTCTTCACCAACGACGGGCTGGTCCGCGCGGCGCTCCAGGTGCTCGAACCGCTCTATCGCGGTGAAAACGCCCTCGAACCCGAGCGCGTCAGTGAAAAGCTGCACCAAAACACCTTCTGGCTCGGACGCGGCGGCTCACTCACCCACACCATCAGCGGCATCGACATCGCCTTGTGGGATTTGCTCGGCCAGGCCACTGCACAGCCCGTGGGCCGACTCCTGGGCGGACGCTACCGTGACCGGGTGCGGCCGTACGCCTCGGTGCTGATGGAGCAACCGGAGGTGCTGGCGCAACGTTTGAGGGCGATCAAAGCACAGGGTTTTCGCGCGTTCAAAATTGGATGGGGTCCGTTCGGACGGCACGGCCACGCACTGGACGAAGCCATTGTGCGCGCAGCACGCGAGGCAGTGGGCGAAGATGCACAGTTGATGGTCGATGCCGGCGCGAGCGATGCGTTCTGGCCGCAAGGCTACAAATGGGCCTTGCGCACGGCGGACATGCTCGCCGAGTACGAAGTGGCGTGGTTCGAGGAACCGTTGCCGCCTGATGCATTGGAGGACTACGTCCAATTGCGGCAACGCGCACCCGTCCCGATCGCTGGCGGCGAAGTGCTGACGCGGCGTCAGGCTTTTCAGCCGTGGCTCGAAGCGCGAGCGTTTGACGTCGTGCAGCCGGATGTCACCAAAGTTGGCGGCATCAGCGAGGAACGGCGCATCGCCTGGATGGCGCGAGATCATGGAGTGCGCTTCATTCCGCATGGGTGGAACACCGCGGCCGGTCTGGCGGCGGATCTGCAACTGGCTTCGGCATTTCCCGACACGGACCTCGTCGAGTATTTGAACGGCTCGCCATTCATTGATGAAATCGTGGCCGAACCCTGGCGTCTGGATGCCGATGGGATGCTGGCGATTCCCGGCTCGCCAGGCCTCGGCTTGAAACTCAACCGTGATGCCGTGGCGAAATATACGCGCGGAGAGCGGCTGTTCGATTGATGCATGCTGGACTGTTTCGTTCCCAAAACCAAATTTGGAGAACAACGAGCAGACTTTGCTTCTCATTCCGAGCCACCAGGAACCCCCCAGCCCCGGTGAAAAAATGTCTCCATGCAGAGCGAGTTGGTGCGAGCGCACGGACTCCGGCGGTCGCGTTACCGGGGCTTGGCCAAAGCTCGGCTGCAGAACTATTTTGCGGGAGCGGCGTGCAACGTCAAACGGTGGATACGCCGCCAGATGTGGGAACTCTCGTCAGCAGAGAGGGCGAAAGTTCCGGCAGTGGGCTAAAGAAGGGGCGGGGGCACCCCGCTGCGCTGGCCTGGCAAGCTGCCAGGCACAAACGGCGCTCAGACGCAGGAGCGGGAAGTTTCCCATCGAACATCTGGTTCCGCCATCATCGGCTGATGCTATCGGGCAGGGTCGTCCGGCAACACCTTTCAACCTCAAAAACCCTGCTGAAAAACTCGATCGTTCTATGCAGAATCAAAAGTATGGAGTGACCCCTTTCCGCGCGCCATGTGCCCCAGCATTCAGCACGAGGGGCGATGGGTGCAGAAATCTACAACAGTCGGGAGTTGACATCCTTTCACTGGCCCCATTTCGCAGTGAAGTCCGTTGTTCGTTCGTATAGCCAGGTGGCGTCGGTCCTATCCATGTTTGCATTCGAGCTGGTCCTCGGTTGACCGTAAGTGACGATGGTCGGTGACCTCCATTTTCTGATCTCCGAGTGGCCGTCCGCAAATGAGAGGCCGCCTGAACCGTTGTGGTAGGAAGCCGGAAAGTCCACGAACGAGGTCTTTGACTCATGCACAAACCACCCGTCATTGATCGAGGCCGGATTCTCATCAATCGTCACCCACGTCATTGAAGGTCCAAGAATGAAATCCGATTGCTTGCGATATACCTTGCCCATCGCGCGAGTCTCTCCTGAAAGGGGATTCATGAAGCAACTCATCGAGTTGCTACGGACCTTGGGAATTCCCCCTCCTTTACCAAAAGGGCCTTTCGTCGTCGCTCTGTCGGCGGGGCATTTGTAAACCCCTAATGTGTTCACATAACTATACAGCAGCGAATCCATGATCAGGATGGTATTGGTCCAACTTGGCGAAGCATGCATTGTCCCCATGCACCACTGGTTTAGAGGATAGTTTTTGGCCGCATTATGGGTGGACACCAGCCCCCCCAACCCTGTTGAAGGGCAGATCTTCTCTTGGTTATCCCCAGAATAAAGAGCCCATCCGAGCATCAGTTGTTTGCCGTTGCTCAGGCACAGGATGCCTTGAGCCTTGCTCTTGGCCTTGCTCAATGCGGGGAGCAGCATGCCAGCGAGGATCGCAATGATCGCGATTACCACCAGCAGCTCAATGAGTGTGAATCCGGCGAAGCGGCCTCGTTGTGGGCTGTATGTCGTGTGCATAGGAAGTATTGGGAAACAGATCGATTGTTGTGTCGGTTAACTAATACGCATGCTTTTCCAAGCGGCAAGCTTCGTCTCGGCGGCGCTCATATTCCCCGCATGTTGAGCTTGCCAAACGGAAGCTCACGCATAGATTTAGCGCCTCAAAACTCGAAAATATGACTTTATTGAGCTTTACAGCACTGCTTGCACTTGGAGCGCCTCCGGCTGGGACGAATGTCAATCCCACGGGCGCGATGGTGACGCAGCTCGGCATGTTCGCCATCCTTGGAGTCATCTTCTACATGCTCATGATCCGTCCGCAGCAGAAGAAGGCCAAAGAACATGCGGCCATGCTGAATACGCTCCGGGCAGGCGACAAGGTGATCGCCAGCGGCGGCATCGTGGGAATCGTCGTGGGTGTGAAAGATAAAAGTGTCTCGATCCGGTCAGCGGACACAAAGATCGAGGTGCTCAAGAGTTCAGTCAGCGAGGTAACGGAGCGTGGTTCAGCAGAATCGTAGTTTTCCCTTTTATTCACAGTCTTTATATAGTCTCCCCTTTTCATGAATCGAAATTTGTCTTGGAGGTTCGCGTTCGTCGTTTTCGTCGTCGCGTGGTCACTGTGGTCCATTTACCCGCCGCAATCGCCCAACCTGATTGACGTGTTCCACGAAAGGGCGGTGACGCGTGGCGAAAGCAACTCGGTGGCGACGGTGAGAACCATCGTGGATGAAGCGCGCAAACTGGACGCCGCCAACCCGACACGAACGTTCGCCAATCTGCAACAGGCGATCAGCACGAACGACATCACGCCATTCTTCCCGTTCATCAAGGCAAGCACCGAAGCCGATCCCAGCAAGGCAATTCTCCAGAAACTCCAGCAACAGAACGCCGGCAAGATCAAGCTCGGCCTGGATCTTCAAGGTGGAACATCCTTCCTGGTTCGCCTGAAACCGCCCGAGCAGACCGGCACGAACGAGGTCGATGCCGTCGAGGCGCGCGAGCGGGTGCTGGGGCAGGCGGTCGAGGTGTTGCGCCGCCGTGTGGACCGGTTTGGCGTGGCCGAGCCGATTATCCAACCTGAAGGCGAAGATCAGATCCGGGTCCAACTACCGGGGTTGAGCGAGGCCGACATCCAGAGTGCCAAGGCCCAGATCCAGAAGCCTGCTTTCCTGGAGTTTCGGCTCGTGCATCCGGAAAGTTCCACCTTGGTTCAGCAGGGGCTGACTCGCCCCAATCACGAAATGCTCCGCATCAAGCGCAAGGACAAGGATGGGGTCGAACGAGTTGATGCCTACCTCGTCAAAAAGAAGCCGGAGAAGGGGCTGACGGGCGCTTATGTTTCCAGGGCTTACGTCCAGCCGGACCCGATGACGGGGGTTCCCGGCATTGCGCTCGCATTCAACTCCAAGGGCGCTGAATTGTTCTCGGACGTTACAAAAGAGAATGTGGGCCGACAACTGGCCATCGTTCTCGATGGGGAACTTTATTCCGCTCCCCGGATCAATGAACCGATTCCAGGCGGAACCGCCAGCATCACGGGAGATTTTTCACTAAAGGAGGCTCTTGAGCTGGCGAACGTCCTCGAGAACCCGCTGGAGGCTTCGCTTGATCTCATGGAGGAGACGAGCGTCGAACCCTCGCTGGGCAAAGACAACATTCGCAGTGGTGTGATGGCGTCTATCGTGGGCACTGCGGCGGTTTCCATCTTCATGATGGTCTATTATCTGTTCTCCGGACTGGTCGCGAATGTCGCGCTGATCACGAACATCATCATCCTCATGGGAGTGATGTGCTCGGTGGGAACCACGTTGACACTGCCGGGCATCGCCGGTGTGGTCCTCACGGTCGGTATGGCGGTGGATGCGAACGTTTTGATCTACGAACGTCTCCGCGAGGAACTGGCGAAGGGCAAGTCTCTCAAGGGCGCGATTGCCGCCGGTTATGATCGCGCGTTTGGCACCATTTTTGACTCACACGTCACGACGCTGATCTCCTCAATCATTTTGATTCTGCTCGGAACGGGTTCCGTGAAGGGCTTCGGCGTGGCGCTGACCATCGGCGTTGCCGCGAGTTTGTTCACCGCCCTGGTGGTGACGCGACTCATCTTTGACTGGATGATGGGCAAGGGATGGCTGAAGACGTTGACGATGCTTCATATCATCCGCAGCACCAACCTGGATTTCATGAAATTGGCGAAGCCCGCCTTCACCCTGTCCTGGTTGATTATTATTGTCGGCATCGGCTACGGCATTTCACGTGGTAAGGCGACGATGGGCATCGACTTCGCCGGAGGAGATCGCGTGACCCTCGGGTTCGACCAGAGCATCAATACGGAGGATTACCGGACAAAGATCGCCAAGGCGCTTGAGGAAGTGGGCATCAAAGACGCGATCGTCGGTTTCAGCAGTGATTTTGGAAGCGGCAAGAAATCACTCAACATCACCACCGCGATCGACGAGGGTTCCAAAGCGCGGACGACGCTGATCGAGAAATTCCCGGAGGCCAAATTCACCGGGCAGGGCGTGCAGAAAGTCGGTGCCACGGTCGGTGCTGACATTCAACGCACGGCAATCCTCGCATCGCTGCTCTCGCTCTTTGGCATTCTGGTGTACGTTGCCTTCCGCTATGAGTTTTCGTTCGCCGTGGGTGCCGTGATCGCGATCATCCATGACGTGCTCATGACCATCGGCTGTTACTGCTTGTCCGGCCGTCAGTTTGACGCAACGACTGTAGCGGCGCTGCTCACAATCATTGGCTTCTCAATCAACGACACCATCGTGATCTTTGACCGCATCCGTGAAGATCTGAAGTTGGGCGTCCGGGGAACCTTCCGTGAACTGATCAATCAAGCGCTGAACCAGACCCTGAGCCGGACGATCATCACCTCGGGAACGGTCCTGCTATCGACGCTGGCTCTGTATCTCTTCGGCGGTGGTGCCATCAATGGCTTCGCCTTCACCTTCATCGTGGGCATCATCACGGGAACATACTCGAGTATCTACATCGCGAGCGCGCTCGTGCTCTGGTGGCACAAGGGAGAACGCCCCCGGACCGCGACTTCGCAAGTGGTGATGGACAACAGTGTGGAAGCCGCGAAGGCCTGATCGGCCGATGCTTGCACTGGCGGACATCGGACCGTGGTACTGGGCAGGGTTCGTCTCGATCATCCTGATCTTCCTGGCGCTGGACTTGGGCGTCTTCCACCGGAAAGCCCATGTCGTCTCATTTCGCGAGGCCTTCGGCTGGACGATCGTCTGGGTCTGCGTGGCGCTGATATTTGGCGCTTTCGTGGCACCAGGCACCGTCAGCGGGTGGAATCGTTCAGATACCGTCGAGTTCGTCACCGGATACGTCGTGGAGTTATCGCTCTCCATGGACAACGTGTTCGTGATCGCCCTCATCTTCGCCTACTTCCGGGTCCCGCTTGAGTATCAACATCGCGTGCTGTTCTGGGGAATCATCGGGGCCCTGCTGATGCGCGGCTTGATGATATGGGTGGGTGCCGAGCTGATCCACCGGTTCCATTGGATGCTCTATGCTCTCGGAGGCTTTCTCGTGCTCACCGGCATCAAGATGCTCTTCTCAGGCGATGAAGGGGTTCATCCGGAGAAGAATCCTGTGATCCGGCTCACCCAGCGACTCTTCCCCGTCTCCCCAGAGTTCGAGGGGCAGAAGTTCATCACGCAGTGGCGTGGACGGCGCGCCCTGACCCCACTGGCCATCGTGCTGGTGATGGTTGAGACGACGGACCTGATCTTCGCGGTGGATTCAATCCCCGCCATCTTCGCGGTGACGCAGGACGCATTCATCGTTTTCACGTCGAATGTTTTCGCCATCATGGGGCTGCGATCCCTTTACTTTGTTCTCGCGGGAGCAATTGAGTATTTCAGGTTTCTCAAATATGGACTCTCCATCGTGCTTGTCTTCATCGGCGCGAAGATGCTCCTGGTCTGGATCGGTGTTGTTATTCCGACAACCTTGTCACTTGTGGTCGTCTTGGGGGTGATTGGCGCTTCAATCCTCCTCTCTGTGTTGGCGGCCAAATTACGACCCGCGCCGGAGGAGAAATCTTAAGTGCGACTGAACCGTGACAACGAACGCCTGATGGCAACTTCGCGGTTTCTAAAAAGCCCCGCCGACATTCCATCCTCTCGTGAACTATCGCTGGCGAATCGCAACACCAAGACCGCTGCTGGCAAGATCTCTCATCACTGAACTCGCGGTGTCGCCCCTGCTGGCGCAGTGCTTGGTGAATCGCGATTTGTCTGATCCAGGAATTGCGGCGGGCTTTCTGACTCCCAAACTTCGCGATCTAGCCGACCCATTCCTGCTGCCCAACATGGACGGGGCTGTGACCCGCCTTCTGGATGCGCTGCGTCTTGGAGAAAAGATTGTCATCTTCGGTGACTACGATGTGGATGGAGTCACCTCCACAACTTTGCTCATGGAGACCATGCGTCAGCTCGGCTGGCACGTGGAAGCTTACCTGCCGCACCGGATGGACGAAGGCTACGGACTCACGAGGGAAGCCGTGGAGAATTGCCTCAAACGCCACCCGGCAAAGTTGCTTCTGGCGGTGGATTGCGGTTCAACGGCAACGGAGACGATCGGGTGGCTCCGGAGCGAGGGTGTGGATGTGGTCGTGCTCGATCACCATCAAATATCTTCGCCACCGCCGCCAGCGAACGCTCTGGTCAATCCACAACTGGGCGTTCCCCGGGAAAATGGAGCGGCAGGCAGCAACCAGGGACTCTTCACAGAGCTGTGTTCGGTGGGACTGGCTTTTAAGCTTGTTCATGCGCTGGTGAAACGCGGACGGCAGCTCGGCTTGGCTGGGATGGAATCATTTGATGTGCGTCCATTGCTGGATCTCGTCGCCCTCGGAACGATTGCCGATCTGGTGCCCCTCCGTGGTGAGAATAGGATTCTGGTCACAGCAGGACTCGCCCGGCTCGGCGACACTACGCGCGCGGGACTGATTGCCTTGAAGCAAGTTGCCCAAGTAAATGAACCTGTCGAGGTTCACGCCGTCGGATACCAGCTTGGTCCAAGATTGAATGCCGCTGGACGGCTGGAGAACGCCGAGCGGGCGTTGCACCTGTTGATGGCGCAAAGTATTGAGGAAGCCACTGGAATTGCGCACGAACTTGACTCGCAAAACCGGGAACGCCAGCAGATCGAGCGGAATATCACGGACGAAGTCATCGGCGCGCTCCGGGCACGATTCCAGGCAGAGACGGATTACGTGATCGTCGAGGGGCAGATGCTGTGGCACATCGGCGTGGTTGGAATTGTTGCCTCGCGAGTGGTGCGTGAATTTCACCGGCCCACGCTGATCGTGGGTGGTGACGCGGAACAGTGGCGCGGATCTGGCAGAAGCATCGAAGGCTTCGATCTGGCTGCCGCCTTGCGCGAGTGCGATGATCTGCTTGTCCGTCACGGAGGCCATGCGATGGCGGCAGGCATCACGGTGGAGCCTGAAAAACTTCCCGAGCTTCGGACCCGTTTGAATGATCTCGCCCGGCGCGCGCTACAACCAGAACAATTGCGTCCAGTCTTGAAGCTGGATGCCGAAGTGACCCTTGGCCAAATCACGACCAGGACAATCGAAGAAATCGACCGGCTTCAGCCGTGCGGGCAGGGGAATGCGAGCGTTCAACTCTGCGCCCGGCGGCTTCGGCATCAACGGCCACCAATGCCGATGGGACGCGAGAAGCAGCATCTCAAGCTTTGGGTTACCGATGGCGCCACGACTCACGAGGCAGTTTGGTGGAATACAGGCAAAAGTCCGGTAATCCCATCGAGCTTTGATCTGGCATTCGTGCCGCAGGTCAATGAATTCAACGGTCGGCGCACCGTGCAGTTGAAAGTCCTCGACTGCCAGTCAACATAGCGGAACGTTGCGCTTCGGACACGGTTTCCTACACTGCACGCCATGACTTCCGCCATCATCGTCGCTGCCGGGAAAGGCACACGGATGGGACCCAATGTGGACAAGCTCTTCCTCGAAGTAGCCGGACGACCCCTCATCGCGCACACCTGGGATCGCTTTGACTCGAGTCCCGACATCGACCACATCGTGGTGGTAGTTCGGGAAGGAATGCAGGATGCGTTCAAGGAACTCGCGCGCGAATACAAGTTCCGGAAGACCTTCAAGCTCGTAGCGGGTGGCCGCGAACGCCAGGACTCGGTGTGGAACGGTTTGCAGGCGGTGTCTGCAAAAACTGAGATCGTGGCGATTCAGGATGGTGCCCGGCCCTGTACCTCGATGGAAATCATTCGCGCCACGATTGAGGCGGCGAGAAAAGTTGGAGCCGCCGTCGCGGCCCAACGCGTCACCGATACAGTCAAGGAGGCGGATGCAGAAGGCATGGTTCACCGGACGCTGGACAGGTCCAGGCTCTGGGCCGTGCAAACTCCGCAAACATTTCGATACACGGTGATCCTGCACGCCTTGGAGGTCGTCCGAAAGAATGCCGCCTCCGTGACAGACGACACGGCCGCGTGTGAATTGATCGGCCAGCCGGTGAAGCTGGTGGAATGCCTCACGCCAAATCCGAAGGCGACATCAACCGCCGATCTGCCTTACTTGAAAATGTTACTGGGTCGCTGAGGGGCCGTTTTCAACTGCCGCAAAAGGTTTGAGAGCAGATCAAGCCCGACCAGATGAAGCCGTTTAGCCAGCACGCCAAAGCTGGACAGCCACCATGAAAGCTTGAACACCTGGTTGCGAATCACTGCGTTCCTCGGATTGCGACGCAACACGGTGCTGTTGCTGGCAGCGCTGGTGCTGGCCGGAACGGGCGAGAGGCTGTGGCTCGGGTTCGCGCCGAAGTATCTGGAGATTCTCGGCGCGGGAGTGTTTGTCATCGGCCTCTTCGATGCCCTGCAAACATTGCTCGGTGCTGTCTATGCCTACCCGGGTGGCTGGTTGACCGACCGCTGGGGGCAACGGCGCTCGTTGCTTCTCTTCAACGTTCTGTCCCTCGCCGGTTATGTCCTGGTGCTATTGTGGCATCATTGGATTGCCTTGCTGGTTGGAGCCTTTCTCTTCCTCGCCTGGAGCGCGTTGTCCCTGCCCGCGACGTTCAGCGTGGTGGCGTCATCGCTCGACAAGCGACAGCACACGATGGGCATCGGTGTGCAATCAATGGTGCGCCGGGTACCGATGATGGCTGGCCCGCTCATCGGCGGATGGTTGATCTCCCGCTTTGGATGGGAACAAGGAATTCATTACGCACTGGGCGGTTGCATCGCACTCAGTGCGGCCACGGCAATTTTCCAATGGTTCATGGCAGAACAGCCCGTGGCGCCCGTCCCGGCTGCCGCTGGTCACGATCCTGGCTTCTTCAACGTTGTAAAATCCTTCAACCCGACACTGCGCGAACTCCTTGTCAGCGACATTCTCATCCGCTTCTGCGAGCGGCTGCCCTACGCTTTCATCATCCTGTGGGCCATGAATCACGGTGGTGTGAGTGCGAAGGAATTCGGCTGGCTCGTGGGCATTGAAATGGTGACGGCGATGGTTTGTTACATTCCGGTCGCGCACCTGGCGGACAAATACGGCCAACGCCCGTTTGTCCTGATAACATTTGCTTTTTTCACATTGTTCCCGGTTACGTTGCTCTGGGCGGACAACTTCAAGTGGCTCGCCTTGGCATTCGTGGTGCGCGGCTTGAAGGAATTCGGTGAACCAGCCCGCAAAGCCCTCATCATCGCACAGGCCTCCCCCGTGCTGCGCGCTCGCACCTACGGTGCCTATTATCTCATTCGTGACTGCGTTGTGACTTCGGGTTCGTTCCTGGGGGCCTGGCTCTGGAGCATCAGTCCGCAGGCAAATTTTGTCGGCGCAGCGGTATGCGGTGGACTGGGAACGATTTGGTTTTGGTGGTTTATCGGCAAACAGCAGGAAGGCGTCCCGGGCTCCAAGTTACCCTGAGAGCATGTTTTAGAATTCGAAGGAGTCTTGCGGTGGGGCCTTCGCCACGGGGCCTGTGTTGGTTCGACCGTCACAGGCGACTTCGATGGAAGTTTTGATGAAGAATGTGAAATCCGCAATCCGTTGCTCCCTTCACCGCTCATGGCATACTGCCGCCCGAGATGATTGCCCTGGGTTCATTGCAGTTGAGATCAAATTTGTTTCTATCGCCGCTGGCAGGATACACCAACCTGCCATTCCGGCTCGTGATCAGGGAAGTCGGGGGAGTGGATCTTTGCACGACGGATCTGGTCAACGCCCGTTCCATCCTGGAACGGAATCGCAAGGCTTTGAAGCTGATCGAAACGTGCGCCGCAGACCGTCCATTGGCGGTGCAACTGTTTGGATCAGTGCCGGAGGAAATGCGAGACGCTGCTGTCTTCCTCGAAGCTCAGGGAGTATCCTCGGTGGACATCAACATGGGTTGTCCGGTACGGAAAGTGTGCCGCGTGGGTGGCGGCTCGGCAATGATGACGGAGTTGGGCAAGACGGCGGCGCTCGTCAAGGCCATGGTCGATGCGGTGAAGATCCCGGTCACTGCCAAGATGCGTTTGGGCTGGGATGACGACAACCTTACGGCGCCGGAACTGGCACGCGCTCTTGAGGATGTGGGAGTCGCCGCGATCTTCGTGCATGGACGCACGCGTGAACAGGGTTTCGGAGGCAGGGTGAACCTGGCGGGTATTCGAGCCGTTGTGAGCGCATTAAGCCGTGTCCCGGTGATCGGCAACGGCGATGTCACGACACCCGAGGCCGCGAAGATGATGCTCAATGAAACCGGCTGCGCGGGAGTGAGCATCGGACGAGGGGCGTTTTACAACCCGTGGATTTTTACCCACACACGACATTACCTGGCGACGGGCGAGCTCCAGCCCGAGGTAGCTTTTGGAGAGCGTGTTCGAGTCTTGCGGCGGCACTTCGACTTGATGATCGAGGTGTTCGGCGAGGAGATTGGATGCCGGATGTTCCGCAAGGTCGCGCCATGGTACTCAAAACGGTTTGGACCGGCGAATGAGTTCAACAAGGCAGTCGTGCGAATTTCTACACGCGAGGAATTCCTTTCAGTGCTGGAAAATTACCTTCGATGGAGGGAGCAGTTCCTCGATGACAATGGACAGTTGCGCCCCCAGTACCGCCCCGCGCCGCTCGTCGCTTCATTCATGGAGGAGCCGGCATCGGTTCGTCGGGAAAACATTCCGGTTCCGCAAGGGCCGGTGGATGTTTGGTGACACACGGTGGAACAAGAGCGCGAGTATCCGGTTCATTACAAGGGCCACTTCATTGGCAAACTCGTGCCGGACCTGATCGTGGACGGCAAAGCCATCGCCGACCCGCAGGTGGTGAGCGCGTTCACCGATACTCACATCGCCCAGATGCTTGGCTACCTGAACATCACCGGTCTGGAGGTGGCGCTGCTCCTGAACTTCAAGGAAGCCACGCTGACTTGGAAACGGTTGGTGAGTGAGAACAAGGAAAAGGGATTAACCACGGATGACGGATAACTCGGATGGGAGGAATTCGAATCCGTGAAATCCGTGGTCAATTAAGGCGTGGAGAAGTGAACTTAGCGACTGACAATCCCGCCGCCAGCGGGTAAACTTCCCGCATGAGTAACACCACGGCAAAATTGCTTTCCGAGTTCGAAGCGTTGCGGGTTGAGGAGAAGCAGGAGTTTGTGCGGGAGGTCATTCACCACCTGCCACCGTGGGATTCCGGCCCGTTGAGCGATGACGTGGCTGCCGCTGCCGGAGACCAACTCGCCGCGTTGCAGGACGAGGAGGAACGTGCCTCCTAGACGCGGGGAAGTCTGGTTGTTCGATTGCGGCATGGTGGAAAAAGTCCGGCCAGTTCTCATCTTCAGTGTTCCCTTCACCGAAACTGACCGCGCCGTTCTCACGATTGTTTTCCACAGCACCACCCTTCGCGGCTCGCAGTTTGAGATCAAAGTTCAAGTCCCATTTCTCAAAGATGGTGCGTTCATCGCGCAAAGCATCGCCACTTACCCAACCGTCCGGGCCATTCGCAAACTGGGTGTGCTGAACCCCGCGCAACTTGCCGCGGTGGAAACGTCCGTGTTCAAGTGGCTGGGCAAAACCGCGTGAGTGCGGGACGATTCCAAAGTCCCGGAGGGACGCCCGAGAATAGCCCACCGATTCATCGGTGGGTTGCAGATCGGTATGGGAACAAGTCCCGTCAGGGACGAAAGAAATCGTGCGGTTCACGCAATAGATTCTTTCGCCCCTCCGAGGCTTGGTCATCTCTGAATCTGCAACTCACGGTTGAGACCGCAGGCTATGGTCGTTCGTCCCTGACCGGACTTCAAAACCCGTGGTCATTCGTGGTTACGGCTTTACGGGCTGTTCTCTGCATCCGGGGGGCAAAAATCCAAACGATGAGTTGATTGACACGAACGATTGCGTAGAGTGGAGCCGTTCCCGAAACCAATGACGATCGGCCAACTTTATCCTCATCCTTTCTCATGAAACTCGATCACCACCAATCCCGCCGCCGTTTCATCCAGCGCGCCACTCAGTGTGCCGCCGCAACCATCGCATTGCCCAACCTCCTGACCCGGAGCAAGGCTGCCGATCAACTCGTGGTGGGCCAGAATGAGCATCGCTACGAGGTGCTGCACAACTGGGCAAAGCTGCCCGACAAGTATACCTGGCAGACGACCCACAATGTCGCCGTGGACCGCGAGGGCTTGCTCTACGTGATCCATGAAGGGCGAGAGGAAATGAAGGATCATCCTTCGATCTTCGTGTTTGATCAGACCGGAAAATTTGTTCGTGCCTTCGGCAATCAGTTCCAAGGAGGCGGGCATGGTCTCGAAGTGATCACTGAAGGACGCGAGCAGTTTCTTTACGTCACCGGTTATCAGCAGTTGAAGAATTTTGCGAAGCTGACCTTGAAGGGAGAAGTCATCTGGGAAAGACGAGCGCCGATGGCCTCGGGCCTCTATCCTGAGGGCGAGGCCGCACAGCCGAAGAGAGTCTGGGGTCGCGACCGGTTCATGCCCACCAATTACGCCTTCCGACCGGACGGCGGTTTTTATCTGGCGGATGGTTACGGTGCCTTCCGCATCCATCAATATGACAAACATGGCAACTGGCTCTCCGCATTCGGCGCGGTGGGCAGAGGCCCGGGTGAATTCAACACTCCTCACGGCATCTGCCTTGACGCCCGCCCGGGACGCGAGTCGATGCTGGCGGTGGCGGATCGCGCGAACGCCCGGCTCCAGTGGTTCACGCTCGACGGCAAGCATCGCAAGACGCTCGACGGTTTCATTCTTCCCGCGAACCTCGACACGTACAAGGATCTGATGCTCGTGCCCGACCTCAGCGCACGCATCACCTTGCTCGATGGCAAGGACAATGTGGTGGCTCATCTGGGTGAAGATCCCGCGTGGCGTGCCGAGGTCGTCAAGGATGGGAACAAGCTGCGAAGCCAGCCTGATCGCTGGGTTGCGGGGAAGTTTCTTCACCCACACGACGCGTGCTTCGATGCGGAGGGCAACATCATTGTCGCCGAATGGGTCCACACTGGCCGCGTGACCAAGCTTCGGAAGTTGAGTTGAGCAGTGGCAGTCTTACGTCACCTGGACCGGATGCCCGAATGCATCGACGATCCTTCCTCGCGTCGGCAACACTCGGCTCGATCGCCGCGCTGTCTGGCTGCGTTCACACGAACGAGAGGGCGCGCAGTTTGCCCTCGCGCCTCTTCTTCACCTCGGCAGGCAAAACGTGCCTGATCCATGCAGACGGCTTGGGTTTCCACACGCTCGAATTCAACGTCCCAAATCAGGCGACTTGGCAGCCCGGGCCATTTCTCTCCGACGGACGCCGCGTCATTTTCCTGAGCATGGAGCCACGACGCGACGGACCAGGACGACCTTTCGAAGAGTATTACACCCAGACTCCGACTCACCTCTGGCTGTACGATCTCGACAAGGATTCGCTTACGGAAATTGCCACACGAGACCGCCTGGCAGTCTTTTACACTCCTGCACTGCTCGTGAGCGATGAACGCATCCTCGTACAAGTGGTGCGCAACAAAGTCGGCCAGATCTTCAGCATGAACTTCGATGGGACCGATGCACGCGAGTTCACACGCCCTGGCGAAGGTCTGCCGTATGGATTGAGTCTCAGCCCGGATGGGCGGCGCGTTGCATTTCATCTGGCCAGTCCGCGCGGTTACGAGATCTGGACATGTGATGTTGACGGCGCGAATCGTGTCCGCGTCGCGGGGCATCCCGATCATCTTTATTTCGGCACGAGCTGGTCGCCCGACGGAAGCTGGGTGCTCTACCAGGACTGTCTCTTCAAGAGCGACCCTGGGCATGACTGGTCGGACATCTGCATTGGCCGGCCAGATGGTTCGGAGCATCGAGTGCTCACCAGCGGGCAGGCGCAATGGTTCGGGGCGACTTATGGCAATCCTCAACAGCGTGGGGGCGGCTCTAACATGCCAGCATGGACGCGCGATGGGCAGATCCTATTCTCCTGCAAAATTCCCGGTTCAAAAGTAGCCTGGGAATTTCAACCCCAGCGCCCTGACACCGATCATTTCAACCGTGATTGGAAACCCGAGCTTGCACGAGGCGGCTCGGAGATTTGCCGTCTGAACCCGGCTGACGGCGCGTTGACCCGGTTGACACATCATGAACCTCCGCTCTGGGATTTCCGTTCCAGCGAATCAACTCGCGGCAAACAAATCGCCTTCTGCCGATGTGCGACTGGAGAGTCTCCCGGCCTGTGGGTGATGAACGCCAATGGTGGCGGACCACGTTTGCTGACACGCGGAATCGATGGTCGTGGGGCGGATCATCCGCGGTGGCTGCCGGATGCTTGAAAGCGGGAGGCTTGGGCGCGGTACTCAGGCTCAATGGTCCCCGCGAGGACAGTGCATCCACAGGTTGTCGGTGGAGCGCGACTCTGCTGAAAGCCAGTCGCAGCAGTATCGCTGGCTCGCCCTTACGCCAGACCTGCTGCGGCTGGTGCTGCGCACACAACCGCGCTCCTGGCCGACAGCCAAGTTCACCAACAACTTGTGGATGCCCCCCCCCGCAAGGAGCACTCTGAAAATTCATGTTGCCATTGTCCACTTATCCACTAGACTTTGATCTATGCGGATGACCAAACGTGGAGAGTACGCCCTGCGCGCCCTGATAGACCTGGGGATTGCGCAGGAGGCGGGACGCTCGGTGATACAGATCGCCGAGCTGGCCCGGCGCGAGCGCATTCCCATCAAATTTCTCGAAGCCATCCTGGTCGAGCTGAAGGAAGCCGGCTACCTGGACAGCAAGCGCGGTCAGCAGGGCGGTTACTGGCTGAAGATGCCGATGGACAAGATCAAGATTGGCGACCTTGTGCGTCGCATTGAAGGGCCGCTGGCGCCCATCGCGTGTGTCAGTCAAAACTTCTACGAGCGCTGCTCGTGCCCCGATGAGGAACATTGCGGTCTGCGAATGCTGATGCTCGATGTGCGCAATGCCATCGCGGAGATTCTCGACCGGTACACTCTGGCACAAGTGGTGGAGGTGACGCTGCGGAAGCTTCGTCGCAACGGAGTTGACATCCCATTCGCCAGACCATTTCCAAAGATCCGGCGTTCACGAAAATGAACCGAGCCACTCCATTCATACTGGCATGGTGCCTGGCCGCTCTCCCGGTGTTCGCTGGGAAGGCCGTCATTCGCGTTGGTCATTTTCCGAATGTCACTCATGCGCATGGAGTGATCGCTCATGGTTTGAGCCGAGATGGAAAGGGATGGTTTGAGCAGAGGCTGGGGGTCGACGTCGAAGTGAAGTGGATTGTGTTCAACGCCGGTCCAACCGCCATGGAAGCCATCCTCGCGAGGTCCGTCGATATCACGTACGTCGGCCCAAATCCGGCGGTCAACGCATATCTTAGATCGCGCGGTGAGGAAATCCGGATTGTGGCCGGAGCTTGCAGTGGCGGTGCCGCGCTGGTGGTGCAGCCCGACGGACGCATCCAGAAAGATGAAGATTTCAGAGGACGGAAGATTGGCACTCCGCAGCTCGGAAACACGCAGGATGTGGCGACGCGAGCGTGGCTTCAGTCAAAGGGGCTGCGCATCACGCTCACTGGTGGTGATGCGCGCGTGATTCCAATCGCCAACTCCGACCTCTTCGCCTTGTTTAAGCAAGGGACATTCGATGCTGTCTGGATGGTTGAGCCTTGGGTCAGCCGTCTGGAGCTGGAAGCAAGGGGCAAGGTTTATTTCAACGAAGCAAGTCTTTGGGCGGAAACCAAGGGCAGGCACGTGACGACCCACCTGGTCAGCAGCGCACGATTCCTCAACGAGCGGCCGGGGCTGCTGAAAAAGTGGATCGCGGCTCACGTGGAATTGACTCAGTGGATCAACTCGCATCCAGACGAGGCCAAGCGCATTCTCAATGCTGAACTGAAGGCCGAGACAACCCGTGCCCTGCCCACCGAGACGCTTGATCGCGCATGGAACCGGATTGAGCTTACTTACGATCCCATCAGCACGTCGCTCTTCAAATCCGCCGAGGATGCGCATCAGACCGGATTGCTCAGAACGAAGCCGGACCTCTCGCGAATCTACGATCTGTCCCTTCTCAATCTTTGTTTGCGCGAGGCCAGACTTCCGGAGGTGCGATGATGAGCATTCAAGCCGAACTTCAAAACGCTCCGCCAGAAAAACTGGTGTGCAATCAGGTTTCCAAAACCTTCAAGACGCAGCGGGGAAGCGTTCTGGCCCTTGACCGCGTGAGTTTGAGCGTCCAGGAAGGCGAATTTGTGTGTCTGGTCGGCCCCAGTGGTTGCGGGAAATCGACTCTGCTCAACATCATCGCGGGCCTCGAGCAGCCCGACTCCGGCCGGGTGGAGTCGAGCGGCCAGCCTGTGACCGACGCCGGTCGTGACCGCATGATGATGTTTCAGGAATCGGCGCTGTTCCCGTGGCTTGACGTGATGGGCAACGTGCTCTTCGGCCTCCGGCTCAAGCCCGGCCTGAACAACAAAGAGCGCCGGGATGTGGCTGAGTTTTACATCCGGCTGGTAGGTCTGGAGAAATTCAAACGCTCGAACATTCACGAACTGTCCTGCGGCATGACGCAACGCGTGGCCCTGGCGCGCGCCCTTGCGCCGAATCCTCGTGTGCTGCTCATGGACGAACCGTTCGCCGCCCTCGACGCGCTGACGCGCGAGCAACTCTACGGCGATTTGCAGCGCATCTGGCAGGAACGCCGCAAAACGATTGTTTTTGTCACCCACAACGTGCGCGAAGCCGCGTGCCTCGGTGACCGTGTCGTGCTTTTCTCACCGCATCCAGGCCGGGTGCAGGAGCAGTTTTTGGTGAAGCTCCCCCGTCCGCGCGACATCAACACCGTGGCGCTTGCCGAATACGCCACGGAAATCACGCGTGCTCTCAAGCGGCATTTGAAACCGGAAACCGGGGAGGTCGCGGAATGAAACGCTTGCTTTCTGCTTTCATCTTCTTCGCGGTGATTGTGGTCACCTGGGAATGGCTCGTCCGCAAGGGTGTGTGGTCGCCGGTGCTGGTGCCATCGCCCCTCGATGTTCTGAAGTATCTGGCCGGGGCAATTCGCGACGGCTCGATGATCGACGCAAGCTTTGTCACTTTGAAACGTCTTTTGCTCGGATACTTCACCGGGTTGCTGCTGGGCTTGCCGCTCGGATTGCTCAATGCGCGATTCAAATTCTGCCAGGACACCATCGGACTGCTCGCTCTTGGAATTCAAACGTTGCCGAGCGTGTGCTTTGCGCCGCTGGCGCTGCTGTGGTTTGGACTTACCGAGACTGCCATGTTTTCCATCGTCGTGATGGGTTCCCTCTGGTCCGTGCTGCTGGCGACGGACGCGGGCGTGCGCAGCGTGCCGCCGATCTATATGCGCGCCGCGCGCACGATGGGTTCGCGAGGTTTTCACACCTGGTTCGCCGTGATCCTTCCGGCGGCGTTGCCGTTCATCGTCAGCGGCATGAAACAAGGCTGGGCCTTCGCCTGGCGCTCATTGATGGCAGCCGAAATTTATATCACCGTCCTCAGCGGTTCCGGCCTTGGGCTTCTGCTCCACTACGGTCGCGAACTTAGCGCCCTGGATCAGGTGTTCGGAATCATGCTTGTCATCATCGCCATCGGGTTGCTGACGGACCGGCTCTTCTTCGCGCCGTTCGAGAGATTTTTGCATCGACGATGGGGGCTGGGGAATCGGTAACAGGACCGCCTCGCTGGCTTTTCACATCTTGCCTTCGCTGGTCCCGCTCTTTGCGCTGCTCCACTTCCTCGATCTCGGCGAAAGTGGGAATTGTCTCCACGCGCAGGGCATCGCGCTCGAAATCCCACAGAGTGAGCAGTTCGTCTGTGGTAAACCAATTCTTTGCCGAGGCTGACGTGGTAACTCCCATTCTCGAAAAGCCCAAAGCAAAGATGCTCCCGGAGTACCCGGTGAACGAAATGAACAAGTGAGAAGATGCCTATGCCCTACTCCGGGATTTCACCTGCGTTCCGCCTGCGCCTTCTCCGCTGCGTCAATCTCGGCGACGGGCGCGGCGCGCCAGACGACCACATCCTTCCACCCCGCCGCCATGATCGTATCGTGATCCAGAAAGAAGATCTTGGGAATTGGCGCGGATGTGTGCCCGGACAGAGCAGCCACTTCTTGCCTGTTTGCGAGGTCGAAAAGCTTCACCGGGCCGCCATCAGTATCAATCGCCAGACGGTTGCCGTCAGGAGAGAACGCAGCAGCGTAAATGCTTTTGAGCTGGCTGCGGAATCGCGCGGTCGGCGCGTGCGTTGTCAAATCCCACACGCGCGCGCTGCCGTCCTGGCTGGTGGAGACGAGATGCCGGCCATCACTCGAAAAAGCGATTCCTATCACACCCCACTTATGCGCCTTCAACTCGGCAAGGAGCTTTCCGTCCCCGGCCCGCCATAGCGCCACTCCACGCTCCTCAAGCCGTGTCGCCAGCGTGTCGCCGTCGGGAGAAAATCGGAGGCCACTCAATTGGGAACCTGGTGCGTCGATTTCGGCAATCAGACGGGTCGTTTCCAAATCCCACAGGCCTAATTTTCCGGAAGAGGACGCTGCCGCCAGTCTCCGTGTATTCGGCGAGAAAGTGATCCTCCAAATCTGATTGGTGGTCCACCGCCATTCCGCCTTCGAGGTCTGGGTGTCTGAATCCAAGATTCTAATCAGGCCGTGATCATCTCCCAAAGCAACCAACCTCGCATTGATAGATATGGCAGCGCTCGTGATGTTGGTAGGGGCGATGGGAAAACTTCCAAGCTCGCGCAGTGGATAGGATTGATAAACACGGGCGAGGTTCGTGCTGAGAGTGAAGACATGTTTGGCGTCGGGGGAAACTTCGAGTCGCGAGAGTTCGGTGGGAAACTCCAATCTCTTTTCCTCCCGATGCTGCGGGGCTGTGCTCCACAGTCGAATTGACCCATCCTTGCTGCTGGAGGTCAGCGTCCGGCCATCTGGCGAATAGGCAATATCCCAGACCTCATCGAGATGGCCTCGCAAACGCGCGACTTTTTCCCACGATTTTGTGTCCCAGACCGTCAGCGTTTGGTCCAGGCAGGCAGTCGTCAGCACGCGACCATCTGGAGAAAATGCCAGAGACCACACGTAATCCTTTTGCTCTGGAAGATCGGCTACATGTCGCCCGCTGCTCACCTCCCAAATACTAACTCGGTAGTCCCTTCTGGTCTCTGTTGAAGCGGCGAGAAATTTGCCATCCGCAGAAAAGGTCAAGGCCGTAGCCCGAAATCGATGGATCGTCGAGCGGACGAAACCCCTCTCCAAATCCCACAACAGGATGGTTCCGTCGTCCTCCTTAGTCCCCACCGCAACCGTTCTGCTGTCCGGGGAGATGCAGTCCTTGCGTCCGAAATTGAAAAACCACACGTCCCCGTGCGGAAGGTCTCGCACTTTGATCTCACGGCGAGATTTCACATCCCATTGTCTGAATTGATTTTGCGATACGGTGGCCAGCGTTTTTCCATCGGCCGAAAACGTCAGTGTATCGACGCGGTTGGAATGGTGTAGCGAGCCGGACTCTCGCAGAGTGGTCGGGTCGCAAAGCTTCACTCGTCCTTTGCTGTCCGCAATCGCGAGGAGCGATCCGTCCGTCGAGAACGCAATTGCTGTGATCTGGACTGATGAGGTGAGATTGGTGATTTCCCACCGGAGCTGGCCATTCCAAACCTTGAGCGTGTTGTCGAGGTCCACCGAGGCCAGAAGCCTTCCGTCGGGAGATGCGCGGACAACCCAAACGCTGTTGGAATGCATCCCGACCGTAGCAAGCTCATCACTCTGACACAACCGCCAGAGATGGCGCCATTCCCATCCCCGAAGTTCCGCCTGATGAAGCCTGGGCCGATGCTGGTCCAGCAGCCTCAACGCGCGGCCTCGATCATTCTCAGCAAGGGCTTGCTGCGCCAGGAGCATGTCGGCAGCGTACAGGTTCTTGCGGGCGGCCAGTTCGCTCTGCTCGGCTTTTCGACGCTCCTCTGCTTCCAATTCTCGCGCTTGCTCGGCCTGCTGGCGTTGGGCTTTTTCGCCGGCGCGAGCCTTCTCCGCGTCTTGACGCGCGCGAATCGCGTTGTCTCGTTCAATCCGTGCCACACGCCAACCGAGAGTCGTCGAGATCAATCCCGCGATGAGCACGAGCCCCACCACTGTAGCCGCCGTGAAGGCAATTTTGTTTCGCCGCACCATTTTCTGCAGCCGGTAGAATCGACTCGGTGGACGGGCCGCCACGGGTTCATGAGTGAGATGCCGCTGGATGTCCATCGCCAGGCCGTTGGCCGTGTCGTAGCGGCGCGTGCGGTCCTTTTCCAAACACTTCATCACGATCCAGTCGAGGTCGCCGCGCAGCAGGTGCATGAGCTTTGGCAAGTCTGCGCCGCGGCGTTTGGCGGTGGTGCTGGATTCGTCGTCCGCCATGCCGCGCAGACGTGTGCTGGGTTTCAATGGCTCCTTCTCGCGCAAGGTGCGGCGCATCTCGTCGAGGCCGGACATCATCAGCTCCTTGCCATCGAACGGCGTCTTTCCAATGAGCAATTCGTAAAGCAGCACGCCCAGGCTGTAGATGTCGCTGCGCGTATCAACGTCGAGTCCACTCATCTCCGCCTGCTCGGGGCTCATGTAAGCCGGCGTGCCGATGAATTGCTGAAATTGGGTGTAAACGGTTTTTTCCGTCAGTTCGCCCTGTGTGGCCTTGGCAATGCCGAAGTCGATCACCTTTGGCACCGGAACGCCGTCGTGCAGCGTGACCATGACGTTCGATGGTTTGATGTCGCGGTGGATGATGCCTTTTTGGTGCGCATGCTGGATGGCGTTGCAGACTTTGAGAAATAGATCGAGCCGCTCGCGGGTGGGAAGATTGTTGTCGTCGCAGTACTTGGTGATCGCCTGGCCACGCACCAGCTCCATCACAAAGTAAGGTCGGCCCGTGTCGGTGGAGCCGGCGTCCAGCACGCGCGCGATGTGCGGATGATCCATCATGGCCAGCGCCTGGCGTTCGGCTTCAAACCGGGCGACGACATGCTTGGTGTCCATGCCGAGCTTGATGATCTTGAGGGCCACACGCCGCTTCACGGGTTCGCGTTGCTCCGCGACATAAACCGCGCCGAAGCCACCTTCGCCGAGTTTCTCGAGCAGTTTGTAGCGGCCGATCAACGAGCCTTCACGTTCGGTCAGCGGGGTGCTGGCGATCACTGTGGGCGGCTGCTCGGTCTTCGCCGCGTCGAGAAACGACATCGCTTTCGAGTGGGCGGCGATAAGCTCCTCGGCATGGTGGCGCAGTTCCGCATCCGCGCCGCAAGCCTCGGCCAGGTAACGACCGCGCTCGGCTGGGTCGGCGATTTCGATGGCCTCGCTGAAGATCGTCTTCAGCGGTTTTGTGGCGGTGTTCATGGATCGAATTCAGGTTCTCAATCATCAATGCGCATTCCGCCGGCGAAAGCGGCCAAAAAAGTGACGGTCTTGTTGGCGGCGGATCGAAAATGAGCGGGTGTCTTTATTCTGATACTTCTTTAACTGGGAGCGCTGGCGTCTCGCCAGCGTGTTGGGCGCGCATTATCTCGCCGGCAAGGATGCCAGCGCTCCCAGGATCATGGGGAGCCTCCTATTCCTTACGGACCGCTCACCAGCCATGAACCAACGTGGGATTGATTCAGCATCGAGTTCTTGAGGACACGGAGGACTCGAAACATAACTCTCTGCGTCCTTCAAAACTCTGTGCCTTATTTGTAGGTTCATGGAGAGAACGCTCCGGACTTTGTGCGCGCCTTGCACCCCGTAACCACGAATGGAGCGCCGAGCATTGCTCGGCGCTCCGGTTACTGGGCAAAGGGAACGGCGCGACCTCAAATCTCCGAGGCCGGATCGCGAGGGCAGCCAGACTACTTTTTCGCGCAGCCCGGCATCATCGAGCTTTTCAAGGTTTCGAGCCTCTCATCCGGTTGATCTCCCGAAACAGCCAGGTCCGCCCGAAAGCCCAGTCTCGTCGCGCGCTTCGTTCAGAGAGGCCCAATGCGCGTGCCGCCTCTTCATGCGTCAGGCCGACGAAGAAGCGCAGTTTGATCAATTCGGCCACGCCTGGATCTTCAGCTGTGAGGAGATCCAGCGCGTCGTTTATGAGCGCTACGGTCTCGTCATCCGCGGTCGCTGCGACAGTGAGTTCTTCGAGAGGCACCCGCTCACGGCCAGCATTTCGTTTCAAGGCCAGTTTGCGCCGGGCGTTCTCGACGAGGATTCGACGCATCGCCTCGGCAGCCGCCGCAAAGAAGTGCCCGCGATCTTCCCAGCACGCATCGGGGTCTTTCGAGAGGCGCAACCAGGCTTCGTGGACGAGCGCGGTGGGTTGAAGCGTGTGACCGGCGGCCTCGTTCGCCATCCGCGCGGCGGCGAGTTTGCGCAGCTGCTCGTAAACCAGTGGAAGCAATTCCTCTCCAGCGCGGGGATCGCCTTGTTGAACACGTTCAAGGATGCGGGTGAGTTCGCTCACGAGCGTTTCGTAGCTGCCATTGCAGAGATGCTCAAACACTGAGTTGTCGTCCATTCAAGCTTTCGCTAGAAGAGTCGCCGTGCAACCTCTACATCAACTCCGCGCCGGTGTCATTGGCACCGGATTCATCGGCCCCGTCCACATTGAAGCTCTCAAACGACTTGGCGTTCAAGTCACCGCGATCTGCGGATCGACAAAATCCGCGAGCGCCTGCGCGGAAAAGTGGGGCATCCCTGAAGTCTATGGTGATTATGATTACGAGGCGATGTATCGCTCCCCGAATGTGGATGTCGTTCACATCACTTCCCCGAACAAGGTTCACGTTGAGCAATCGCTTGCCGCGCTCAAGGCCGGGAAACATGTGATCTGCGAGAAACCCCTTGGCATGACCGCGAAGGACACGGCGAAGGTCGTGGCTGCTGTGAAGAGGAGAGGTTCGCCAGTCTTTGCGGTGAACTACATGTGCCGCTTCTTCCCCGCCGTGCTCCAGATGCGCGCGATGGTGCAGCGAGGCGATCTTGGTCAGATCATGCACGTTCAGGGGCACTTCTTTCAGGACTGGCTGCTCAAGGAAACGGATTACAACTGGCGGTTGCTCGCCAGCGAAGGCGGCAAGCTTCGCGCTGTCGGTGACATCGGCACGCACTGGATTGACACGGTTTCGTTCATTCTCGGCGCGCGCGCTGAGGCTGTGTTCGCGCACCTGGAGACGTTTCACAAGAGCCGATACCGGCCGAAGGGCGAGGTACAGACCTTTGCCAAAATCGACCCGAAGACGATGGTTCCTTACAAAGTGGACACGGAAGATTTCGGAACTGTCCTGCTCAAGTTTGGCAAGGCAAGTCACGGCTTCGTGAAAAATGTCCACGCCAACGCCTCGATCTCGCAAGTGGCCGCCGGTTGGAAGTGCGATCTCTACGCGGGCATTTATGGAACCAAGGGAAGTGTGCGGTGGAGTCTTCAAAATCCGAACGACATCGTTGTCGGCCGCCGGGACGAGCCAAACCAGGTTCTCCAACGTGCCACCGCCGGCTTCAGCGAGGACGTCGCTGGATTCACCGACTATCCCGGCGGTCATCCCGAGGGCTTTCCAGACAGCCACAAGATGCAGTATCGCGCGGTTTACGAGCATATCGCTGGTGGACGCAAAACTCCGTTGCTGTTTGCCACCGCCGCGGACGGTCATCATGAGGTGGAGCTATGTGAAGCGATCCTTAGGAGCAGTCAGGGCAAGAAATGGCTCGAGATTTTCTAGTGAATCTCTTTTGTCACTCAGATCCCGTATTTTGCAGAACTGTAGCGCGAGTTCCGTGCATGGATTGTTTCTTGCCGATGTGCCGTAACCGGAGGATAGTCAGCCTCGTAACTTATCCCACCATCCTATGATATCACGACTACCATACCTGACTCGAATGACGTTCCTTTCGTGTCTGTCACTGCTGGCGCTGGTCGCATTCGCAGACGACAAGAAAGTGGATCCCACCGGCACGTGGACATGGACTGTGACCACGCAAAACGGTGATTCTCGCGAGACCACGCTCAAACTGAAACTTGAGGGGGGATAAACTGAGTGGAATGATCTCGGGCCGAAACACGGAGTCGGCCATTCAGGACGCGGCGTTGAAAGGTGACGCGATCTCATTCCAAGTTGTCCGGGAAAGAGACGGCAACAAATTCACTCAAAACTATCATGGCACCGTCAGCGCCGACACGATCAAAGGCAAAATGGAGTTTGGGCGTGACGGTCAAGCGCGCAGCCGTGAATGGGTGGCGAAACGCCAGGGTGCTCCCGCCAAAGCGGCAGCTTCTGTGAACGGAAAATGGAAGTATTCGTTTACAACGGGCGGCGGTCAGACGTTGGAGCCAGTGCTGGACCTGAAGCAGGAAGGGGAGAAATTGACGGGGACGATGAAAGTCAATGACCGCGAATCGGCGATCTCGGACGGGAAGATCACTGGCAGCGAAATCTCCTTCAACGTCCTTCGCGAGCGGGACGGCCAGACGTTTACCAGCAAGTACGCAGGGAAGTACGATGGAGATGTGATCAAAGGCAAGATCAACTCCAATTTTGGCGGCACTGACCGCACTTTTGACTTCGAGGCGAAACGGCAGAAGGACTGAACGGGCCGAGAAGACAGTTCTCCACCCACAGTCACCTCAGTATTTTGAAGTATCGTCCCAAGAAAGAGGAGAGGATTCGCAAAAGCTGGAATGCCGCAGCATGGCTGGTTGCCAGATTGCAGTCGATCGTACCGGAATCCGGACGACCAAATTGACATGGGTGCAACCAACTTCATTTGCGTTGGGGATCTTTGCCATCGAAGTCGTCAAAAATGCTTCGGGTGAAATCTTTGATTTCGATTCCGGAACCGATCTCGCTGTGGCTGAGAAAGACCGCAGCCCGTTCTCCGGAGGCAGGCGTGTGCTGGTGGACGGACTGCTGACACGACGCGAGACAATCACCATCTCCGCCGTGGGTTATCTGACTGGATCCACAGCCGGGTTCTGGATCGTGGCTGCGCGCGAGCCGAGGATCCTTTGGATCGGGCTCGTGGGACTTGGGTGCGCCTACTTCTACCATGCGACGCCACTCAAGTTGTCGTATCGCGGGTTTGGCGAGCTGGCGGTCGGCGTGTGATACGGCCCATTGGTTGCCGGAGGAACATTTCTGGTTCAGCACGGTGTCCTGCCCTTCTTGATTGTGGGGCCATCGATTACGCTGGGGCTGCTCATTGCCTTATTTCTGTGGGTCAATGAATTCCCCGATCACGCCGCCGACATGGCAACTGGCAAGCGAACGCTCGTGGTGAGATTGGGGCGGCGGAAGGCAAGTCGCGTGTTCTTCGGGATGGTTTGCCTGGCTTTTCTCTGGCTGGCGGCGCTGCCCTGGCTCGAGTGTCCGAAAGGCGTATGGTGCGGGTTCATCGCGATGCCCGTAGCGACGGATGCTGCCTGGCGCATGTGGACTCACTTCGACGACAAAGGCGCGCTAGTTCCGGTACAATGGCGCGCCTTGATCTCGTTCCTGTTGTTTTCTATTGGCGCAGGATTCGGGCTCATGTTCTTCTGAAGATGAGCGGTGGCTTTCGAGATTCTGCGGAGCAGCCTGCGTCAAGCACACTTCAGGTTGACTGATCTGGCTTATTGCACAGTTCGCATCGACGGCGAGTAAAGCTTCACGAGCAAAGCGTGGGTGGGCAGGTAGATCGCCAGCGGCATCGCGGTCAGCATCAGTGCAAGCCATGCCCAACCCGGCATCCACTTTTGAGGCGCGGTGTCGCTGAGGCCGAAAACGTAGTTCACGTTGACCGGTGTTTGTGGGTTCGGCAGCAGGGCTCCGGTGGGCGGCAGGAGGAAGTAACTGATCAGCATCGCGGTCCAGGCAACGAAAGTCCAAGCCATGAAAGCACGCGGATTGTTGTTCAGGCGTTTCACGAGAAAAAGAAGCAGGAAAGGGAGCCATCCATGGAAAAGGGACAATCCTCTCAGAAAAAGCGGTCGTTGAGCTTCAAACATCTAATCTGTCATTCCCGTTACTTTGAACCCTGCGAGATGAGCCGCGAAGTCCGCGCACCAAAGCATTTGTGGCAGGATTATTCCGACAGCCGCCATGCTCGCCAAGAAACCGCTCTCCATCCATACCGCTGCCAGAGTCAGAAAAAGTGCGATGTCACAGAAATAGAGAAAGTTCGGTGGCCCGTATTTCATCCAATAAACCGGAACGAGTACCCCCATGAATGCGGTATATGCCAGTTTGACTGCCAGCGGAATTCTGTACCGGCGCAACGCAGGGCTTGAATTGCTGCTGGTTGGTGATGATCCGGTGGGTTGAGAGTTTCGTATGCAAGTAAGCGTATTTGTCATGGCGCATTCATGCAGCGCGAAGCATGACAAAGGAGTGCATCGACGGGATCTCGATTCACCCGAACAGGAGGCTATTTTTCCCTGGCTTCACCGGCTGGCTTCATGCCACGCAGGTGTTCATCAAACCAGTCGGTGAAGATGTCGAGATCCTTCACGATGTCAGGCCAGCCGTGGTCCTTGCCCGGCCTGACAATCAAGTTTACCGGAGGCGCGCCTGCTTCTTTGGCGCGCTTGACGAACATCTCGGCCTGATAAATGGGGACGAGTTTGTCGGCGTCACCTTGGATGATAAGCGTTGGAGGCATCGATGGTTTGATAAAATTCAGTGGAGAAATCTCCTTTCCGTATGCCTGGCGGCTTTCAGCGGATGCCGAGCGAACTCCAAAGGCTGGCTGAAAACTTGCCAGGGTTCCCACACCGACTGCGTCATCACCTTCCCGGCCCCAGTTGAGGAAATCAGCCGGCGGAAACAAGCAGGCGACGGCTTGAACGGCACTGCTTTGGCGGTCGATCGGATCTTTCGCATCGGGTTTCCCCGGGCCGCCTTGTGTGCCCATCGTTAGCGAGAGGTGCCCTCCCGCGCTTGCACCGGTGATTCCAAACTTGTACGGGTTCACCCCCCACTTGCCGGCGTTGTGCCTGACGAAGCGCACCGCGCGATGAATGTCCTGTGTGATTTCGGGAATGATGAACCGCGGTTGCGAGCCATGCACGACGGCGAACACGACGTAGCCGCGATCCAGGAATGACTTGTACATCGAGACGTTGATCGCCTCGTGGCTGGAGAAGAAACCTCCGCTCACCATAAAGAGAATCGCTGCACCGTTCTGTTTGGACGGCTGAAACACGTCCAAAGTCAGCGCCGTGCCGAACTTCCGGCCATAGACGACGTCTTCAGTGCGAGTGTAATCCTTCGGTGACTCGGCTCCCTGGACGAGTGCAGTGAAAGTTATGAAGCAGGCGAGCAGCGGTGATAAGAGGTTCATGGACGGATGGTATTAGCCGTCAGTGGCAGAAGATGCAACGATGAGTCCTTTGCGGAAGGCAGTTCCCCAATGCGGTCCTGCCTTGTCCGATCTGATCAACACCCGGCGGCTTGCAAGGATAGGCCAGTTACAGTGTTCAGACGTTAAACTTGAACAGCAGCACATCGCCATCCTTGACGACATATTCCTTGCCTTCCATGCGGTAGCGGCCCTTTTCGCGAGCGACGGCTACTGAACCGCATTGGACAAGATCCTCGTAGCTCACCGTTTCAGCCTTGATGAAACCCCGCTCAAAGTCGCTGTGGATGACA
>SXMN01000193.1 GCA_005777315.1 Verrucomicrobiales bacterium
GGGCTGGGGTGAGGGAGAACGCGACCACTGACCACGGCGCATCCTTCTCCACACCAACCGCCGGCAAGGATGCCGGCGCTCCCGGCGAACCCGACGAAACGCGCATCAACCTCATCCTCGAAGTTTCAGACACCGGCATAGGCATTCCGAAGGCGCAGCAGGACCACATCTTCGGCGCGTTCTCGCAAGTGGCCGGTCAGAGCACGCGCAAGTTCGGCGGCACTGGTCTGGGTCTCACCATCACCAAACGCCTCACCGAAATGATGCGCGGCGCGGTCACCGTCCAGAGCGAACCAGGCAAAGGCAGCTCGTTCCGCTTCGAGTTCCCCAACGTGGCGATCACGGAGTTGGCCGAATCCGACACGATCGCGACGGACGGGCAAGGCGACTTCAATCAATTCGCTCCCGCCACGATCCTTGTTGCCGATGACGTGGCGTTGAATCGTGCGCTGCTCACCGGCTACTTCGAAGGCACGGCGCACAAAGTCTTCCTGGCCACCAACGGACTCGAGGCGTTGGAGCAAGCCGAGAAGCATCGCCCGGACGTGATCCTGATGGACATGCGCATGCCGGAACTGGACGGCCACGAAGCGACAAAGCGGTTGAAGGCAAACGCGGCGTTCAAGCACATCCCGGTGATCGCGGTGACCGCGTCGTCGTTCCGGGAGGAAGAAGCGCGGGCGCGGAAGATTTGTGATGGGTTCATCCGCAAGCCGTTCAACCGGGCCGAACTGATCGCGGAGTTGAAACGCTTCCTCAAGCTCGCGCAGGTTCGGGAGCACGGGCCGGCGGTGAGCGTTGAAGCTCCGGTCCCGTCGGGCTCTACCGTCGCGATTTCCGATGCCGCCCGGGCGAGACGCCCCGAGTTGCTGCAAAAGCTCCGTCACGAGGAACAAACGATCTGGCCACACCTTTGCGAGACGAAAATCATGGATGAAATTGAAGGGTTCGCCCACCGGCTCCAGAACTGGGCGGAGGCCGGCCAGTGGACCTCCCTCAGCCAGTATTCAGCCCGCCTGGATCAACAAGTTCAGGAATTCGATCTGGATCGACTCCCGAAGACACTGGCCGAGTTCCCGGAAGTAATCAGCAAACTCGGCGTTGAGGCATGAAACTTCCCGATTCATATCGCGCATGGAAACAATGAACCGGCGAGAACTCGGAGCGCGGACAGCCATGTCCGCGCGAATCGTCACGCCCAAACCCGCGGACAGGACTGTCCTCGCTCCGTGCCGCCGTTCAGGCCGCCTGCCTTGAAGAACTATGCAACCACCGCTCATCAAATCCCTGATCCTCGTGGTGGATGACATCACCAAGAACCTTCAAGTCGTCGGCACGGTGTTGCGCAACGAGGGCTACAAGGTGATGCCGGCAGCCAGCGGCACCGACGCGTTGAAATGCGTTCGCGCCCAGTTGCCGGACCTCATCCTGCTCGACCTGCTGATGCCGGAGATGGACGGATTGGAAGTCTGCCGGCGCTTGAAAGCCGATCCGTTGACGCAGGCCATTCCCGTAATCTTCCTCACCGCCAGCAACGAGATGGAGCATCTGGTCCAGGGCTTCGAGGTGGGAGCCGTGGATTACGTGACGAAGCCGTTTAACCCGCCCGAACTGCTCGCCCGCGTCCGCACCCACCTGGAACTGAAACATGCGCGCGACACCATCATCCGCTACGGCCAGGAACTGAGCCGGCTCAACGAGGAGAAGAACGAATTCATGGGCATCGCCGCGCATGATCTGAGAAATCCGCTTGGCGCGATCACCGGTTACGCGGAAATGGTTCTCGAGGAAGTAGGCTCGTTGCCGCGGTCCGCCTCGGAGCCGTGGACGCGCGTCGCAAAGGAAGTGACGGATTGCACCGGACGCATTCACGAGACGTCCAAACGCATGGTCGAGATGGTTCAGAATCTTCTCGATGCGAACCGGATCGAGCGCGGGGAAATGAAGCTCAACCTGGCCGCCACGGATTTGGGTCCAACATTGAACCAGGTCATCGAAACACAACGCCCACCCGCCACCGCCAAGCAGCAGAAGATTCATCTCGAAAGCGAATCAGTCCCTGTCGCGGTCCTGGCGGATCCCGGCGTCACCGTGCAAATCCTTGAAAACCTTGTCTCCAACGCGGTCAAGTACTCGCCGCCGGGCAGGGAAATCTTTGTGCGTTTGAAGAAGAACGCGCAGAGCGTGCGAGTGGAAGTGCAGGACCAGGGCCCGGGTTTGAGCGTGGAGGATCAAACGAAGCTGTTCGGCAAGTTTGCCCGCTTGAGCGCCAAGCCCACGGGTGGGGAGCACTCAACCGGTTTGGGATTGTCCATCGTGAAGAAGATGGTCGAAGCGATGAACGGCAAAGTCTGGTGCGAGAGCGAGCTGGGAAGCGGAGCGACATTCATAGTCGAGTTTCCGGCTGCTTGAACTTCAAACAGGTCTGATCAACGACTCACGCCCGCGAGGTCCACAAATTCGAGCCACGCGAATCGCTCCGGCGTGTGAAAACTGCCCGCCAGCGCCGGGCTCCAGGCAAGAAAGGCCTGCCGCGCGTAATCACAACGGTAGAGGTTCATCCGCCAATTCGTGCCGGCCATGGGCCGCTTCGCGGAGATGCTGCGCAGTGGTATCCGCATTTCCGCAGTCCACACTTTACGTGCGTCATCACGATGGACTGCGCTCTCAAAGCCGCTGCTCCAGTCGAAGTCCTTCTTCCCCGGCGCGATGATCACATCCAGCTTCTCGCCGTTCGGCGCGATCTCGAACTCGGCATAGCTTCGCACATCAGCCGGATCAGGTGCGATGAAGGCCTCCACCACATCCTTCTCCCACAGGCCGAATCGTTCCTCGCGCGGTCGTGCCGGAAGAAATTCTGTGATGGTCGAGTACGGGCAGCGGTAGCCAATGTACAAGTAACGATCCGACCACAACACGCGAACATCCGTGGAAAGATCCGGATCAGCCTGACCGCTGCGTGAACCCAGCTCCAGATGAGCCACCGGCGCCTGGCTCCAGGCGGGATTTGACAGCCGACCATTGAGTTTGAAATCCCTTCCGATCCGCACGGCTTGCGTCCTCGGCAATGGCATCGACCGCGCCAGCAACCGGCGCGCGTTGTCGAAATAGATTTTCCTCAGAACCGCTTCGGAAAGGCCAATGCCGCTGATGGTCCAGTCTCCTTGAATTGGAGTCATGTGCTCGAAGTTTTGATCCTGCGTCTCCAGCCAGCGCCACTCCTTTTCAAAGAAGACCCGGGCATCACCATCGGTCGGCGGAGGTCCACTGCCGCCGGAACCCAGCGTGAGAATGTCATAAACCTGGAAGTCCGTGGCGAACACGATTCGATCCTGATGCTTGATGAAAAGCCGCCGGACACTTTCAGGATCATGCCGGCCAATCTCCGGAATGCGCGCGGCGAGATCAGCCATCATGTTTGGGAACTTGTCCAACTGCTGCTCCACCCAGGCCAGATCCTCCGCGTTGTTGGCGAAATGAACACAGACGAATGTGGTCTTCGGATGCCGGGCGATCACACGGCCAAGCGCCGCCAGCAAGTCTTCCCGGGCCGGATAAATGGCCGGATCTCCGAACCACCAGTTGCGGTGATCCTTGAGCTCCTTCCAACGTTCGTTCTTGTCGTTGTAGGGAAGCCAGAACGCGCGCGGGTCCGCCACATGAATCGAGATAGGCATCCCCAGCTCGCCACAACGTTTCCAGACCGGATCAAGCTTCGAATCGTCGATCTTCAGCAATTGCCCCTGCTTGTCACGCAGCACGAGGCCGAGCCGTTTGAATTCTTTCAGCCCCGCCGCCCCGAGACGATGCCCTTCCTCGACCTGCCGGACAGCTCGTGCGGAAAAGTCTGCTTCATTCCAGTCCTTGTAATCCAGGTTCATGTAATAAAGGAACCTTCCGGGATGAAGGCGATCTGCGAGTTCCTTCGATTTTTGGAACGGTGAGATTTCGCCATCCTTGTGTGTGGTATAACCGCCGCTCAGATTCACCCCGATCCCCACGCCCACCGAATCCATGATGCGCACCGCGCGATTGATCCGATCCTCCTTCCCATCGACGTGCTGATGCAGGTCAATGATGCGCCGTTCGGCACGCCACTGGTCGGCGGTGCGGTTGTTGGGAGATGGGGCGGGCCTCTCGGCGGCACTGCCAGCGGAGGCGTGGAGGTATGCGAGGGCAACCACCAAAGCCGGGAATACTCTCCATGGACCGCCAGTTTCAGCACAGAGTCTTGAAGGACACGGAGAGTTGGGTTTCGAGTCCTCTGTGTCCTCAAAAACTCTGTGCTCAATTCTTACCATTGGATCAAGGTTCATGGCCCCGCTGCGCGATCTCGAAATCGTGATGGCCATCCATGATGAATTGAGTCCGTGGATTCCGCGCATAAGTAGGTTTGAAAGTTTCATGTCAAACTGACCGCACAAATTCAATCGTCCGTTCGTTGTGGCCATCTCATCAGATTTGTTTCCCGCGAAACCATTCTGATCTGAGCTGAAGCTCCTAACCTACCTTCAGGGCCCGGAGTTCCGCATTCCAGGGTTTGCGATATGGACGGACCAACATTCGAGATGCCTCCGGATCGTTGACAATCTGTTCCTTCTCAGAATCCCACCGGAGCTTGCGGCCAAGTCGCAACGAGATGTTCGCGAGATGGCAGACGGTGGCCACGCGATGACCGCTTTCGATGTCTGAGACCGGTTCCTTTCGCGACTTGATGCAGTCGAGAAAATTTCTTGTGTGGCGCACATACTGGTCTTCTGAATTTCCAGAAGTGTCCTTGAGCGGCTCAGTCCATCGGCCGGCAGTTTCATCCGGCACAGGCTGTGGTCCGCCGACCGGATGGCCGCCGATGATGCGAGCGACGATGTTGTTCGGGTTTTCCTTCTTGTCCGCGAAAACCTCGAAACCGGATCGTCCCAGCACCATCGTGCCGTGCGTGCCCATGAACATCACGCCTCCCATGCCAGAAGGACCGGGTCCGGCGCTGCATTCACGAAACTGCATCGAAGTTGAAAAACCAGGATGCTCAATGATGGCATCCTGAGTATCCGGCACTTCGCAGTTGTCCTTCAGGCAATGTCTGCCGCCGATACTCGTGACTGCTTTTGGACCTTGAACACCCAGAATCCAATGCACGATGTCCAGCGAGTGTTGCCCCAGGTTGGTCATTTGCCCGCCTGAATAATCCCAAAACCAACGGAAATGATAGATCCCGCGATTGGGATTGTACGGACGCAAGGGCGCAGGCCCGAGCCAGAGATCGTAGTCGAGTTCGCGCGGCGGCGCGCAATCCGGCGGGTTGCCAAAACCGGGGCGAACATTCCTGAAGAAATTGCACTGGACCGACAACAACGCGCCGATGTGCTCGTTCCGAATCAATTCTCGCGCCCGCTGATAATGCGGTCCCGAACGTTGCTGAGTCCCCACCTGCACCACGCGCTTGTACCGGCGTGCCACATCGATCATCCATCGTCCCTCACGCACAAAGAGCGTCAGCGGCTTCTCGACAAAAACATCCTTTCCGGTGGCGCAAGCCATCATCGTCATCAACGCATGCCAGTGATCCGGGGTCGAGATGACCACCGCATCCACATCCTTGTTCTCCAGTAGCCGGCGAAAGTCTCCCGTCTTCTGCACGCCGCCTCCCACCATCTCAGCTGCCGCATCGAGCCGTGGAGCATGGGTTTCGGCGATGGAGACGATCCGCGCATCCGGCTGCGCATGAAAATTCCGCAGATGCACACGACCCATCAGTCCGACACCAATCGCGCCAATTCCGATGCGCTCGTTCGCACCCATTACGCGGTTCCAAGAGGCGGCGGACAACACGGCCGCTGTGGTGCCAGCTTGGAGAAAGGTTCTCCTGGTCATGCCGGATGCGGGGACACCACCAACGGGATTGGAACAAGTCTCAGTCTTCATAAATGAGCCATTGCCACGAGTTGGTGCTGGAACTCTTGCCTGACACAAAACGACGTCAACAAGCTGAGGCACGTCGCTGCCAGGCCTGAACTCAGATTTCAACCGGTGGATTAGTGAGAAGACACTCCACTCTTCTGTTCGCTTGCGCAATCACTTTGACGGTCGCTGCAAGCCTCGGAAATGATCCGGCTACTTGCTCAACGCCAACTTTCCTCCCGACACGATTGAGAGCGCTGGATGAATGATCAGCTAATGCCCCCGTCTGGATCCGAAGGCGGCTCCTCTCGTCATCCATTAACAACCAGTTCATTCCAGCGATTTGGATGACTCAGCGCGGCGGAGCCTCACCCAAGGAGCGTGGCCATTTCCGCTAGAAAATCCCAAAGGGACTTCGCCTCAAAGCCCAATGGTTGTGAGGTCACGTCGAGTTACCCAGGGTGAGGGGTGGTCCAATTGGTCAACCTTAACAGGGTCACGAGTGCTCTGTCTGCGGGCTCCTCAGTAAATCTGGGAAGTGATGAAGCCAGCATGACTTCCCGTGGATCATTGGATCTAATTCCATTCGACTCGTGACAACGCTCTTTGCCCGGGATTAACGTGACCCGTGATGCAGAATCGCAGCCTGACACTCGGTCATTCACCAGATCCGGACGACGCGTTCATGTTTTACGCGCTTGCCAAGGAGCTGATTCCAACGAACGGAATTCGTTTTGAACACATTCTCCAGGACATCCAGACCTTGAACGAGCGAGCCACCCGTGGAGAACTGGACATTTCAGCCGTCAGCATCCATGCCTACGCTTACGTCAGCGATAAATATGCGCTACTGCCCAGCGGCGCGAGCATGGGGGACGGCTATGGACCGATGCTTGTGGCAAAGCAACGCCTGACTCGCGATGAAATCAGCGTACGCAAAATCGCGGTTCCTGGGACAATGACCAGCGCATTTCTCGCGCTGCAATTGTGGCTCGAGCGGTCCGCGAAAGAGTTTGATTACCTCGTGGTGCCGTTTGATCAGATTTTTTCAGCGGTTCGGGAAGGACGGGCTGATGTTGGGTTGATCATCCATGAGGGGCAGTTGACCTTCGCCAATGAAGGGCTCGAACTCTGTGCCGATCTCGGGGTCTGGTGGGGCCAGGAGAATGACGGACTGCCGCTGCCGCTGGGCGGAAACGTGATCAGCAAGCGTTTCGAACCTCCGGTCCGCCGGATGATTTCTGACATCCTCACCCGTAGCATCCAGTTCAGTCTCGATCACCGGGCGGAGGCCGTGCAACACGCACTGCAATACGCCAGGGACATGGGCCGCGAACTGGCGGATAAATTTGTCGGCATGTATGTGAATCACTGGACGCTCGATTACGGCGAAAAGGGGCGTGAATCGATCCGGCGATTCCTGGGCCGGGCACACGAACGCGGTCTGATACCACATCGACAGGAGCTGGAATTTGTCGTCTGAGCCCCGGCAACCACGGCTGCGTATCCGCGTCACCGCAGCGGCTGAAAGATCAATCCGCAACGGTCATCCTTGGCTGTTTTCAGACAGTGTGCGGGAACAGAATCGACCTGGCCTTTCCGGTGAACTGGCGGTGATCTTTGATCGTGAGAACCGCTTCCTCGCCATCGGCTTGTATGATCCCAATTCACCTTTGCGGATGCGTGTTCTGCACGCTGGCAAACCAGCCACAATCGACTCCGCCTGGTGGGTGGATCAATTGCGCCTCGCGGTCAACCGACGGTCCGGCCTGTTTGACGGGCAGACAACTGGATACCGCTGGATCAATGGCGAAAGCGATGGCTGGCCTGGACTTGTGCTGGATCGCTACGATTCGACTCTTGTTCTCAAGCTCTACACTGCTGCATGGCTGCCGCGTTTGACGGAGATCGCCACACTGATCGAACGTGAGCTCTCGCCTTCGGGCATCGTTCTGCGACTGAGCCGCAACATTCAAAATCACGCTCAAACTCAGTTTGAGTTGACCGATGGAATGATCCTGCGAGGGGCATTGGCCAGCAGCACCGTCGTGTTTGCGGAAACTGGTTTGCGCTTCGAAGCGGAAGTTGTTCGAGGACAGAAAACAGGGTTTTTCCTGGATCAACGCGAGAACCGCCGAAAAGTCGGGGCGCTGGCCAATGGCAGGCAAATGCTCAATGCCTTCAGCTTCTCAGGCGGTTTTTCACTCTACGCGGCGAAGGCGGGCGCAACGGAAGTGACTGATCTGGACATCAGCTCGCACGCCCTGGCTGGTGCGGAACGAAACTTCGCGCTGAATTCCGCCCACGCGAACGTGGTAAAGTGCCGGCACGAGCGAATTCAAACGGACGCTTTTGCATGGCTCGAACAAAACAAGACGCGGAAGTTTGACCTCGTTGTGCTTGATCCACCCTCGCTTGCCAAACGCGAGCCGGAACGTCCGGGCGCGATTCAAGCCTATGCAAAACTAGCGGCTGGCGGTCTTGCAGCTTTACGCCCCGGTGGAGTGCTTGTCGCCGCCTCGTGTTCCGCGCACGTCTCAGCGCCGGAATTCTTCGATGCCGTTCGCCATGTTGCAACCGTCTCAGGAAGGTCATTCCGCGAGATTGAGACGACTGCCCAGCCACCCGATCATCCTGCCACTATCCCTGAGGCACATTACCTCAAGAGCATTTACCTTCAGTTTTGACCGACATCAGGAGCCATCATGAAGCGGCAGTTCGTCCGGCTCAGACAACGCGTCCGGCGGGTTTGGTTTGTTCGTTCAAGGGTCCGATAAAAGTGAGTTGTTCCAATGAGAGTTATCGGCTATGAGTTCCGCCGTCATGAACACCCACGCAAGTCCACAAGGCAGAGCCCCTTTCGTTTCGACCCGGCAGGCCATATCGCGGCGCAAATTCCTTCGCGGTTCAGGAGTGCTTCTCACTCTGCCCATGCTGGATGCAATGACGCCCGTATTTGCAGCCGTGGCAAAGCGGTTCGCCGCGGATGCCACGCCTGGCGGGAAGCCGCGAAGGATGTTTGGAATCTGCAATAACCTGGGTTTGCTCCCGGAGCATTTCTTCCCGAACCAGGACGGGCGCGATTACCCGCTGTCCCCGTACTTCGAAATTCTCAAGGAACATCGGGATCAGTTCACAGTGTTCAGCGGCGTTTCCCATCCGGAGGTCGATGGAGGACATCCGGCGGACAATTGTTTTCTCACCGCCGCGCCGCATCCGGGCAGCGCGGGTTTCAAGAACACCATTTCGCTGGACCAATACATCGGCGAACGCATCGGACATCTCACACGATTCCCTTCGCTCACGCTGGGTGTGAACGTGCAGCAGGGCTTGCGCAGCCTGTCATGGACGGGTTCTGGAGTTCTGATTCCATGCGAGGAAAAGGCGGCGGACGTTTTTGCGCGCATGTTCTTGCAGGGAACGAAGTCCGAAACGGAGGCGCAGATACGCAAACTCGAGACGGGTCAGAGCATTCTCGACACGGTGGCGGGGCAGGCGAAGGATTTGCAGCGCAAGGCTGGTGCGCGCGACCGTGACCGGCTGGACCAATACTTCACGAGCGTTCGCGATCTGGAGCAAAGAATGCAGATGTCGCGTGAGTGGGAGAACAAGCCCAAGCCGAAGGTGAGCGCGCCATCGCCCCTGGATCCGGCAAGCCCGAAGGCTTACATGGACAAGGTGAAGCTGATGTATGACATGGCAAGGCTTGCATTCGAGACCGATTCGACGCGCTCCATTTCGCTGCTGCTCGACAGTGTGAACTCACCGGCGATCGAGTTCGGAGAGGTTAAGACGAGCGACGGCTACCACAACCTTTCCCACCACGGGAAGTCCAAGGAGAAGCTGGCACAGTTGAAGACCATCGACGAGTGGCACATGAAGCTCCTGTCGGAATTATTCAGCGAGTTGAAAAACGTAAAGGAGGACGGCGAACCTTTGCTAGACCGGACCATGATTCTCTACGGCTCGAATCTCGGGAACGCCAACACGCACGTGACGACAAACATGCCGACGATTTTCGTCGGCGGAGGTTTCAGGCACGGCCAGCATCTGGCGTTCGATAAGCAACACAATTATCCGTTGCCGAATCTTTTTGTATCGATGCTACAGCGCCTTGGGCTGGAGACGGACAAGTTCGCATCCTCCACCGGAACGATGCGCGGGCTGGAGCTGGCGCAGGCTTGATCGCGTCCGCCACCGGACTTCGGACAAATCCCTTCAACTCCCCGTATCTGACTTGATGAGGCGTTCCCAGGCGGCTTCGTTCGCCATCAGCTTTTGGAAGAAATCCGGATTCTCCTCGACCAATGGCGCGCCGTTGGGATCGGTGGGCAGGCGAATCTGAAACCGGGTGCCGCGGCCAGGCTCGCTGGTGGCGTCGATCTTTCCGCCATGATGGTGAATGATGAAGAAGCACGTCATCAGGTTGATCCCGAACTCGGCAGGACTGTCGCTGCGCGGGGTGAACGGGTCGAACAGCACCCGGAGCGCTTCGTGCGTCAATCCCGGGCCGTTATCCGTCAGCTCGATGCAAATCTCATTCACCGGTTTGCCTGGAGGGGCTACGGCGGAGGCACGCAAAGTTACCTCGGCCCCCGCCGGCAAACTCACTATTTCGTCACGGAGCAGCAGCTCGAACAGACGGGTGAACTGCGGCTTGTCCACCTTCGGCCGGGGCAGATCGTCCGGGACAAGATTTTGAACCGTGATCTTCTTTGAAGCCAGATCGTTTTCAATTTTAAGTCTCGCCGCATCGATGATTTCGCGAACATTGACAGTGTCGGCAAACTGCGCGCCGCGCTGTTCGGTGGCGGAATATAATTCGTTGAGCAGGTAATTAATCTTCCGGATTTGTCCCTGGACGTTCTGATGATAGTCCTTCCAGAACTCGGGGTTTTTCATCTGGTCCGGATTGACGTTCTCCTGCTTAAGCTGTTCCGGAGCGAGATCCAGAAATGTCTTCACCGCCACGAGCGAGTTGCGGATGTGATGGCTCATGCCTGCGGCAAGCAGGCCCATGCTGACAATGCGGTCCGCCGTCATCATGTTTTGAAGCACGGACATTCTCTCCCGCAGCAACGTGTCCCGCTCCCTCTGGACGATGAAGAACTCAAGCCCGCGCGCCAGAGTGTTTTCCATCTGCGGCGGATCCCAGGGCTTGGTGATGTACTTGTAGATGGCGCCGGAATTGACGGCGGATATGGCGGCATCCACGTCGGCAAAAGCCGTGGCCAGGATCCGAATGACGCGAGGGCGGAGCTTCCGGGCTTGTTCGAGGAGCCATACGCCCTTCTCTCCAGGCATGCGCTGATCGGTCATCAACAGCCCGATATCATCCTGATGGGCCTCAAAGAGTTTCAAGCCATCCTGAGCGTTGGTGGCGGTGAGAATCCGGAAGCTGTCGCCAAAAGCGCGGGCGAAATACTTGAGCGACATCTCTTCGTCGTCCACGTAAAGAATCGCAAATTTTTTGTAATCGAAAGTGGTTTCCATGGATGATTCAGGCGATCTGGGCCGTAGATTGGTTGTGGCGGCGGGGAAATTCCAGTGTGAACTCCGTGAACTTGCCTGTTTCGCTCTTCACAAGTATCTGGCCCCCCGATTCCTTGACAATCCGGTAGCAAATGCTCAAGCCCAGCCCCATTCCCTGTCCCACATCTTTCGTGGTGAAGAAGGGGTCAAAGATCTTGTCGAGATTCTCCTTGGGTATCCCCTCGCCGTTGTCACGGATGAGGATCAGGCTCTTATCGTCTGAAACTTCCCCCCGGATGGCGATCGCGGGCGCATCGCTGCCGGCCTCCCGTTTCTGAAGGGCGTCGATGGCGTTTTGAAGGAGATTAAGGACGACCTGGATGAGCCGGTTCTTGTTCCCCGGAACGGTTTGCTGTTCCGGGATGTCCACGGTGATCTTTACCTTGTCGCGCCACTCATTGCTGAGGAACCGGATTGCGGAGGCCACGATCTCGGACGCTTCCACGTCGTCCAACTGGCCGCCGTCGGGGTGTGTAAAGGTGCGCAGATCGGTGACGATGTTTCGCACGCGCTTGAGTCCGTCGTCGATGTCCTTGAGGATTTCCGCGTATTCGCCCTGGTGTTCGGAGGGAAGCAATTTTCCCTTCGCCTTGAGTGTGTAAAGTCCGGTGGTGGCGAAATTGAGGGGGTTGTTGATCTCGTGAATGATCCCTGCGCTCATGCGCCCGAGAGACGCAATCTTGGCTGTCTGGACCAACTGGGTTTCGGTTTCTTTCAACTGATCGATGGCGTCGGCGAGCGAACGATTCTGGCGTGTCAGTGTTTGCTGGTAGTGATGAGATTGAACGAGATTGCGAAGCCGGACGTAAAGCTCGGCCACTGAAAACGGCTTCGAGAGAAAGTCGTTGGCTCCCGCCGAGAGGGAAGCCAGCTTGGTTTCCTCATCCGCCCGGGCGGTGATCAGAACGATGGGTATTTTCTGAGTGCTCGGATCGGCTCGAAGTTCGCGGCAGACCTGGAGGCCGTCCTTCTCCGGCATGTTCATGTCCAGGAGAATGATGTCGGGATGATGTTCGAGCGCCTTTTGAACCGCTTCGCCGCCGTCCACAGCTTCGATGACTCGATAATGGGTTTGGATCTGCGACGAGATGAATCGCACCATCGCCGGCTCGTCATCGGCGACGAGCACGGTGGGACGATCCCGATCAGCGGTTTGAGCGAGCGAGTTCTGGGTCGCCGTGGCTGTTCCCAAAACGGGAAACAACTCAGCCCGACGATAAAGATTTGTCAGCCATTCTTCCGAATGCGCCGCGACCGGGGCTGCAGCCGCGTCCGTGCCTTTGCCTGCGGACGCGGATGCGGTAATGGCGCCAGCCGCTGGATCCGTCTCGGCCTTGAGGTAGGGGATGAGTATGGTGAAAGTGGTGCCCTTGCCTTCCTCGCTCCTGGCCGAAACATTGCCACCCTGGATCTCAGTCAGTTCCTTCACCAGGGAGAGGCCGATCCCGACACCTTTATACTTGCGGCGTGACGAGTTGTCCGCCTGCCAGAACCGGTCGAAGACATGGGGCAGGTTTTTCTCGGAAATTCCGACTCCAGTATCACTGACGCGGAGGACAAGATGATCGCCCTGCTTTTCGGTGGACAGATCCACGCGGCCTCCGGCGGGCGTGAACTTGATCGCATTGAAGATGAGGTTGAGGCAGATCTTCTCCAGTTTGTCGCGGTCCGCGAGGAAGTTTCCCACAGTTGGATCGGCGCTCATGGTCAGCCGCAACTGTTTCTCGTCGGCAAGCTGCTTCGTGGCGGAGTTGAGCCTGCGCACGAAGTCGTTTGCTTCAATGGGCTCGCGTTTGACCTCCATGCGGCCTGCCTCGAGCCGGACCAGGTCGAGCAGGTCATTGATCAATTTGAGCAGGCGCATGGCGTTGCCTTGCATGGTCTCGAGAAGGGACTTTTGCTCGGGGGCCAGGGGGAAGCGTTGCTGAAACAGCAGGACTTCCAGGGGGGAGATCAGGAGAGTGAGCGGCGTGCGAAGCTCGTGGCTGATATTGGCGAAGAAGCGATCCTTGACCTGGCCGAGTTCCAACAACTTCTTGTTGGTTTCCTCCAGCTTGAGCCGGTTTTTATTGAGTTCATGACGGGAAACAAACTCCCGGAAGCGCAACTGGCTGTTGAAATAAGTTCCTATCACGATGACAACCCCGGTTGAAACGAGGAAGATGAGGTTGTTGATGAATATGCCACTTTCAAGAGATGAACCATGCATGCCGCAAGCGCCGAGGTAGAGCAGAAGGATCATCACGACCGCGACAACGCTTTGCGCGAATGTCCAGTCCAGGACCACCGCGAGAATCATCAAGCCCAGGTTCAACCCGGCGTAGTAGGGCGATGCAGCTCCGTCCGTACGATAAATCATCCAGGCGATCAGGGCCGTGGGAAGAAAAAGCAGCAGCAAGCCCTGCGCGCGGTAGTAACGCATTCCAAGCTTCGTTCCAAGGACCGGATACAGCCCGACCATCAATCCCGCGCAAAGAATTCTCCCGAAGAAAAACCTTCCCCAAAACTCCCCGTAATCAAAGTAATCGAGAACCGAGAACATCGGCACCATCAAGATGCCGAGAAAACAGCCGCGCCGGGTTTTCCGGATCGTCATGTCCCGATCATGCTCACTAAGGGCGAGCGAAATAATAACTTGAGCAAATAGGCTGGCTTTTGAAACGGATCGAGAGATAAGCTCGAAGGATCCGGCTCAAGATCATCATCGCCCAGGTCAGGAGAAAGTATCGGCAATTGTCCGTGCGGATGGA
>SXMN01000194.1 GCA_005777315.1 Verrucomicrobiales bacterium
AAAACACGGCGCGAACGGCGGAGCGCGGACGGCTCCCGTGAAAATCGGGGAGACAGTCGCCCAAGCGGCGTTTTTCTTGTCTCCAGCCGCTCCGACAAGCCTTGGCCTCGTCGTAACGTGGGAGTTTTGAAAGAGCGTCAGAACAATCTAAATTTCGGAATCTTCCCGTTGACAAACCACATACCCGTGATTCGCAGGCACTGGAAATGCATAGTCACGCCCAAGATTAATCGCACTTTTCGCCGGAGACGCGGGAGGCTGACTCGAAGGCGGTTCCCCTCCACTTCCTCGGATTGGACGAACTGCTGAAGAACAAGGAAGCCGCAGGCCGCGCCAAAGACCTTGATGACCTGCGCTACTTGCGTGGACGGCCAGCCGACGTGGAGCCTCGGACTCAAAAACGTGATGGATTCCGGGCGTGGTCATCCATGTGGCACAAGCTCACGCCAGAATTTCTTTCACGATCCGTGCAGGTTTGTTGTCCGTGAGACTCAGTTCGCGTCCGGCGCGGCGATAGATGAGCTTCGTGTGATCCAGTCCGAACAGGTGCAATAGTGTCGCGTGATAATCGTGGTGTGTGACGATGTCCTTCACCGCCTTGTGCCCAAACTCGTCCGTCTCACCGAACGTCATTCCGCCCTTGATCCCACCACCAGCCAGCCAGATCGTGAAGCCATAAGTGTTGTGATCACGACCAACCTTCTCACGGCCAAGATCATTTTGAATGACCGGCAGGCGTCCCATCTCGCCGCCCCAATGGACCAGTGTCGAGTCCAGCAGTCCCCTGCCCTTCAAGTCCTTGATGAGCGCGGCGACAGGTTGATCGCTCTTCGCGCACACATCAGGTAGCGCTTTGATAATGCCGCTGTGATGATCCCAACTTTGACCGTTGTTGATGATCTGAACGAAGCGCACTCCGCGTTCGACCAGTCGGCGCGCGATCAAACACCGTGTTCCGTAATCCCGCGTCAGTTCCTTGTCGATGCCGTAGAGCTTTCGCGTTGCCTCGCTCTCACTTGACACATCCATCGCTTCCTTGGCGGCGGTCTGCATTTTGGCGGCAATCTCATAACTCGTGATGCGTGCGTCGAGGTCCAGTTCCGCCGGATGCTGTTCAAGGTGTTCGCGATTCAATTCGCGCAGAAAAGCCAGTTGACGCTCCTGTGCGACACCGCGCAGGTGTTCTGGCGGATCGAGGTTCAGAATGCGCGGTTCCTTGGGGCGGATCACTGTGCCTTGGTAAAGCGATGGCAGCCAGCCGTTGCTCCAGTTGTCGCCTGCGAGCAACGGAGCACCCGAGGGATGAGTCAGCGCCATGAAGGCCGGCAGTTCCTGGGTTTCGCTTCCCAGCGCGAACGTCAACCAGCTTCCAATTGTAGGCGCTCCCGTCGTGACTCGGCCGCTGGTCAGCGCGTAGAGCGACTGCCCGTGGTTGTTCACGCCTGTCTGCGTGGAACGGATGACGCAAATATCGTCCACCACGGTCGCGAGGTGGGGCAACAATTCGGACAACTCGGTCCCGCATTGGCCGTGTTTTTTGAACTCCCACAATCCAGGCAGCACCTTCGCGCTGGCCTGGCCCACGTTGTCGAACTTGAGTTCTCCGGGAAACTTCTGCCCTTCGCGACGTTTCAATTCCGGCTTGGGATCGAACAAATCCATCTGGCTGGGTCCGCCGATCATCAGGATCGAGATCATCGCCCGCGCCCGCGCCGGATGATGTCCGCTCTTGGGCTTGAGATCGAACTTGCGGAGTTCCAACTCAGGCCGCGCTGGTTCGGCAAGCAAACCGTCCTGTTGCAAGAGCCACATCAACGCTGGGGAACCGAGTCCAAATGCGCTCGCCCGCAGAAAGTGCCGCCGCGAACAGAAGCCCGCGGGCAGAGCGAAATTTGCAGGATGCATCGATGGAGGTTTCATGGTTCTGGCTTCAATCAAGATACAGAAAACGATTCGACCCGAGCAACGTCTGGCACAGGCTGGCCAGCGCTTGGAGCGGGACATCGACTGCCGGCGCTTTGGCATCTTTCTTTTTCTCACCCCCCGGATCGACAGTTGAACGAATCGCTTCCGTCTGCTCCGCGAGGTAAACGAGGCTCCGCTGAAGCTCGGCATTGTCCGGCTCACACGCGAAGAGCAACCGCCAGAGCAACATTACCTGGCCGCGCGCGTCGCCCGAACGTTCCCGCCGCAGACGCGTCGCGAGATCCTGAGAGCGCTCCAACACAAACTGATCGTTCATCATCACCAGTGATTGCGGCGGGACGGTTGAGACGGCGCGGATTTCACAGTTTGGACTGATGGCCGCAGCGTCGAATGTCTCCATGACTCCAACGGGCGCGCTCCGTCGCACCTGTACATACACGCTGCGTCGAAACTCATCGCCGTCGATCGCGTTGGCGCCGGTCGGATCGCCGTTGGCGTCTTTCGCCTGACTGCCAACCACCACCTGACCCTGCGCATTGACGGCCACCGGCAATGGCTTCCCATACATGTTTGTGTTGAGCCTGCCGGTGACAGCCAGCATCCCATCGCGCAAGCCTTCCGCATCACGACGCTTCAATCGTATCCGTCCGAGCAAACGATTGTCGGGATCAGCGTTCTGTGAAGCGGGATGAACCGATCCTTGACCATAAGCCGTGCTCGTCAGGATGAGCCTGTGAAGGGACTTTACGCTCCACCGTTGAGCAACAAACTCGCTCGCGAGCCAGTCAAGCAGCTCCGGATGACTCGGACGTTCACCGAGGGCACCGAAATCTCCAAGCGAAGGGGCGATGCCTGCGCCGAAGTAATGATGCCACACGCGGTTCACGAAAACCCGCGCTGCGAGTGGATGAGTTCCATTCGTGAGCATCTTCGCAAAGGCGAGCCTCCTGCCAGTCGTGCGGCACTGGGAGTTGGTTGAAGGAATTTCCTGAGAAAACAACGATGCCAGCACAGTCAACCCTCCAGGAGGAATCTTCTCCTTCGGCTGCTGAGGATCGCCTCGATGAAAGCGGACAGTTTCGACGTTCTTCCCCGCCTCTTCCGTCAGGCAATGCACCATCGGATCGACTGGCTTTGCCGTGCGAAAATCAGCGGCCTGTTTGCGAACTTCCTCGACCCTCTTCGCCCCCTCCTTGTCGATCTCTCCGAGCAAAATGTTGTCCTGGAACGTGGGATAATCGCGCAGCAATTGCTTGTGTTCCTCGGTGCGTTTGTCGGCTGGAGTGCGTCGCGCGCCGATCACCCTCTCGCGCATGTCTTCGGGGACAAGTGTGACCTGCTTCTGAACGAACTTTTCGATCAGCTCGTCGTGCAATCGTTGAGCTTCCTTGTCCACCGTCCCGGCCGCGTGCTCAATGCAGTCCGCCGCCTCGCGATCCTCCCTTGCCATCAATGACACTTGCCGCTGCGCCGGTGATTTCCACTCTTTCCAATTGAATGCAGGCTCGAACACCGCGCGCAGCCGGTAGTAATCGGTTTGCGGAATCGGATCGTAACGGTGGTTATGGCACTGCGCGCATTGAACCGTCAGTCCGAGCAGCGACGAAGAAACGATTTGGATCGTATCCGCGATTACCTGGTTTCGCGCGAGGTTCGCATCGGCCGGATTGTCCCCGGTCGGGTCCGGTGCCATGCGCAGAAACCCGGTCCCAATCAACTTGTCGAGTTCTTCGCCAACGAGATCACCAAAGGGAGGCTTCACCAATTCATCGCCGGCGAGCTGTTCGGTGATGAATTGATCGAAGGGTTTGTCCGCATTGAACGATCGGATGACGTAGTCGCGATAGCGCCAGGCCCAGGGGCGGTCCGAGTCGGTGTCAGCGCCGCCGTTGGAATCGGCATAACCCGCCACATCAAGCCAGTGACGCGCCCAACGCTCACCGTATCGTGGTGATGCGAGAAGGCGATCAACCAGCTTCTCGTAGGCATCCGTAGAATCGTCAGATAGAAATGTGGCGACCTCGTCGGGCGTCGGCGGCAGTCCCGTCAAATCGTAAGTCACACGTCGGATGATCGTCCGTTTATCCGCAGGCGGCGCGAAGGAGAGCCCCTGTGCCTCTAACTCATCCAAGAGAAACGCGTCGATGGCAGTGCGGACGAGTTCCTCGTGTTTCACTGTCGGCGGGGGCAGACGTCGCACGGGTTGAAAGGACCAGAATTCGCGTTCCTCTTCGGTGATATGAAACGCCGGCACTTCGGCAGGTTCGGGGCGGATCGTTCTTGCCCCCTGCCCTATCCATCGCTCGACCATCGATACTTGTTCCGATGTCAGCAACTTCTCGCCCTTTGGCATCTTCCCCTGCGAGATCATCTGGAAGAGCACGCTCTCGGACGGCTTGCCCGGCACCAGAACGATTCCCGACTCGCTGTTCGTGAGCATCAGCCGCACGAGTCGCAAATCCACGCCGCCCTTCAACTTCTCCCCTTCGCCATGACAGTGGAAACACTGCGCCTTGAGGATGGGACGAATGTGCCGCTCGAAGGTGATCGACGCGTCCGCCTCCTGCGACGATTGGTCCGCCAAAAGAACTGGGACCGACGCAAGCAGAGCCGAAATGAAGGCGATAAGAATGACCATCTTTCGGATCATGTGCGGATGCCGTTAAACCGAACCGCACCGCAAGGTGGAACCGAGCCACGTCGATGACTTGCGACGCTCTGAAATCGATTCCTCGATTCGGTGTTTGAGGAATGGTGCATGATTGAAAACTAGCTGACCAAGCCTGCGGTGAAAAGAGGATTGTTCCTTCTGGTCAAAATTCCGCAACTGAAGGCCGCGCTCAATGTAGCGTGACGCGGTTACTCCTTCGATCTTCCACGAAACCTCCTTTGAAATCGTTCCAACCGAACTACCCACCATCTGTCGGATTCTGAAGAGAGCCTATGATGGTCTGTCTGGAAATGTTTGCCGCAAATTCCTTTCGCCATCCTGCCAAAGTCGCTAAAAGCATCCGGTTGAATTTCACTCATCAAAGTCTTGGGTTGATTGCAGGCAGCCGTTCCCTGCCCCTGCTTTTCGCGGCTCAAGCGCGCCGCATGGGAGTGTCGCGGATCGTCGCGGTCGCTTTCGAGAATGAGACGGATGCCCGTCTCACACAGCTCGTGGATGAGATCGTCTGGTTGAAAGTCGGACAACTTGGCAAGATGATCGGCGCCTTTGCCAGCCGACAGGTGCACCACTGCGTGATGCTCGGACAGATCGCTCCAAAGAACCTCTTCGACCTTCGACCTGATCTTCGCGCAATGGCATTGCTGATCAGGCTCAAGGAAAAGAACGCTCAGACGATTTTCAAGGCCATTGGCGATGAACTGGCCAAAGACAACGTTGAATTGATTGAAGCCACACCGTGGCTTCTGCCACTGATGGCTGGTTCTGGATTTCAGATTGGTCCGCAGCCTACCAGTGCCCAGATGGAGGATGCACGGTTTGGTTTTCAGATCGCGAAGGAAATCTCCCGGCTCGAGATCGGTCAGACCGTCGTTGTGAAGGATGGCACCGTACTTGCCGTGGAAGGCTTCGAGGGCACGGATAAATGTCTCGTCCGCGGCGGCGAACTGGCCGGAAAACAAGGTGGTGCCATCGCCGTCAAAGTGGCGAAGGCAGACCACGACATGCGGTTCGACATTCCGTGCATCGGCCCCGAAACACTGAAGACGTGCGCCGCTTCCGGCATTTCGGCGCTGGCGCTCGAAACCGGCAGAACACTTGTTCTTGAGCAGGAAGAAATGAACCGCATCGCTCGCTCGACAAAGGTTGCCATCTTCACGCTGAATCCACTGACGCCAACATCCTGAGAGCCAGTTTCAAGAGTTCTTCCTGGCCCCGGCATTGGGGGCAGCCCCATCCAGAACTTCCCGAACGATCCGGGCCAGCGACTGCGCAGCGTATGGCTTTTGAAGAAAACAGATTTGTTGCTGCACATCTTCCTTGCCGTTGACTTCGCTGCTGTAGCCGCTCACGTAGATGATTTTCAAACCCGGTTTGTCGGCGGCCAGTCGGCGTCCGAGTTGCAAGCCGCTCACACCCTCCGGCATCACCAGATCCGTGAGGAGAAGATCGACGCGGTCCCGTGCCTGCGTCCAGACCTTGAGAGCCTCCGCGCCGGACGAAGCCTCTATGATGACGTATCCGAGATTCTGAAGAATCATGCGTCCCAGCTCCCGCAAGCTTGGCTCGTCCTCCACCAGAAGGACGGTTTCCGTTCCACCCTGAACCTCGACCAACTGCGATTCTCCAGCGGCCGCCGGCGCAGGTTGATCCGAGCACGGCAGAAAGATCAGAAAGGTCGTTCCTTCACCGAGCTTGCTGATCACTTCGATCCAGCCTTGATGCTGCTGAACAATCCCATACACAGTCGCAAGTCCCAGACCCGTGCCCTTGCCCTTGCCTTTTGTCGTAAAGAACGGTTCGAAAATGTGCGCCAAGGTCTCGGCATCCATGCCTGAACCCGTGTCCTTGCTTCTACGATGTGTATCCGTTCGGAGTTTGAATGGAGGGTGAGGAATTTCTTCCCCGCGCCCC
>SXMN01000195.1 GCA_005777315.1 Verrucomicrobiales bacterium
CCTGCGCCAAGAGATCGCCGCCTGGACCCGGCGTCGCAATCAGCCCTCTTCCAAAATCAACTGGCGTTTCACCACCGACGATGCCCGCGTCAAACTCAAGAAACTTTACCCCTCATTTGATGACTGACGGAGTACTAGCAGATCGAATGCCTGCTCCATGGATGCAATGCCCTTGAACGCCTTCCTTCGGATGAAAGCCCCTGGAGTGAGATCGCAGCGGCTATCCCAGCCCGTCGGCTCCCGTTCCATCCAGATCGATCAATATGTCCCGCGGCTCCGCTCCCTTGCCCGGTCCGACAATGCCCCGGTTCTCCAGCTCATCCATGATCCTCGCGGCACGCGTGTAACCCAGCCGCAATCGTCGCTGCAGAAGTGAGACGCTTGCCTTTTGCTCGCTGCGAATGACTTCGATGCATTGTTCGATCAATGACTCGTCCTCGTCCGAACCGCCCTCCTCACCGTCCAGGCTGCTCACTGGCTTCTGGAGCTGCTGATGAATTTCCACCTCGTAGCTGGGCTTGCCCTGGCGCGCGATGAAGTCCACCACGCTTTGAATTTCCTGATCGGTGATGAGCACCCCCTGGGCGCGAATCAATCTCGCGGAACCTGGCGGAAGGTACAGCATGTCGCCCTTGCCCAGGAGCTTGTCAGCACCCATCGCATCGAGAATCGTGCGGGAGTCCACACGCGAAGCCACCTGAAAGGCTATTCGGGCGGGGATGTTTGCCTTGATCACACCGGTAATCACATCCACGGACGGCCGCTGCGTGGCCACGATGCAATGAATGCCAGCCGCCCTCGCCATCTGCGTGATGCGGGCGATCGCCATTTCCACGTCAGCCGGCGCCACCAGCATCAAGTCCGCAAGCTCATCGATGATCACGACGACGTAGCTCAACTTCTCCGGAATGATGATGTCCTCCTCACGAGGCACCACGATTTCCTCGTCGATCTCAACCGCGAAGCCGTCCGCCCCCGCTTCCACCTTCTCCTTCTTGGCGGTGAGTGGCAGTTCAAGCTCAGGCGTGGGCATCGGTTTGTCCTTGGGGCGATCGTTGAACGATTTGATATTCCGCACACCCACACGCGCGAAAATCTTGTAACGCTTCTCCATTTCGTTCACGACCCAGCGGAGTGCAAGGATGACCTTCTTGGGATCGGTGACGACCGGCACGACAAGATGCGGGAGGGCATTGTACTGCTGAAGCTCCACCACCTTGGGATCGATCATCACAAACCGGAGCTGGTCGGGTGAGAATTTGTAAACCAGCGACGCGATGATCGAGTTGATGCAAACCGACTTGCCGGAGCCCGTGCTGCCAGCGATCAGCAAATGGGGCATTTCCGCCAGATCCGCGATGATCGGATGTCCATAAACATCCTTGCCAAGCGCGAGCGGAATGCGCGCCTTGCTGTTCTGCCATTCAGGCGACTCGAGCAAGTCCCGCATGATGACCTTCGTCTTCACCAGGTTCGGCACTTCGATGCCAACCGAACTCTTGCCCGGCACGGGAGCCAGAATGTGAATGCGCTCCGCCTTGAGCGCGGCGGCAATATTGTTCGTCAACGCGGAGATCTTCTCCAGCTTCACGCCCGGCGCTGGATGCAATTCATAGCGTGTGATCGTGGGCCCCTTGGTGATGTCGCCGAGCGACACTTCAATGTCGAATTGAGCCAGCGTGCTTTGCATGAGCCGCGCATGCGCCATGAGTTCCTCGCGCGATTCCGTCGGCCTCACCGTCATGTCGGGAAGTTGGAGGAATTCCATCGTGGGAAGCTGGTAGTTCCCAATCATGGGTGTGGCGGCCACGGTGATGGGCTTGGGCTTGCGCGGCTGCAACTTCGGTCTCGGCGGCGGAAGAACTGGCTCTGGGGTCGCCGGAGGCCGCGGTTCCAATGGCGGATTGGACGAGCTCTCCGCCTCAGTGGACTCGACACCCGACGGCGAAACGGTCGCGTTTAACTTTACGATTTCCTCCGACTTCAATGGTTCCGGCTCTACCAGCGAATTTGGTGGAACCTTGAAATTTTCAGAACCTTTCGCGGTTTTCCTGCCCAGAACCTCATCGACCGTTGCTGCCTCGATTTCTTTGGCGGTGATGACTCCTCCAGACTCCAGGATCGCTCCCTTACCCTCTTTGACATCAGGATCGCTCTTCTCCAGTGCAGGCGTCTTTCCACTTCGCGGACGTGGCGAGGGAACACTCAGATCGCGGACCATCGGTTCGGGCACTGGCTTCATGTCGGCACCCAGATTCGACTTCGCCGGCTCAGGCGCGACTGCCGGGACTGCCGGGACTTCCTTGGAAGACTTCACTCCTTCCACTTGCTGAGCAAGTTTGGCGGCCTGACGCTGAAGCTCCCGGGAACGTCTGTCCAACTCCAGCTCCTCTGGCGTGGCACCTTCACGGCTGAATCCGGCCTCTTTGCGCTTCTCCCAGATTTCACGCAACCACGGGCCCAACTGAAAATTCGTCAGATACAGAAGGCTGATCAGATAGGCTGTGACACACAAAATCGTAGCGCCCACACGTCCAAAGTGCCCCAAAAGCGCCCAGCTCAACGCCTGTCCCAGTATCCCCCCTGCCCTGCCCGAATCCACATTCACCGCCAGCCTCAAGTCATCCGAATAAACATCGAGCAGCCCCATGCACGCGACGACGAGCACGCAGCCCCAGAGCCACTGCCGTTTCAGGTAGGATAACAACTCGAAGAAGCACGCCAGACCAAACCCAAGGAACAACACAGGAATCAGGTAGGCGCCGGCGCCGAACACAAAGAAAAGGGCGTAGCCAGAATAGGCGCCCACCAGACCGCTCCAATTGTGCGGCGGATGGTTTGGCGAGCTGGTGTTGAGCGGAAGATCTCGCCGATCAAATGAGAACAACGCCACCGCGGACAGCAAAGCGAATGCGATCAGCAGAATCCCGATGACGTCATTCAACCCACGATGTTCTGCTTTTTCTTCCGGCGGTTTCCGAGCCATGGCAGGAGACTAAGCAGCGTGCGTAAATTGACAATGAATTTCAGGAGCCGTGCTGGCATTGCGGTGCCTCCAGAAGTTTTCGCTAACGAGAAGACCTCAAGACCGGGCGGACGGGGCGCGGAATTTATTGGTATCGTCCCAATCAATTCCGCGCTCCATTACCGCCAACTCGTGAATGCACGGTGGCATCGTGGTGCAACCGGAAGTTGCCCGTAAAGCGGGTGAGTTTGAAGGTAGAAAGGCTGGAAGCAACAGATTCAATTTCCTCACCACTCATGCCTGAAGAATACGTTCGACGCCGATTCCGGAAAAACAGCGATTTCTGAACTTACTGAGGAGACCAAGCGATGGCCGATAATTCTCGGAGGTCTTGGAGGTGGCGCCGGCGCATTTGTTCAGCTCAAAACTTCTTTAGCAAATCTTCAAGCCCCCCTTCGTGGGGTTCGATCTCGATCGGACCGTCTGCATCGGATTTTCCACGCAGCGCTGGCCGGGCCCCGGACGTGGGCACCGACAAATCAGGTGGAGTCGTCGAGGCGGCAGCTTTCGCGGGAGGCGGTAGAATTCCTGATCCATCGGCCTGGTCCGGCTCAGTGTCCGGAGTTTCTTCCGGGCGTGGGATGAACCAGTTGGTCCGTTTCTCCATCCATGTCTGGTACCGCTGGAATGTCCACATCCCCGACTCCGCGCCTGTCTCCAGCACTGACATGATCTTGAAGAAGTCCCCCTGCCGGATGAATGCCTTGACGGGATGCGTTCCCATCAACACCTCGCACTCAGGCACGCGGATTTGCAGATCGGGCCGGTAACGCAAGCGCTGGCTCACAACGGCGACAAGACAATCCGCAAGCTGGGCGCGAACGGCGCTCTGCATCTCAGCAGGGAATGCGGACACCACGCGCTGCAACGCCTCCGCGCACGTGGATGAATGAACCGTGGCGAGCACCAGATGCCCGGTTTCGGCCGCGTTCAACGTAAGGCGCATCACCTGCGGCTCTCGCATCTCACCAACCATCAACACGTCGGGATCTTCGCGTAGTGAATCCAGAAGCGCCTGCTCGAATGACGGAGTATCCCTCCCGACTTCCCGTTGCCGGATGAACGCTTTCCGTGGCCGGAAGAAATACTCGATGGGACTCTCGACGGTGACGATATGACGGCTGTCGCAGAGGTTGATCTCCTGGATAAACGCCGCCAGGGTCGATGTCTTTCCCGAGCCCGTCGGCCCGCTCAGGAGGATCAAACCATGAGGATTGTGGATCAGGCGCCGAAGGTCTGGATGAAGGTTGAGATGATCGATGGTGACCTGAGCACTGGACAGGAGTCGGATGGCAAAGCCCACGCCGCGCGATGATGTGAGCACATTGATCCGGCACCGCACACCGTGAATGGTGGATGACAGATCGAAGGACCGGCGGTCGAGAAACGACTGCCAATGAGCCGCCCCAATGACATGCCGGGCCGCTTCGAGCAGAGCCTTTCCTGCGACAGGTTCGCCGATGGCACGCAAGGTTCCCCGAATTCGAAACGCCGGAGGAAGCCCGGATTCCAGGTGCAGGTCACTCGCCCCTTGTTCCTTCGCTATCGCAATTAAATTTTCCAGATACATGCGTTTCGGATTCGGTTCTCAGGCAGAACACCGGATTGGGGCGAAGGTTTTAAGCAGGCACCGGCAGGGTTGCGATAGACACTTGAACACCTCCGGCGGGCTGAGGGCAGCCAAGGCAAGTTCATAGAGCACCCAATTTCTGCAAGGCTGATGCGTTGGGACCATAAACTTCATTCGCTGTAGGGTGCGCCTGTGCTTCAAGCGCAGAGTTTCGGAGGACACAGAGGCTCTCAGGAAGGAATGAAAGCAGTCTTTCTCTGTGTTCGCCAAATCCCCGTGCTGAAACTGGCGGTTCATCGAACAGGAAAACCACCAACATTTGGACGCGCATCCGGACCATGAATCTGAGCACCTCCTCTCCCGCCCTTCGCGCACCCTCTCCTTCATCCCGAGTGGAGGAAAGGGATGGAGAGAGGAGGTGCCCCGGTTTATCCAGGGGCCACCTCGCTCAAACCACGCCTGTGGCTCCGTATTTGTATTGGCGCGAACGGTTAAAACTCGTTCGACGTGTAACTCGAGTCGAGGGTCTTGGCGATCCGTTGCTTGCATTCCATCAAGTGGGCGCGTGTCGTGTCATCCAGCCTGGCCCCGCGAGCGGTCAAAGCCTTCCCGATGCGTTCACCCAAATCCGACAGGTGCATTCGCGCCAGACTCTTCGCGTCGGCGGGCACGCTGCCGCCGCTCAGGAAAACGACGTATCCGTACATCTCCTCGGCAGGATTGCGACGGCTGCCCACAACCATCGTGCAAAGACGGCGCAAGTGTTCCCGCTGCAGGTTGCGTCGGATCGTCGAGATCGTGTCATCTCCGTTGTTCAGCTCGGACCAGATGCCATCCGTGAGGGTTGAAAAAACTTCCGACACCCGCAGCGGTTTCGCGTTGGAATCGGATTGCAGCTCCTGGTTTTGTATCCGCCCAAGCACGCTGGCGTTGAAGCATTGGTTGAGCACGATGCGCTGGATTGCCAGAACGCGGTCGTAAACCCGGAAGTCCATTCCTCCGTAAAACCCCATCGAATCAGCGCCCCAGTGGTACCAGGTTTCAGTGGTCAGGCGTCGGAGAAGCGCGGGTGAGAACTTGAAAGTTTTGTCGCTCATCATTTCATCCACAACAAACTTCAACGCTTCCCTCTGGCGCTCACCACTCACCGGCACAACAGGGTCCTGGCTTTTCTCGCCCTTGAAGTCGCGAGAAACATACTGGCCGCCGATGTAGCCGGCGGCGAGATAAGCGCCGTTGCCGTACTGCCCCAGCAGAACCGAGAAACCGCGGCGCAGGCGCTGCCATGATTCGCCGTCCTTCACGATCCGGGAATCCAGATCCTTCAGCAGGCCGGCGGCGAGTGCGATTCTCTGCTGACCATATTTCAGGGGATCATTGCTCAGATCGTAAGTGTTGATCCGGGGATCATCGCTTAGATACATGTCTTCGTCCGTGCCAAAGGTCAGATCGGGTTCCGGTGATCGGGAGGCGATCTTTGCCAGCTCTTCCTTTTCATCACCGTCAACCTGCTTGTAGGCGTACTCGATGGCCCAGTAATCGTAAGGCCCGATGGTTGTTGAAGCGTAATCGCCCTGCTTCTCGCCCTTCGGCACAATGTTGACTGGGTTGTAGTCCATCACTGAACCGGCCATTCCCTTCACGCGGGTGATCGCCGGATCGTTGATCTGGTCGGGGGAAAGCATCGTGCTGGCTTTGAAGTTGTGGCGAAGGCCGAGCGAGTGACCGACCTCATGCATCACCACTTCCTTGATCGCCTGCCCCATGAATTCCTCGGGGAGTTTCGAGTCCGTGTTGGTTCCGCCCGTGGCGAGCGCCATGGCGGCCATGCTTAACTCAGAGTGCTTGCCGGAGATATACTGGCACGCGGTGTACTTGCCCGGTGCCATGCGGCGGCTCAGGGCGCGTTGCCAGGGGCTCGACTGCGCAGGCACAAGCTCGACCGGCTCGCCGCCCGCCATCTTTACGCCTGCCACATTGGCTCCCCGGTTCAACGGAAATGGCAGCGACACTCCAAACCCGCTCCTGGCAGCCAGCATCGGGCTGATGATTTCACCCACATCCAATGGCGTGAACGCATCCGGCCCCTGCGCAACAGGGTTGCCGCCGACAAGAAATGCGTACTCGGTCTTCCATGCGCGAATCCAGCTCGCGTCGAAAATGACATCGCCATCGATCATCTCGCCGGTCAGCGGGTTCGACCGCAATGCCGACATCGCGTAGGTGGAGCTCGTGGTGATCCAGCGGAAAGTGCAGTAGTTGATGTCCTCGGGATCGAACTCGTCCCGGTCATTCTGCCAGCGGACGGCCAGCGCATTTCTGAAGCCGATCTTCTCGAATGCCTTGTTCCATTCCAGAATGCCTTCCTCGACGTACGGGCGGTACTCCTGGGGAACGTTATCCTCCACCCACCAGACGATCTGCTTCTTCGGAGGCGACAACTTCGCCTTGGGATCGGACTTCTCCAAACGCCAGCGATTGACCATGCGAACGAAGGATGTGTCCGGATTGTCCGAGCCAAAATCCTTTGTCGCGTTCAGGAAGTGCCCGACCCGATAATCGGCATAACGCGGCTTGTAGGAAGCATCCGGCAGCCGTGCGAGGCTGTAATGAATCACCAGCGTCAACCCCCGGCTGTCCGCGACACCGGAATCGTCCGAGTAACCAAAGCCACCCCGTCCGCTGAACGTGGCTTCGACTTGCAACTCCACATTGTTCGGGAACGCCTTGATCTTGGTGAATGAACTCCGGTTTCTATCGAGGGCACCTATCCCCAGCTCCGCAAAGTCTGAGAGGAAGATCTGCGAGAAGTCGATCAACGAACCCTGACTGGACGGGTTGATGGTGACAATCGGCAGCGCCATGAGAATGGAATCCGTGTAGTTCTGTTTGACGGCTTTCTGGAGCGGAGTGTTGTCCGGCGCCTTGTAGTAAATGTTGCGGCGAAGGAGTTGAACCTTGTCTCCCAACTTCCGGAAGACAAGGATCCATTCATCACCAAAATTCAGCGGCCGGCCTGCCATCGCCAGGCCGCGAGCGATGGCCATGGGCGCGATGAAGGGCTGGTCAAATTGCGGCGGCTTGATCTCCGCGTAGAGCGTGTCGTTGGTTTTGTAGAGTGTGAACAGTCCCTCGAAACGCTCGGTCCCCTTGATCACTTCCGAATAGTCCTTGAACTTCGGGGGCGGCGCAGGAGTTGTTGCGGGCGGGGCCCCCGAAGGGGCGGCTGGAGCTTGCGCTCGCAAATCCGCCAGTGAAACTGTCAGCAGCATCGTCAGCGCGAATTGTTGGAAGAGAGCCTTCATAATTTGGATTGAACCCTGTTATTCTCGTTGTCGTGGCCTGCAATGAAAAAACCTGAAGTCCTCCATCGTTCACAATGAGTGAACGCGGGCGGACTTAACTCAGGATGGGAATGGCCACTCCGTTCTCGGTAGAGAGTCACCGTGGTAAATGCAAGTGGAAAGCCGGAACAACACCGTGCATTCACAAGTTGGCGGTAGTGGAGCGCGACTGTGCTGAAAGTCAGTCGCAGCAGTATCGCTGGCTCGCCCTCACGCCAAACCTGCTGCGGCTGGGGCTTCGCACACAACCGCGCTCCTGGCCGACAGCCAGGTTCACCGACAATTTGCGAATGCATTGGGAACAAGGAACAACATCACTTCGGGAAATCCACTTGCCATTTGAGATGCCGCGCCACATAAATGCCCCACAATTTCTAATCACCTTATGGCTGACATTGCGAACAAGTACTCTGAAAACGTGGAGGGAAAATTCTTCGTCGATAACCAGTGCATCGACTGCGACCTCTGCCGTGAAACCGCGCCGAACAACTTCACCCGAAACGACGACGGCGGTTACTCCTATCTCTATAAACAGCCCAGCACCCCAGAGGAAGAGGCGCAGTGCAAGGAAGCCATGGAAGGTTGCCCGGTCGAAGCCATCGGCAACAGCGGGGCATAGCTCATCCTGTCCAGTCTGATTTCGTCACGCCCTGCCTGGTGTCAAAACCTCGCAGGGTGTTTTAGTTTGTGGCGCCTGCTCAACGGGCCATGGCTGCCCGCCGGATCATCTCCAGCGCCTGCTGCGACGTCACCCACTTGAATGTCTCCCGGTCATAGCGATTGATCTGTCGTTGCACGGTCGTGCTCCTCTTCGTCGCCAGGGCGATGAACACGGTGCCCACCGGTTTCTCCTCCGTCTCGCCGGCGGGTCCGGCGATCCCGGTGACTGACAGCGCGAAGTCCGCACCGCTGACCTTCAACGCCCCTTGAGCCATCTCGCGAGCCGCGGCCTCGCTCACGGCTCCGTGGTCTTTCAACGTGGCCTCGTTCACTCTCAGGCATTTTTGCTTGGCGGCGTTGCTGTAGGTAACCCACCCGGCCAGCAGCACCGCGGAAGCGCCAGGCACATTCGTGATGCGGTTTCCAATGAACCCGCCCGTGCAGGATTCGGCAATCGCCAGCGTCTTCCCCTGCTCCGTCAATAACTTTACCACGACTTCTTCCAATCCATCGTCGCCGGTGCCGTAAATGTATTCACCGAGCAACTCACGGATCTTCGACTCCGCCGCTTCCGTCTGTTCACGACCCTGCTGACCAAAGCCGGCACAACGGACATCCACCTCCCCTACCCTCGCGCAGTATCCGAGATCCATCCCGGCATCCGTCAACTCCCTGAGCGGACCGGCAATCCGCTCCTCAATCAGTGATTCACCCAAGCCCGTCGTCTTCAGCACCCGACAGACAAACTCCGAAGGCAGCGGACACTTTTCTTTCAGGAGCGGAACGACCTGCTCAGTGAACATTGGCCGAAGTTCGCGTGGCGGTCCCGGCAGCATCACCAGCAGACTGCCGCCCCCGGCTTGTCTGAAGCGCCCCGAAGCGATCTCCATCACAAGTCCGGGAGCCGTGCCATGCGCGTTCTGCAAAACGATGGCCCCCTCCGGCACGAGCGCCTGAACGCGGGTGGATTCGGGAGCCCTGCGATGCCGTCGTTGAAAGAAGTCCTCCAGGTTGCGCAACGCCTCGGCATCCTCGCGAAGTTTGCAGCCGAGCATTTTTGCGATTCGATCCCGTGTGATGTCATCGCTCGTCGGCCCGAGTCCGCCCGTGGTGATCACCACATCCGCCCGAGCCAGCGCTTCGCGCACCGCCTCATCGATCGCCGCCCCGGAATCATTGATGGCAGTCTGCCGGTTCACCACGTACCCGATATCCGTGAGCTGGCGACAGAGCCATTGTTGATGCGTATTCAGCACGAAGCCCAGCATCAGCTCGCTGCCGGTGTTGATGATTTCCATTTGCATCCGCCAAAGCTCGCACGCCCTCCAATTAGGAAAAGCCCGAAATTTGATCCGCCAAGAAAAACGATACCGCCGAGGAACGATGGAAAGCAAAGAGGGCTGCCGCCCCGGCTCAAGCCGTATGACTAAACTTAAAACCGGGAGTTCAAACCACGAAACACTCGAAACACACCAAAACAGAACCGTCTGGGCTGAACGAACCTTTCACCCGCTGGGTGGGTCATCTCCTGGTTCCATGTTCCTCTTCTTTCGTGCTTTTCGTGTTTTTCGTGGTTCCAACTGCTTCTTCCAAGTTCATACCCTTTCTGCTGCGACTCGCTGCGAGCCGGCATGGCTGCGTTGGCCTTTAGGGCTCGTGCAAAAACAAATTCCGGACACGAGGCGTAATTCTAACAAAACGCCCCTCACCCTGACCCTCTCCCGTCCGACGGAAGAGGGAACCACCAAAAGGCCGCGTTCGCCATGGCCAGAGCGGATCGAGACCACGACCGACGGACGGCGTCCCTCCCTCTCCCATCGGATGGGAGAGGGCCGGGGTGAGGGCATATCCCCAAAAACTCCGAAGTTGTTTTTGCGGGGATCTTGGTGCCGTTGCCCGCGTTCTTCTTCGTGTGACAAATGAAAACCGCCGTGACCCAGTCTGGATCACGGCGGTGTGAAGCGGATTCCTCGCATCCCAGCGTGTCATGCCGGGGGAGGATGCAGTGCGTTATTTCTTTGGCACGTGGATTACGATGTTGCCGCCGCCCAATACGGTATCTCCATTGTCATAAACGGGAGCGTCACCGTTCTCCTTATCCCAGATTTGAATCCGGAACGTATCGGGAGTGGCATTCTTGGCCCCGTCCCAACCGCGGACCATGAAGCCGAAGTTGCCGATGCCGTTGATCTTTCCATCACCCTTGAACTGCGCGTTCTGGCCGTTCGCATTCACCACCAGCCACTGATACGAAGTGCTGTGGAAGTTCAAGCCCCCGGCCTGGAATTGGAACTCCGTGTTGCCATCCGGAATGCTTGCACCCTTTTTGTATTTGGAAACGAAGCCGAAGTTGGCCTTACCAACAAGGTGATCATCGGTGTCGTCATTGGGCGTGTTGGGAGTGTATGCTCCGTCCGGTGAATTGATCCATCCGCCACCGGTCACGAAACCGGCGCTTGGATCATAAACGGCAAGAAGGATGCATTCCTCACAGGTGTTGCCAGCGGCATCAGTGGCACTCACGCAGACATTGTAGATGCCGGCCGACGTAATACTCAGTGTGGCTTTCACATTTTCGCTGATCTCATCAAAAGTTCCGTCCGAGGCAGTCATCGCCACAGGTGTGCCGTACTCAATACTATAACTGGCTGAATCAATGGTGGATCCTCCCGTCGTCGTGTCATCCACATTTGCTGTCAGGTCGAAAGGGGTGTTGATCGGCACCAGCGTTGGCTGGATGTTTGAGATGACTGGACAAATGTCGTCCGGAGGCACCACCGTGGTGGTCGCATCGAACACGACATTGTTGTTGCCGAGCCCGTTAAGCGAGATTCGAACAGCGTTGCCGATCGTTCCAATGCCCGGGAAGGTGAACCCGAACGCATTGGGGCCGTACAGTGCCTGCATGGCGTCGAGGTCGAAGAGCATTTGGTACGAGTCCGCCTGCGCGAAGGCGCGGAAAGCCCAGTCGTAGCTTACGCCACTGCCGATACCGCCGGGAATTGTCTGAAAGGTGCTCAGCCCACCGTAGAACGTACCGTTGCCAGCCTGTCCGTTGAGCGTGGTTCCTGCCCACGTGAGGCTGCTGGCGAACTGCACGGTGAAATCCTTGAATTCCGAATACGTGCCGGAGCTGGTTTGTCCGTCGCCGCCCGGCACCGTCGAGGCGGGCTGGTAGCTGTCGCTGTCCAAATCGAATCTCACTGTTGGCGTGAAAACGCTGATGCTTCCGCCGCTGACCACCCGGACGCCGATGCCCAGAATTCGGTTTCCATTGGCGAACGCTCCCCTGGAGAACCCCCCTGTGCCGAAGCCTGTGGCGCCACCGGTCAGGCCACCGCCCACTGCCCCGCCAGTAAAATCGGCGGAGTCGTTGTTGAAGCTAAAGGAAGTGGTGTAAACCTCGTACACGGCCGTTTCCGAGCCAGAGCCATAAACGCCTAATTGGCTTGATAAGCCCTTGCTGGTCCAGCCGGTCCAAGACGAGCCGCCGTTAATGTCAACGGCCATCGCGGATGTTGAAAGCCCAATGGTAATCGCGAAGCCCATGGCGAAGCGTTTCGTGAATTGATGTGTTTTGTTCATAGTTTTTCCCTTTGATGATGTAACCAACGCTGTAATTTCCTGCCCTGTTCACCCACTCCAGGAACAACCTGGGGCCGCGACTTACGCCGCAGAACTGGCTGAGGAATGTCTTTTACGACCGGCATTTTCGGGCCTGCGCGGAACCGGGCACAACCGTGATTTTTTTGGAAAAGCGGTGGTTTCTTTGGATCCCGTTCGAATCATCCGCCAGCAACTCTCCATGAACCAAAGCGCCTCCTCTCCCCTGCCCTCTCCTCCATTCTGAATGGAGGAGAGGGTGCCCGAAGGGCGGGAGAGGAGGTGCTCAGGTTCATGGTCCCGATGCGCGATCTCGAAATCGTGGAGGCCTCCCCATGAACCTCCTTCCCCATGAATTCAAAGCGTCCGTGAGCAGGTCCATTCGGAACAGGAAACTCTACAGGTTCTCCGCTGTTTTCGGTGAAAAGGATTTCGGGGATGCGTTGTCCCGTAGGGACATTTGACAATAGCCCAACGTTTCAACGTTGGGTTGTTGCGGGATGTCATCAAGTCCCGAAGGGACGGCTGAGGCACCGGAACAGCCTCCCGAGCCTGAAAGCAAGGTCAGGTTCAGTCGTCCCTTCGAGTCCAGTGCATCCGCAAGTTGTCGGTGAACTTGGCTGTCGGCCAGGAGCGCGGTTGTGTGCGAAGCACCAGCCGCAGCAGGTTTGGCGTGAGGACGAGCCATCGGTACTGCTGCGACTGGCTTTCAGCACAGTCGCGCATCCACCGACGGCTTGTGGATGCACCGCTTCGGGACTCGTTCGACTTCCATTGGCTCCCGCGTCAAAGCGCCCAGCTATTGTTGGAAGTTCCCCTCAGCTTCTCCAGGCTGAAGGTGGGACGCCGGCGTGAGCCTTGAACGCGTGGCGAAACTGGTCGGCGCTGGCGTAACCCACGGCGCACGCCACTTCACAAACACGCTGCTTCGGGTCAAGCAGAAGTTCCCTGGCTTTCGCCATCCGGACCTCCACGAGGTAGTGGTGAAAGGTCACCCCAAGATGGCGGGAGAAGAGGCCGCAGAGGTAGGCGGCATTCATTTTCAGCGCGGCAGCCACCTCACCCAGGCTCATCGGACGGTGATAATGCTGATGCACATAGGCTACCATCGCCTGAACGATCGGAGGGACATGAGTGCCGGCCGCTGGTTGAATCCCTGAGCACACCGGCAACGGTTTCGATTGTCGCTCGAAAGGCTGGGTCAGTCTGGCGTTCTCCTTCGACAGGACTGTGTTCCGGCCCGGCGACTGGCTCAATGCCATCTCCGCCGTCTTCGCGCGATGCGACAGGGCCAGGTCTTGATGAATGAACCTCACCAGAGCCACTGCGCGCTCGAAGGTCACGGATGAAACTTCCGAGTGCCCCGCAGCGTCAACTCCGTCACTGATCCGGGCTTGCAACATCAAAGTGAGTGGGGCCGTGTCGTCGTCGGCCGGGAGGACAACTCGGAATGTGGTGAAGCCGCACGGGCCGATGAACCGGAGTTTTTCAGGAGTCTGGGATGTGGCCCGATTCCATTTTTTTCCAAACATTCCTGGCAAGTCGCGGTGATCTTCCCGTTCCAGTGGCCGTGGCTGGCCAGCGCTGGACAGAGCTTCAAGGCTGTGACCGGTTTGTCGAAATCCAACGACCGGCATCCTGAAGCGTGCAGCTCCAGGCCCGTCAGTTCTCGAACGAGAATCCTCATGGACTCAATGACCTGCCTGTTGCGATGGATTTTCTCGAAGGAACTCGATGTCGTTACAGCAAAAGCAGGGAGTGCCGGAACACCACCCAACCCATCCACCCCACCCGGGCGACGCGTGCCGACGGGGAAGACAACGGCGTCCAATAGTGCTTGTTGCGAAGCGAGAGGGTTCATGATCTCAATGCCGATGGCTCTTGCCAGGGGGTGACCTTCCCCATGCTGGTCACCCGGATCTCCATTACAGGTGCACGGTTCACTGATTCCTGACTCAACATGTTTGTCGCAACCGCGACGAGCCGAAGCCAGCCCACCCTCCTTGGCGTCACTGGTCTATAAATAGTGATTTTACCGGTCGGCTGGTGCATCGGTTAATGGTTAATCGTACTTCGCCACCTCTTTCTTGCAAGAATTTCAAAAAATCTTTGCCGGAGTGAACCAAGCCTGAATCTCCCGGAGTGATATGCGTAGGTTTAGCACATCCCAGGGGCGGCTGCCTATCACATGAAAGTAGTATATGGGTCTGTTTTGTTAGCCACTGCTGAGGTCCAAAGTGAAGGCGAATCCCAAAGGGATTCCGGCACGGAGTCGAGGGTTGCGAGGAACGAGCTACCCTGGGCTGGAAGACACAATCCCGTCGGGATTGAAGATGAGTCCAAGGAGCAGACTCATCTCTTCGTCGCGTTCACCTGGTCCAGTTCATTCCCAGAACTGTCAAACTCAGGGAGTCCCTCCGTCAGAGCCGGAGGATCTTTTTATTATGGAAGGCGGATGAAAACCCGCTTGGCAACCCGGCTCATCTCCGATAACCACGTGCCGGTCAATTGCCGGAGCGCGACGGCGACCTACTGAGGAGACCGTGGGTTAGGCTACGAATGATGGCGAGCGCCACAGATGCAGATGCGAGGCGCGAACGCGGGAGGATGCCCGCAGCGGCCTCCGACCAAGTGAGCAACGAAGCATGTGCGTCTGTGCCGCCGTCAAGATTTGCAGCCTATCCCACGATCTCCTCAGTAAGCCCGTCGCCTCATGATACAATGCTCAACCAATTTATTCTTCGTTCTCTGCCGCACAAACGCGTTGCGATCCTTAGAGCCTGTCTCGCTTTGGCTCTTGTTCTGATCCCAACGGCCTGTCCGCTCGCTCAAAGCGGGGACAAGCCCGGGGAGGAACAGCCGGCGCTTCCAACGAACCTGGTCATGCCGCCTTCGCCTCCACTTCCGCCCGTCGAGGCGCTCAAGACATTCCGTCTCCAGGCAGGTTTCCGCATCGAACTGGTTGCAGCGGAGCCGCTCGTCCAGATGCCCGTGGCGATGCAGTTTGATACTCGAGGCCGCATTTGGGTTGTGGAAATGCGCGGCTACATGCCGAACGCTGATGGGGTCGGTGAAGATCAACCCTCGGGCCGCATCGTCGTCCTCGATGATACGAACGGCGATGGTCGGATGGACAAGAGCACCGTGTTCCTTGACGGCCTGGTCATGCCTCGCGCCCTTTGCCTGGTGCAGGATGGCGTTCTGGTCGCCGAGCCCCCACGCCTGTGGTTTTGCCGCGACACAAATGGCGATGGCAAATGCGACGAGAAGACAGAGGTGGCGAATGATTACGCCACTCAGAACGATCCCAAGCTCGGAAGGAATTCAAATCCCGAGCTCGGCGCGAACGGGCTCATGCTGGCGCTGGACAATTGGATTTATTCGCCCTACCACGGCTATCGTTACCGCCACCATGACGGCCGTTGGTCTCGCGAACCGACTCTCGCCAGCCGGGGTCAATGGGGAATCTCGCAGGACAACTTCGGCCGCCTCTACTTCAATTCGAACACCGATCAGTTGCGCGGCGACCTCGTGCCTTCCCAATACCTGTCACGAAACACGAACTACACCGCTGCCGGTTCGAACGTGCGGATTGCCACCGATCAATCCGTCTGGCCGGCGCGCGTGACCCCAGGTGTCAATCGCGGCTACCAGAAGGGCATCCTTCGAGATGGCAGGCTGGCCGAGTTTACGGCGGCATGTGGGCCGGTGATCTACCGTGGAGATCATTTCCCGCCGGAGTTTCAAGGCAACGCATTTGTGGCCGAGCCGGCGGGGAACCTGGTTCATCGCAATGTTCTTCTCGAACATGACGGCATCGTGACCGCAACCAATGCCTACCATCAGGCCGAGTTTCTTGCCTCGACCGACGAACGGTTCCGCCCGGTGAACCTCTACAATGGTCCGGACGGCGCGCTCTACGTCGTCGATTTCTATCACGGCATCATCCAGCACCGGATTTACATGACATCGTTCCTGCGCAAGCAGGTTGAGCAGAGAAGTCTCGACGCGCCAAACAACATGGGCCGGATCTACCGCGTGGTTTACGATGGCCGCCCACCCGCAGCGGCGCCTCGACTTCACAAAGCAGGCGCCGACGAGCTGGTCAAAGCCCTCTCGCATCCCAACGGCTGGCAGCGTGACACCGCGCAACGACTGCTGGTCGAACGTTCCGATGCTTCATCGATTCCGAAATTGAGGCGGCTTGCCCTGTCCGGTGCCAACGAGCTGGGCAGACTGCACGCGCTCTGGACTCTCCAAGGACTCGCCAGGCTGGATGAACCAACCATTCTGGCGGCGCTCAAGGATTCAAACGCCAAAGTTCGTTCTGCCACCATTCGCGTGGCCGAACCTTTCGCCCGCCGCAATCCTGCCGTAGCCGATCCACTTCGCGCGCTCCTTCATGATCCGGACGCCTCTGTTCAACTCCAGCTTGCATTGAGCCTTGGCGAGTTTGGCGACATCGACTCGCTTGCCAGGATCGCTTCCCGGCACGCATCCCATCTCTACATTCGCGATGCCATCATTTCCGGACTTGCGGGCCGCGAACTCGATTTCGTTCAACGACTGCTCAGGGAACCATCATGGTCCGAAACATCGGAGGGCCGCGTCACATTTCTCAAGAGCCTCGCCAGGGCTGTTTTCAATGAGCGAAACACTCCGAAAGTGAACCGTCTTCTGGAGATCGCCGCCGAGCAGAATTCTTCGTCAGCATGGCGTCAGGTCGCGCTCCTCGACGGCGTCCTCGGCGCCTTTCCCCCACCGCCGAACGACAAACCCGATCAGCAGCCGCAGCCCGCGAAGCTCGATGCGGAACCGGCGGCGCTTGCCGGCCTGCAAAAGATCCCTTCGCCTGAAACCAGGAGCCGCGTGGAAAAGCTCGCGGCTCTTTTGACGTGGCCGGGCAAACCCGAACCCGTGGCAGCTCCGGCTGCCGTTGCGGTTGCCCCGCTCACCGCCGAGCAGCAGAAAAGGTTCGATTCCGGCAAGGAACTCTACGTCATCACTTGCGGTGCATGTCATCAACCGCATGGCGACGGTCAGGATGGGCTTGCTCCCCCGCTGCGCGATTCCGACTGGGCCATCGGCTCGGTGCAGCGCACGGTCCGCATCGCTCTCAATGGTGTCCGCGGACCCATCACCGTCAAAGGCAAGATCTACGAGCTCGAAATGCCTGGCATGGGTGTGCTCGACGACGAACAAATCTCATCGATCCTCACTTACATCAGGCGCGAATGGGGGCACACCGCAAGCGCCATCGACCCCTCGGACGTCGCCGCCATTCGAAAAGACACTGAAAAGCGTGAAGAACCATGGACGCAGCCCGAGCTGTTGCGGATTCCTTGAGGCCTGTCGATTTCATGCATCGTTTTTATCTTCCCGGAGCCGGACGCATGGGATCCAGCTTGATCCTGTCCGGCGCCGAGGCGCATCACGCGCTGCGCGTCCTGCGCGTTCGACAGGGTGAGCGCCTCGCAGTGCTCGATGGCGAAGGGAATCAATTCATTTGCGAGGTGCGTGAGGCAGACCGTCGCGCATTGACGCTGGCGGTGGTCGAACGCAAGCAGATCCCCGCCCTGCCCTGCGCAGTGACGCTGGCCAAAGCTGTCACGAAAGGAAAGACGATGGATCTTGCCGTGCAGAAGGCCACGGAACTGGGAGTTCACCGGTTCGTGCCATTGATCTGCGAACGAACCGTTTCCCAGGTCGATGATGAAGGCGCGGCGGCCAGGGTCGCGAAATGGCAGGCCATCGCCATCGAATCCATCAAGCAATGCGGCTCCGCATGGCTTCCAAAGATCGATTCTCCCGTGTCGCTGGAAAAGTTTGCCGCAGAGAATGCCAACTTCGAACTGTCGCTGGTCGGTGCGCTTACTCCTGAAGCCACTCACCCGCGCTCCCGCTTTGAGAACTTCCGAGCAAAGCACGGACGTCTCCCGGCTTCGATCTGCCTCTGGGTCGGCCCAGAGGGCGACTTTACCGAGGCAGAAATGGAAGTCATGAAACGGGTCGGCGCTCTTCCAGTGAGTCTCGGATCACTCGTTCTGCGCAGTGAAACAGCGGCGATCTACCTCACATCGATCACGAACTACGAGGTACAAGGTTGCAGTTCGGAGTAATTCCCGCGAAAACCCGCGACTGCACTGCCCAGGACTTGCGGTTCAAAGTTCCCGATAGACTTCACGCCGGTGGCGGACGATCGAGACATCGACCAGCCTGGCGTCGTCATCAATGGAATAAACGACTCGATAATCTCCCACACGCAGACGCCAGAGATTGCTTTCGCCTCGAAGTTTGACAACGCCGCCTGGTCGAGGATTGACCGACAAAGCTTCAATCCTGGCGAGAAGCCGGACGACAAGCGAAGTCGGGAGATTCTCCAGTTCCTTGCGGGCAGACCGCGCAAATGTGAGGCGATAATCAGCCATTGCCCTTCTGGTCCACCCTCAGTCGCCGTTTGACTTCGGCCAGGCTCTCGCGTGGTTCGCGGGCACGGGACCTGGCCAGAAGCGTGTCGTGAAAATCTTCCCACAACTCGCCGTGCTGACGAAGATCAATTACTGCCGCTGTCTTCCGTCCACGGCCATCAACGAGGAATGATACACCACTCATATTTCAAAGCATACATAACCGCACTGAGAACACCAACGGATCTTGCGAGCACTCGTGTCACTTACTTCCTTGCGAGGTGAGAAAAACAATTACTGCCTCGGTAGCCAGACCGAGAACCCATGAAATTCCCTGGCTCTTCGATAGCATTGAATCACGCGTTCACCAGCACCGCCTTCACAATCTCACCCGAATGCATCGTCTCGAACGCCTCGTTCCACTGTTCCAGCTTCCATTGTCCTCCGATGACAGGATCGATGTTGAGCTGGCCGGAGGAGAGAAGTTGGATCACGCGCTCCCAGATCGGCCAGTTATGACTGAAGCTGCCTTGCAGTCGGATATTTTTCTGCACCAGCGGATCGAGCGAATGGTTGAACGGTTGCGGGCCCCAGCCCACCTTCGTAATCCATCCAGCCGGACGCACAATCTCCATCGCGGTCTTCAACGAACCAGAGAAACCAGTGGCATCGATCACCCCGTCGGCACCGAGGCCGTCTCGCGCGCCGGCCCATCCAGTGGGATCGCCAATGATCGGGTTGCAGCCATAATGCTTCTCGGCGATGTCGAGTCGTTTTCGGTCCCGCTCAAGGCCAACAAGCCCGACTTCAGCGCCCCGCAGCCGGGCGATTGCAGCGCACAACATCCCAATCGGCCCCGGTCCGAGGATCACCACGCGGTCGCCGGGCTGGATGCTCGAATTAATCACGGTGGCGTTGTAGGCCACGGCACACGGCTCCGAGAGTGCTGCTTTTTCGAGTGATAGACTGTCCGGCACGCGATGCAGGATGCGTGATGGCACGCGGACGAAGCGCGTCATGGCGCCATCCACCGCGGCGCCATAGCCTTTGCGCGTCGGATCCAGATTGTAGAGGCCGATGCGGCTCATGGGATTTTCCGGATCGATGACGGCGGCGGTCTCGCTCACCACACGGTCGCCCAATTTGAAACTCTTCACACCGGCTCCGATCCCGGCAATGCGGCCTGCAAATTCGTGGCCGAGAATGCACGGATACGCGACCTTCCATCCTTGATCCCCGGTCCACATGTGCAGATCGCTGCCGCAGACTCCCACCGCCGCGACCTGGAGAAGCACATCATTCTCGCCAATGGTGGGAATCGGAACATCGCGCAATTCGACGTTGTGGCGCTGTGGGCCGAAATTGACGACGGCAAGCTGAGTGGGGTTGCTCATATCATTGCTCTAAAAACATTCAGTCACTTGAACACCCCTCACCCCGTCCCTCACCCCATCCGATTGGGAGAGGGTGTCCGAAGGACGGGAGAGGGGAAAACTGTGTCTGGGCGAAATCAAACGCTCGCTGCATTCTTGTCCTCCATAAGCATCGGTCTAGCTGCGAGACTTGTAGTTCGATTTCACTTGTTGCACGTAGTCCTTTAGCGCACCCAGCACATCCGGGCTGTCAAAGAGCGGATGCCCAATGGCGACAAGTTGCGCACCCATCTTCGCCGCTTTCACCGCGTCCGCGACACCGAATGTCCCGATACCGACCGGAATGTTCACCACGTCCAGCACCGCCCCAAGCCATTGCGTGCCGTCTTTGGAAGCATCCGCGCGCCATTGATCGGCGGCGTAATGAAGGTAGAGCATATCCACGCCCCAACGGGCGCAAACACAAGCGCGCCCCGGCTGATCCTTTACACCGATGGTATCGACCACAACCTTGATGCCGGTTTGTTTGCCGGCGGCGATGGCGGCTTTGACGGTTTCATCCGTCGCGTTGCCGCAAACCGTCATGTAATGGCCGCCCTGTTTCTGGGTGAGCAGAACGTTCTTCCCGCCAGAGTCCATTGTTTTGTAATCGGCGAGCACGGGATAATTCGGAAACGCCCTGGCGAGCTTCCCAATCGCACCCGCGCCTTCCGAGACGATCAGCGGCGTGCCGGCCTCAATGATGTCCACTCCGGCGCGCACGCCGATCTCGGCAAAGCGCAGTGCTTCGTCGATGGTGGGAAAATCAAGCGCCAGTTGAACCAGAGGAAAAGTTGATTGCATGGCGTGACCCTACGAAATCGCCATCTGAAGTTCGAGAAGGAAAACTGCTCTTGTGCCGCGGAGAGATTCGGAGGGGTTCAACGAACGTTCAATGGGAAGCATCCCAAAGTTCCTTGCGGCGCGATGGCGATCCCCGTCCATAACGCACTCCAGATAAACCGCCAGTTTCAGCACAGAGATTTGGAGGACACAGAGAAAGACTGTTCTCCTCCCCTTCGGAGACTCTGCGTCCTCCGAAACTCCGTGCTAAAAACCCTGTGCTACGAGGAAACAGGAAGGTTACCGGATGTAATCCAGCAAATCGTTCTGAAGGATCATGCTGCTGCTTTGCATGGCAGCCTGATAAGCGGTTTGAGTTTCGTGGAACTTGAGCAGTGTCTGGGCGAGATCCGCGTCGGATTCCTTGGAGATCAATCCTTCCAGTGAGTCTCCACGTTTGCGGCCTATGGCCGCCGTGGTCTCAAGGCGGGATTGAACGGAACCATTGGTTCCAAAGTGGTAAAGCAGATTCTCCTCGTCCGCTGCGATCTGGGCATGATTCGTCGAGTTGATGGCGTCGGTATTTCCGGCAAGCAGGTTGTCCCTCAGTGAAATCAGGTGGTTGAAAAGGTCGGCGCCACTTCGGCTGTCGGTGAGGAGACCTCGAGGGCCGTTACCGGAGTTGTTTGAACCGAGGGCCTGCGAAGTGATCGTGACGTTCTGCGAAATTTCACTCTCGGCGATGGATTCGTTCCCCTGGTAAGCCACGCTCGTGATGAGTCCGCCCGCGTCAGTCGTTGCAACGAAGGCCTGCTGATCGCTCCGTGTGCCCGAGAAAATGTAATCTCCACGATTCCGTGTGTTGGCAAGTTGCACGGCCTGTTTGATCATCTCGTTGAGTTCCGTCGCATAGGTCGTCAATTCAGCCGGAGATTTGAGGCCATCGGCCAGCGTGGTGATCTCACCGGCGCGATCCACGACCTTTTTGAGCGATTGCATCGCGCCATAACTTGCGGTCGCCAGTTCGCTATGCCGGTCAATGTTCCTTTGATACTGGCCGAGTGACTTGGCCTCACCCTGCATGTCCAGCACGCGCCGCATGGCGGTTGGGTCGTCCTGGGGCAAAGTCAGCCGCTGGCCGGTGGCGGCCTGATTCTGAAGTTGATACTGCCGGACAGCCAGCCGGCTCAATTGATCTCGAAGACTTATCGGGAAAGTGTTTGCTGTGATTCGCATGGCTGATTGATGTTATTGCTGTTCAATGATCCCGGCGCCTGCGAGCGCTCCCAGTTGGGCAGCTCGACCAGGTCCGCCTCCCATCCCATTATGATTTCGGCGCATCATCGTTTCAGGTTCACAATGATTTCCAGCATCTCCTCCACGGTCGTGATCAGTTTGGCCGAGGCTTGAAATGCCTTCTGGTACTTCATCAAATCGGTCATTTCCTCGTCGAGAGAAACGCCGCTGAATGAGTCGCGTTGCCGCAACAACATCCGCTCGACGATGTTCTGATTCTCCAACTGGGTGTTCACGGAGTTCAATGACTGCCCCATTCCCGCCACAGACTGGCCAAACCGCTCGACGAACGTCTGACCGCCCAGTGCCGCAATGCTCTGGTTTCCCAATTGCGCCAGAGCCAGGGCCACCTGGTTGTCGCCCACGGCGTCGGCAACTCCGCTCACCTGGATCGCCGATGGGCTCGACGTCAACGCGCCATTGACCGCTATGTCCGCCGCTCCGGTTCCAGTGAAGAAATTTTGCCCCGTTGCACCCGTCAGGCTGAAGCCGCCGCTGTGGACGGCGTTGACGGAAGTGATGAGATTAGACGCAAGCGTGTCGATTTCGGATCGGAGCGAAGCAAGGGTACCGTCCCGCACTTCCATCGTGCCATGCAGGCTTCCGCCGATCAAAGAAAGCGTCTGCGCGGCGGTCTGGGCTCGGACGACCAGTTGTCCGGAGCCAGGATCGAATGCTTCCAGAGTGTCCTGGACCACGCCTGATGAAACCATGTTCACACCGTCAATGCTGACGTCCACGACGCCATCCGACTGGGTGACCGTGGAAATGTTGGCGAGCTTTGCCAGCTCCTCGATCCTCTGCTGGCGGACATCACGAAGATCATTGGCCACTCCACCGCCTCCCACTTCCGAGGACACGATCTGCTGGTTGAGCTTGGCGATGTCCTTCAGCAGAAGATTCGCGTTGGAAACGTCCGCCTCGATGGATCGATTCAACGAGTCATTCACTTCACCAAGGCGGTTGGAGACCTGGTTGAACTGGGTGGAGAGGTTCTCCGCCTTGATCAGCAACACCTGACGTTCCGCCAGTGAAGTGGGATTTGTGGAGAGGCTTTGAAACCCGTTGAAAAGATCGGAAATGTTTTCGGCCAGGCCCTGCTGTCCTCCAACGCCACTTGCGGCGGACGATCCGGCGGGACCGCTGGCCTGGCGGTCGATCATCTGCCCGAGATTCGCCTCGGTGTATTGCAACCCCTGCTGCTGGGCTTCAAGCGAACTGCGCACGCTGGTCTCGCTTTGCACCTGCTGGTCCAGCAGGAGATTCCGCACCTGGACGATGGCGACTGACTCGACTCCCGTTCCCTGCAAGCCCACGGCACTGGGAACTGGAAGAGACGTCTGGAGGACCAACCGCTGGCGTGCATAGGCGGGATTGTTGACGTTTGCGAGATTGTGTCCGGCAATTTCCGATCCCTCACGTTGCGCCGACAGGGAGCGCACGCCGAGATTGAGAGTTCCAAAAAGTCCGAGCATAACGTTGATCAGCCGACGGCTTCGTAAATGGGACGTGATGAAACCATCTGGGCGTGCCGCACTCCATGATCGTTGTACGTCTGCACCTCACGGGTGGGAAAAAGCATCCCCATGAACCGTTGCATGAGTTCAAGCGAGCGGCTCAACAACAGATGATTTTGACGGGCACGCTTCTGAACCCGTCGCATGAGATCATTGTTTTCGTTCACCAGCGCCTCGACCAGTGGCTGGTAATCCGGGGGCATCAGCGCGATCAGCGTGACGAACGCGGCATTCTCGTCAACCGCGAACCGCCGGGCGACACTTCTCTGCCGACCTTCGCGTTGCACCCGGGCTTGTTGCACGACGCGCGCCTGGGACTGGATGTCGGACACCGATTGGACCACCTCATCGGAGGCCCGCGCGATCACCTGCTCCTGCTGTCGCTCGAGCAGCACTAGAAGTTCACCGTACTGCTGGAGCTCCTCGCGCAGCGCGACAATCAAATCGTTTATCGGTTCAGTCATGTTTCACTTTGTAACGCTTCGCCTCGGTTGGGGCGGTGAGCGTTTGCGCCGTTCCGGATGACGACGGCGCCTTGAGGGTTTGATGCGTCAATTGTCCTTCCAGGCTCGTGGCCAGGCCGAATGCTTTGCTGCGGCTGATGCTCTCGGCAATGCTCTCGTTGATCATGTCCTGATAGATGCTGGAGGTCGAAGATTCCGGATTCATCGAGGACTTGATCACGTTCTTGCGCGCGGCGGTCAGGATCTGGCGGAGCAGGACGGCCTCGAACTGACGGGCCACCTCGCTGACCTTCTCCTTCTCTGAAATGTGCTTGTTGTCGGCGAGCTGCTCGAGCGGCATCCCGGCGGCCTTCACTTCTCCTGTATGGATTGCGGAAATTTGCATCAACGAAGCACCAGCTCAGCTTGAAGTGCGCCAGCCTGTTTCATGGCCTGAAAGATCGACATCATGTCGCGAGGTGTCACACCGAGGGCGTTCAAGGAGGAAGCTACTTTTTCAACCGTGGGCATGTCTGGCAGCGGGATCAACCGCCCCTTGCCCTCTTTGACATCGGTCTTGGTACTCTCCGTCACGGCTGTCGTGCCGGTCTGGCTAAGTGGCGTGGGCTGTGAGACATCCAATGTCGAAGCGATCGTGATTGTGAGATTGGCGTGCGAGACTGCGCAGCTTGAAATCTTGATTCGCGACGTGGCAACAATGGTTCCTGTTCGTTCATTGATCACGATCCTGGCGGGAATGTCCGATTCCACCTCCACCGCTTCCAGCCGGGCAATAAAGTCCACAGGGTATCCTTCCGCGCCATCCGGCACTTTGACCTTCACCGAGGTCGAATCGATCGCGGAAGCACTGCCGGGAAACTTCTCATTGATTGCCGTCGAAAGTCGGGCTGCCGATGTAAAGTCCGGTTCGCGCAACAGTAGCTCGACGTGGTTGTCTCGCACCACTTCGGCAGGAATTTCCCGCTCGACCAGTGCTCCACCGAGAATCTGCCCCACCGTGGGATGATTTTTTTGCACCGAAGCTCCCCCGCCGCCATCAGTGCCGGCGGCGAATCCACCGATGGACAAGGCTCCCTGTGCCAGAGCGTATATTTTGCCATCAGCGCCCATGAGCGGCGTCTGAATCAACATGCCGCCTTGAAGTGTCTTCGCATCGCCCATGGAGGAAACGTTGACATCAATCCGGCTTCCCTTCTTTTTGAAGGCTGAGATGTCCGCCGTGACGATGACGGCTGCGACGTTCTTTGATGAGAGCTGGGAGGCTGGCACGGTGATACCGTGACGTTGAAGCATGTTGGCGATGGTTTGAAGCGTATAGACCTGGTTTTTATCGCCCTCGCTGGAGATGCCCGTGACGAGCCCATAGCCAACCAACTGGTTGTCCCGGGCGCCGGCCACAACCGCGATGTCCTTCACGCGCGAACCGGCGGTCGCAGGAACCGCCGTGGTGACGAAGATGGCGATGGCCAGGACGATTGAAATAGTGATGCGCATACTATGATTCTTCAAAACGGCGATACCTTGTCCCACACACGGCTGAACCAGCCTTTGCGTTGACTGTCGCTGACGGTTCCCTTCGAGGCGTACTGAATTGTCGCATCGGCAACATTGTAACTAAAGACGGTGTTGGCGGAGGTTACATCCTCGTTTCGAATCACTCCCCGCAGCACGGCATCCGTCGTTTCTCCGGAAATCTTGGTCTGCCGCTTGCCTTCAATGACCATGCTTCCATTGGGCATCACATCCACGACCTTTACCGCGAATCGTGTCGTGATCTTTTCCGAGTTGTTGATCTCGCCCCCTCCATTGAAACTGTTCTTGCTGTTCATGGACATCGCGGGAAGTTTGCCGCCTTTCGTCAGCAGCGAACTGGCGCCGGGACTGAAGAGGAAGGAGCCGATCGAGGCATCCACGCCGCTCGAACGATCCGTCTTGGTGTTGTTCTGCTTGCTGGAAGCCGTGCTCTCCTGAACCACAACCGTAATGATGTCACCAACCGCCCTCGCGCGCTTGTCCCCGAACTGCGAACGATAGCTGTCCTCCTGGAAAAGAGAATCCGCGCGACCCGAGACCGCGCTCATCAGACACAATGCCACCGCCAGAGCCGTCGAATTACATGTTAACAACAATGGTTTGTTCATCTTGAATCTTTCCGAAGAACTCGCGTTTGGTTTTTGGGTTGCGAACGCGGACACGCTGGCCAGGCAGGCCATCTTCGAGCGCCTCCACTTTCATTGAGATTGTCATCGTGCCTTCGAGGATCAATGCCTCGACCACGCGGCCGCGCAGCACCGCTGGTTTGATCCTGACGGAGCGGGACAACAGGGGCTGGCCCGCCTGCAACATTTCGGCAATTTCGAGGGAACCGTCTTCAAGCGCGGAGATCGGCAATGCTTCGCGCAAGGCAAGCACGTCGCGTCGTTCCCTGGTGATGTCCGCGTCGCGGAGCAATTGCCCGCGCTTGAGTGTGGATTGAGCGACTGGCACATCGCGCCAGACCCGGGCTTGCGCCACCAACTGCCAGTTGCCAACGCGCTCTTCGCCGCAGACGAGTTCAACACGGAGAACAGAGCTGGCTCCCAGCCCGCCGGCGGGAAGATCAACCACCTTCAACGCAAGGGCTTCATCCGGCACAACAATGCTGGCCCACGGACGTGCAAATCGAAGCTCCAGTTCTCCCTTTTCCTTCACCACATCCCGTTGGAGGACGGTCGTGAGCATCTGTTTGAGTTCGGTCTCGTCGAGCTGCCGGGATCGACGCGTCACTCGGATTTTCGGCGCTCCCGTCAAATTCGTTGCCGCCACCTCGGGAGCATGTTGCTGGAGAAACTCAACGACTTGGGCGCTGCTCAACACGATAGCCTGGCCCCATGCTGGAGCGGGCGCGACACGCACATGCTGGAGCGGCTGATCCGCTGGCGCTTCCAGCAACTGATCCAGGAACACGCCGGAACTGTCCACCTGTCCGACAGCTTTCAACTGGAGCCCGGAGGCCGCGCCGGCAGTGGCAGTGCAAAGGAACGAGGTTGCGATCAGGCCGATGGCAATGCGGATGTAACCAATGCAGGTCATAATTATCGCTTCAGGTTGTTGCTCTGTTGCATCATGTCGTCGGCGGCCTGAACAGCCTTCGAGTTCACTTCGTAGGCGCGTTGGGCGACGATCATGTTGACCATTTCCTCGACGACCTTGACGTTCGACATTTCGAGATACTCCTGTTGCATGGAACCGAAGCCGTTTTCACCAGGATTGCCAACTTCCGCCGTTCCAGAGGCGTTCGTCTCGCGATAAAGATTCCGTCCAATCGGCTCAAGGCCGGAGGGATTGACGAACCGCGACAACTGAACGCGAAAATTTTGAGCGCCACTGGCGCCGTTCAACGTCACTTCGCCATTGCTGGCAATACTGATCTGAGTGGTGCCGGCGGGAATCGGCTGGAAGCCGCCCTGCACTACCAGGCCATCGCTCGTCGTCACGCGTCCATCCGAGGCGGTCTTCAACGCGCCGTCACGAGTGTATGCCTTCGACCCGTCCGGAAGCTGAACCTCGAAGAAACCATCTCCCTGAATCGCGATATCCAGGCGTTCGCCGGTGTGAGTAAGTTCTCCCGTGGTGAAAATGCGTGAAGTGGCCACCGCGGCGGAACCCTGGCCAACCTGCATACCGGTCGGACGTTGATTTCCAGCCCCCTCCTCTGCGCCGGCGGCGCGTGAGGATTGATAGAGCAAATCCTGAAACTCGATCTTGCTCTTCTTGAAGCCGGTCGTGTTGACGTTCGCGAGGTTGTTCGCGATGACATCGAGGTTGAGTTGCTGGGATTGCATCCCGGCCGCGGAAGAGTAGAGGGCGCGTAACATAAATTAGAGAATCAAGTGGGGCCAAGATCCGTCAGCACCCGCCCTGTCCGTTCGTCATTCATCTGGATGATGCGCTGGTTTGCCTCGAAGGTCCGCATCGCGGTCAACATGTTGGCCATTTCCAGCACAACCGACACATTCGATCCTTCAACCACTCCCTGATGGACTACAGAGCCCTCCGCTGGCCGGCCTTGAATGGCGGGATCGGTTGCCACGAAATAGCCACCGTTGGTGTTCGTCAGCAGATTGGGGTCGTTGAATTCCGTGAGGCGCAATTTGCCTCGCACCTCGCCTCCCATGGAAATCTCGCCCGCGGACGAAATGGCCAGCGTATTGGGGTTGTTGGTATCCAACTGCATAGGACCATCTTCACCGAGCACTGGATAGCCTTGTTTCGTGACCAATTGCCCTTGGGCAGTCAGGCGAAATTCTCCGGTGCGCGTATAGGCTGTTCCGCCTCCAGGAAGCTGAACCTCAAAAAAACCTGATCCGGTGATGGCCAGCGCCGTCTTGGAGTCGCTGGGACGCAGTTCACCGGGGAGAAAACTCGTCGTCGCGACAGCCTTGGGCAGTGAATGCTCCATGGTGATGGCATTGGCGCCTTGGAAAGACTGTTTGAGAAGACCAGCCTGAACCGCCTCGAAGGAAAGTTCCTGCCGCTTGTATCCGGGAATCGTTGTCGAGTTGAGATTCTCCGCGATCATCTCCTGCCAACGCAGGTTGGCGTTCATGGCCGCCGCAGCTTGATAGACGCTGAAATTCATCGAGAGCGACGTTTAGCAGCAGATATGCCACTGAACTAAAATGCCTGTTTGCAGGCAAATGCCCCGTCACAACCCGACAACTGGCAAAACCTTCCCCCGGTACTGGAGAATTTTGCCTGTAAAAAAGGTCGGACTCCATGACGGCTGATCCTCGAAATACCGAACTTGCCAGCGCCTCAACGCCATCAGCATCACCATCAGCCCGCGCAATAAATCAAGCGAGTCAAGCCGGCGACACATGGGGCAGTAGCGAGGGCAAGTCAGTTTTTTTCATTTTGTCCGTGAATTCCATCGCTCGTGCGGGGATTGGACCCGCTCTTGGCCGAAAAGCATGCCCATCTTCGTCTTCTCTGCGGCATCCAGCTTGATGAGCGGTAACCATAGCCTTTTGAAACCCTCTCTCTACTGGCGTTTTACTTCTGCCCTTTGGCCACGGCCTTTAACGTCGCGTTCAGGATCGCCTCCGACGTAATGGTGGCGCCGCTGGTGGCATCAACGCCCTTCGCTCCTTGTTTGAGGAGGATCTGCCGGCGGGTATCGACGATGGACGAGTACCATTGTTTCTCCGTGTGCCGCGTCACCTTCACATCGGAGATCCGCCCGCCGGCCACGGAGGCTTCGACGAACACCTGGCCGGAATAACCGACACTGCTGTCGCGATAAACTCCGTCGGGAACGCGTTTGATATCCAGCGTGTCCACGAGTTTCATGGCCTCGATGCTGGCCCTGGCGCGTTCTTTGGCTTGCTTGATATCTCCCTCACCGTTGGGCCCGTCCAACACTTTCTGATAATAACCGAGCGCTTCCTGGCTGCGGGCCATCGCGCGGCAGATATCGCCGGCCGCGAGAAACCCGACATGCGGATCGCCCTTCCCCCGTTCCGCGGCCATCTTCAACGCCTTGTCGTTTTCGCCCACCTCACTCCAGAGCCGGGCGACGCTGCAATGGCGCGTGTAATCGGCCGGGTACTTGTCAAGGATTCGGACGGCCATGGCCTTGGAGCCGAGTTTGAAATAGCAATGGGCCAGGTCGGTGTTGTCGGTGTTGCCCGCCTGCTCCCACCAGAAGGCGGCCCGTGCCCAGTCCTGGTGCAGGTTGTGGTACATGTTCGCCAGGGCGTTCATGGTCTTCCTGGACAGCTCGGAATTCTTTTCGTTGAGCACCAGGAAGTAGTGCAGAAATCGAATCCCCTCCTTCCAACGGGCTTCATTTTCGTTGATCGACGTCCAGATGAATTGTCCGACGTTCTTGCTCGGATCCCACTTGGCACCCGGAATCTCCGTCCAGGTGAAATCGAGCGTCTTGGGATACCGCAGTGGCGTTGCTTGAAACCAATCCGGCGGGGTCGAACCGATCCGTTTGATGAGAGCCCGGACTTCGGCCTCCGGTTTGTCAGCTGCGTTCAGCCTGAAGCTCACAAGCAGAATGACGCACCAGATGAGCAGTGTGGCTTTCATGCGCACCTCGGAAAGTTTGGAGTGGAAACGAGGTCTCCATTCTTGAGGACCATGAGCGCCTCGACGCCCGAACGTGACGACGCCAGCTCCAGGCCTTTGTCCGGACCCAGGACGAAGATGGCGGTGGAAAGCGCGTCCGCCTCCAGTCCCGTCGGCGCGACCACCGAGACGCTGGACAACACCGTCGGGGAGCGACCCGTCGCGGGATCGAAAATGTGATGGGCTGAAAAATCCTCGCTGAACTTGGTCTCGTAGTCGCCCGAGGTGGCGAGGAAGCAGTTGTCCAGTTCCGCGAGCGCGACATGGGCTTCCGGGATGCGCGGGTGCTGGATTCCGATCCGCCAGGATTCTCCTTCAGGCTTTTGATGGATGGCCCCGAACTCCCCGGAGTTGGCCAGGGCGTAGCGAATGCCGTGGGCCTTCAAAACGTCGCGCACGCGGTCGGCGGCAAATCCTTGGGCGATGCCGTTGAGGGTGACCTCCTGCCCAGGGCCGAGCCGGACACGGCGGGCGTCCACCGCCACTTTTCGCCAATCGACGAGTTGCCGCGTGGCCTGGAGTGGACCGGGATTCGGAACTCCGCCCTGCGCGTGGAGTTTCCACAGCGGTTGAACCGTGGGAGCGAACGCGCCATCCGTCAGGCGCGACCAGGCGATGGCCTCCCGCATAACGTGAACCAGATCCGGGTGGGGTCGGTCGAGAACACCGTCGCGATTCAGACAAGAGATCTGGCTTTGCGGGCGAAAGAGGCTGAGAACGTTCTCAACCTCATCGAGTGCCTTGAATGCAGCCGAAAGCGCGCGTTCCGCGACTGCACCGTCTTCATTGTAAACGACCAGTGATATCTCGGTGCCAAGCGCCCACGCCTTGCGCTCGACTCGCACCAGGCGTTCCCGAGGAATTCCGGCCAGGCCGAGAAAACCGCCTGCCCCGACAGCCAGAGTGATGAAGCGCCGTCGATTCATTATGGTTGATGGGGAAAGGATAGGGAGGTCCGCTATTGTGTCAAACGATCCATCGCCCGGAAGTCGGATTTCGGTGCATCCACAAGTTGTCGGTGAGCTTGGCTGGCGGCCCGGAGCTCGGTTGTGTGCGAAGCACCAGCCGCAGCAGGTTTGGCGTGACAGCGAGCTCACGATGCCGCTGCGACTGGCTTTCAGCACAGTCGCGCTCCACCGGATACACCGGTCGGATTTTCAAATCCACTCCTCGGAACGTGCCTGTCAGGCATTGGCCGGAAAGATGCCACGCAGAAATTCTAGATTGGCGATGTAGCTCTCGACAAGTTTTCCCCCAGGCGGGACCGCGCCCTCAATTTGCATTGGGCCACGATAGCCGATGTCATCGAGGGCGGCGCGGACCTTTTTGAAATCAACGCGACCCTGGCCGAGCATGGCGCCGTTCTCCTTCATGTGGAACTCGCAAATCTGCCCCTGCTTTCCGAGCCAACGGATCTCCTTGAAGATGTCGTAGCCGCGCTCGGTCGAGTTCGCCACGTCGTAATAGACCTGCACCGCCGGCGAGCCCACGCGGTCGATGATGCGCATGTGGTCCTCGGCGCTGAGCCAGCTTTCGATTCCAAGGATGAGGCCCGCCTTCTCAGCTTTGGGCGCGACTTCTTTCAAGCGGCGCACCGTTTCGTCCGTGCCAGGCTTGTCATCGCGCAAGTCGCCATTGCCGAAAAACGCGAGCAGGACGACGCGGCAGCCCATCGCGCGGCAGACGTCGATGGAATCGCTGACCCACTGAATCGTGCGCGGGTCGCTCTTGTAAGGGATGTTGTTCAGCTCGCCGATGGCCAGTGACAACACATCCACGCCGGCCTTCTTCGCGGCGTCCTTGTAACGCTGCTGCACTTCGGGCCGGCGCAGGTGCATGTCGTTCGCCTGCGTACCGAGGCTCACTTGAACGCCGTCGAGGCCGATCTGCTTCGCGAGTTCCATCGCCGCCGGGTCGGCCATCTTGCCGATGGACCAGTCGCACGCACCGATCTTGAAACTTGGTTTCGTGTCGGCGGCGAACAGTCGATCGAACCGGTCGAGTGCGACCAAGGCGGCGGCGCTACTGGCGAGGAACTGCCGGCGGCTGGTTGGCTGATGCTGCATGGCGAGGATTTGGTGGTTCAGATCAATAGTTCTTTCTGCCAGATCCATCCCGTGCCCGGTGGCGGAAGCTTCGGGCACGCCTGAAGAAGTCTGACGAGCCGGGCTGAATGTAACCTCGATGCAATATGGGTTCAGAGATGAGCGTGGCACATGAGCAAGTGTAGAAAGCGCTGGTCACAGATGTCTTGACGTGCATCAAGTCGGTTTCGATCCGCGCGAGTGACAAATTCCTCATGCGCCGTCCAATACGATCCTCGGAAACCTCGGCGATGGGAAAACTGCAAGCCATGACAATACACTCCTCATTCACCCGCCGCGCCTTCCTTCATTCCACTGCGGTCGCAGCGGGCGGCATCTCGCTCGCGCAACTGCCCACCGCCGCGGCCTCGCCTGCAACGGAAGTGCCGTCCAGCCGGCTCACGCGGCTGGCTGCGGGCGCTAATTCTACTTTGTTACGAATTGTTTAGACTTGTTCCCGAGAAGCGCTAGACTGGTGTTGCGATTGCCGTTGGGCAAAAACGCATACTCACAGATCCGCAAAACATCACCCGAAAGGCGCGACGAACATCGCGCCA
>SXMN01000196.1 GCA_005777315.1 Verrucomicrobiales bacterium
AATCATGGGATTCCTGTTCCCCCCCGAAGTCCCCTCTGGCCCATGCGAGAGCGAGTTGATCTGAAGAGCCCGGTGCGGGAAAACCGCCCGCCGGGATCTGTGCGGGGGGCGCCGGGCAACCGGCGTCCCTACCGCGACACACCACCAAGATTTGTCTGCGATTGCTTCTCACGGAGCGGCGGCTACGGTAAATTCCATGAACAATGTATCGAGCGTTCAATTGACACGAGACTGTGAAGCGGTCCAGATCCCAATCGGCACCACACTGACTCTACCCGCAGGTACGGAAGTGGACATCACGCAAACCCTGGGCGGCACCTACACGGTTCATGCAAGCGGCGGTCTTTACCGAATTGCCACGAAGGATGCGGACGCGCTGGGGATGGACCCGGCGGCTGCCGCGCAGACTCCGATTGCCGGCGACCCTGCCGGACCTGTGGATGAGAAGGCAGTGTGGGAGATCCTGAAGAGCTGTTACGACCCCGAGATTCCCGTCAACATCGTCGATCTTGGACTGGTTTATGACTTGAGCATCGAGCCTCTGCCGTCAGGTCGCAGCAAAGTGGGAGTAAAGATGACGTTGACAGCGCCGGGGTGTGGCATGGGAGGAGTGATCGCCGGTGACGCGCAGCAAAAGCTTCTCGACCTTGATGGCATCGAGGAAGCGTCAGTCGAAATCGTGTGGGATCCGCCGTGGCATCAATCGATGATCTCGGCCGCCGGTCGGGCGAGGCTTGGGCTGGAGTAAGTGGCGGTATTCGAACCGTGCGTGACCGGTTGTAATCAAGCAGATGCAACATCCCCGGAGCTTGGGTTGATCTTCACCGATAGATGACGCGCCTGCCGTTTTGGCATCGCGCTGTTCGTTGCCCCTCTGGCTGGCGCTTCACTTTCCGGAAAGAAAGGGCGCAAGAACACTGGCATGTCCGAACGTCCGCCTCTCCGGTAGTCATTCCAAAGTGACTGAGCCACCTGACTTTGATCTTGTTTCAGTTCAGTCGTGAGGTAACGAAAGATCAGTTCAGCCAGATCCGTGAGGGCGATGCCGTGTTTGCGGCCTGTGGTGGAGAAAATCCAGTCGCTCAATCCCATGAAGGCCCAGAAAGGCGACCCGCCGGCATACCAGAGCAGCGGGGTGGTTTCGACAAAGTTTCCGCTGTTGCCCAGCAAATCCCAATATCGCGAAAACCGTCGCAGACGCTGCATCGTGGCAAAGTCCAACAGCTTGTTCCGCAGAAGCTCGTAGGGCGGATGCTCGCCATACACCATCTGCCATTTGGTGTCATGGCGGACGATGGGAGTACCTCTCAGTCGCTTGAGGATGCCAACCTGAATCTCTTGCGGGCGCAGCAGGATGAGTTGATCAAAACCGCACGCGAAGCTTTCAAGCGATTCCCCCGGAAGGCCGACGATGAGGTCTGCGTGGATGTGGACGCCTGTATGCTCGCGCAGGAAACGGAAGTTGTCGGTCAGTTTCCCGACGTTTTGCCGGCGCTTGATGAGCTCGCAGACTTCCTCATTAAAACTTTGGACGCCGACCTCGAACTGCAATGCGCCGGGAGGAAACTTTGCCACCAATTCTCGAAGTCCTTCGGGCAGCCGGTCAGGAATCATCTCGAAATGCAGGAACAAGCCCGTGCGCAATCTTGCGAGGAAGAATTCGAGAATCGCCCGGCTGAAATTCAAGTTCAGGTTGAAAGTCCGGTCCACGAACTTGAATTGATTTACCCCTCGATTCAGCAGTTCCTCCAGGCTCCGCAGCAAGGCGTCTATCGGAAACTGCCGCACCGGCACGTCCAGCGATGACAAACAAAACTCGCAGGTGAACGGGCACCCACGCGACGCTTCGACGTAGATGATGCGATGCGCCACGTCGCGGTCATCATACAAATCGTAGGGCAACCGGAGTTGCGCGAGGTCGGGAAGTTCGGCGGCGATGATCTTCTCGGCTGGCGGAGTTCCGACAAGATGAAGCCTGCAAACCTGGGCGAACTTGAGATCTGCTTCACCCGTGATCACGTGGTTGGCAAGCCGGACGATCTCCATGTCTTCGTTCTCGAAGCTCACTTCAGGGCCACCAAGAACCAGGATGACATCCGGACGAAGTCGCTTCAGGATCGACACCACTTCAGTGCTCATGGCGACGTTCCAGATGTAAACTCCAAGCCCAATGATGCGCGGCTCGCTTGCCAGAAGCGCCTCCACGATCTCCAAGGGTTTCTGGTTGATGTCGAATTCCAAGATGGACGCCCGCGGACGCAGCTCACCAAGGTTTGCCATCAGGTACCGCAAGCCAAAGGCGGCATGAATGAACTTCGCGTTCAGGGTGGAGAGAACAATTTCTGGCATGACAATCTGATCAACTGCTTCGCAATCAGCCTACGAGCTTGGCCAGTAAGTTTCCAACCAGTATTCCTGATGCAGGACGCCTCGTGCCTCCGAGCTCGGGTAACACTTGCTTTTGGCTCACTACGGCTACCGGATACTCGGGCCTTCTTTACGCCAGACAGGGCTTGGATTGTCATTCAGGGACGCCGGGCCAGGAGCCCATTCGATGCTGAACGCGCTTGTCTTGGGACATCGATCCGATAGGATGAGGACATGTCTGAGATAGCCCAGTTCGTCCACAGTGGTGCCGCGAAAATTTCACCTCAAATTCTCAGGGGAGTCCATCGGAAGCTGCCTTACCTGAAGGCGGAGTTCGCCACAATCAATGCCCCAAAGTTCCCGTACCTGGTGGATCAGCTCGAATTTCTAGCAAATGTCGTCGAGGATTTTGCGGACGGGATCGCGGAGGATCTGCCTTACATCACGATCGCCAACGCTACCTTCGCGCTGATTTACTCTCACCGGCAGTTTGACCTGATCCCCGATTCGGTTCCTGACTTGGGCCATGCGGATGAGTCCGGCGTGGTTCGTGTGGTTTTGATCGAGCACGAGAGAATTTTGTCGGACTACGCCGCAAAGCATCACGTGAATTGGTCCCGCATCACGGTGAATGCGTGAAGTTGGGAAGGCCTGCTTAGGAGATGGTCCTGGATGGAATGCAGGTTGTATCGTAGCGCCAATTCAAATGGCTTCGCGGTTTGGTGGACCCCTTCATCTTGAAAACCGGCTTCGGCCATTTCAGCCTCGGACTCACCGACGCTAGCGGCCACTCCATTCCGAGCTCATGGTTGTGGATCCGGCGCATCTAAGCACTTGGGGGCGTGATTAAATGCGGGTGAGGCTGAGCCTGGGGGCGCTGGCATCCTTGCCGGCGATTTCTCTCTCAGGGCACCCGTCCGCACTCGCTGCTCGCGCCGGCAGGGATGCCGGCGCTCCCAGTTCGGCCCGGGTTCATCCCCACTCACATTTGATCGCACCCTGAACACTTTGGGCAGTGACAGCCAGATTGACGCCCGCGCTTGGAGCTGATTACGATCCGGCTCCGATCTGGCAATTGACCGGAAAACTTAACGCAAACACACAAACCTCTCTCACAATTCTTATGTCATTGCGACTTGGCGACGTTGCTCCTGATTTCACCGCGGATACGACTGAAGGGAAGATCGAGTTCCATCAATGGCTCGGCACAGGCTGGGGCATACTTTTCTCACACCCGGCGGATTACACCCCGGTCTGCACCACCGAACTTGGAACCGCAGCCAAATTGAAGGATGAATTCACCCGCCGGAATGTGAAGATGGCGGCGCTCTCCGTCGATCCCATTGAAGCGCACCACGGCTGGATCGCGGACATCAACGAAACCCAGCGGTGCACAATGAATTTCCCGATCATTGCGGACCCGGGCCGACAGATCGCCGCGCTTTACGACATGATTCATCCCAATGTCGATGACAAGGCGACCGTTCGCTCCGTGTTCATCGTCGGTCCGGACAAGAAGGTGAAACTCACGCTCACCTACCCGATGTCCTGCGGGAGGAACTTTGTGGAACTCCTGCGCGTGATCGATTCGCTTCAACTCACCGCGCGGCATAAGGTCGCCACGCCGGCAGACTGGAAGAACGGCGACGAATGCATCATCACGCTCGCGGTCAAGGATGAGGAAGTGCCGGCGCTGTTTCCGCAAGGGATGAAAAAGCTGAAACCTTACCTGCGCTTCACGCCGCAGCCAGGAGCCTGACCTGCCTGTGAGGCGTTCAAGACGCGGTTCTATCCTCGATTCGACCAGGAACGTTGACACGGAAGTTGTCGGTCGTCCCGTTTTCGTGAACGACTCGTGAACGTCCCATCGCTGGAAATGGTGTTTTCCATCGCACTTTCTCTCCAAATGTATTTCAGTCCACTTGTGGAGGCTGAAGGGACGCCGAGATTGAAAGTATGAACATGATCAGAAGTTTTTGCGCCGTGATCAGCCTGATTGCATCGGCTGGAGTGCTTCAAGCGCTGGTGATTACCCCGCTGGAGATTGAGGAGCTTACGAAGAAAGCGGATCTGGTGGTTCAGGGGGTGGTGGCAAGCCAGGCAAGCCGGAAGGATGCTTCAGGACGCATTTACACTGAGGTTGAACTGGATGTGGCGGAAGTGTGGAAGGGGAAATTGTCAGAGAAAATCTTGAAGGTGGTGATGGGAGGAGGGGTGATGGGTGGAAGGCGCACCGTGGTCTCGGGACAAGTGGATTACGCCAAGGGAGAAGAAGTGGTGGGTTTCTTCCGGTTCAATGATCGCGGGGAAGCGGTGACCATCGGGCTTGCGCAGGGAAAATTTCAAATTGTGAAAGACGAACGAACGGGTGAGAAACTGGCGAACAATCCGTTTCATGGCGAGAGCCGACGATCCGTCGCCAAGGCAGGAATTTCCACCCCGACGAACCCCGAACCATTGACGCTGCTCCAGCTTAAAAGGCGCGTGCAAGGATCCACGCGATGACTCGATTTTTGGCGATCCTGGCGGTCTTTCTGGGGGCCGGAATCAGTGCTCACGCCTTTGTGACCGCTTCCAGCGCCTCAGGTCTGCCAACCCGATGGAACCTCGTCACGCCGACCGCCACACATCCGAACGTGGTCAATCCGAAGACCAAGGCAGTCCGGTATTTCATCGGCGGGAACACTTACTCCAGTGCGAACCGCAATGCTGAAATTCAGGCGATTCGCAATTCGTTCCTCCAATGGCAGGCCGTGCCCGGCGCCATTCTAAAGTTCGAGGAGGGTGGCGTTCTGAACGCACCCTTGGATGTCAACACATCGGACAATACGAACGTGGTTTATTGGGCGAACACGTCCACGCTCGTAAACAATGGGAGGGATGATATCAGCGGTTTCTCAGGGATCACCTATTCGGATATTTTCAGCGACAACTCGCTTGCAGAGGCGGACATCGTTCTCAATGGACGGGATTTTCAATGGTTCACGGACTACAATAATCCTCCCGCGTCGCTTTCCTGGTTTGTGGAGTCCGTAGCGGTTCACGAAATCGGTCATGCCATTGGACTGGATCATACGCCTCTCGGTGGGGCGACGATGTACATTCGAAGCAGCCCGGGCATCGACACGCACGCGGAGTTGTCCTCGGATGAGATCGCAGCCGTCCGGTTCATCTATGGCGATCCAGCGTTGGCCAAAACGCTGGCCCGCCTCTCGGGCCAGATCACAATGAGCAGCACCAGCATCATGGGAGCGGCCGTGATCTTGGAGGATGCAGCCGGGACCGCCGTGAGCGGCACCGTCACCGACTCCAAGGGGAAGTACGACTTTCCCGGGATTGCCCCCGGCAATTACAGCATGCGCGTGGTCCCACTGGATCCCATCACTTTGCCCAGCTCCTCCAGACTCACGACCGGGCGGGATATTGAGGCCCGATTCATCACCAATACCGTCACTTCATTCCTTCCGACGACCAATCAGGCGGTTTCGATCACGGCGGGAAAGACCACCACAGCGAATCGGGTGGTGACCCCAGGCAATCCGCCATTTCGCATTTCGAGGATCCGAACGCCGACGGAGAATTCGGAATTGCTTGTAGTGGTGAACTCCGCATGCTGGCTGCTTCAGGGGCAGAAGGATGTGTTCGTTGGAGTTTATTCCCCCAACCTGCCCACTTCGGACGCCACTCTGACGATCACTGGCGATGGACTGACGATCGGACCGACCCTCATCCGCCCCGACGCGTTCGTCGGCCTCAATCTGATCTCCGTCCAGATCAGCGTGGCGACGACCGCGACGCCTGGACTGAGAAGCCTCATTGTGCGGCGCGGTGACGACGTTGGCTACGTAAACGGTTTTCTGGAGGTTCAACCGGCTTTTCCGGACATCAATTTCGACGGCCTGGACGACCGGTTTCAACGCCGCTACTTCAGCACACCCTTCAACCCGGCAGCCTCGCCCGCTCTCGATAACGACAACGATGGCTTCAACAACCTCGCGGAGTATTTGGCAGGTTCCAGCCCAGTTGATGCAACATCCGTGCTTCGACTGGATGGCGTCCGGTGGGAAGGCGGCGGCGCAGTTGTGAACTGGCGGGGTTCATCCGGGCGGCGTTATCAGCTCTATTCAAAACCCGACGCCCAAAACTCAGGCGCCTGGCTCAAAGTCGGCAATCCTGTCACCGCGACTTCAAATGTGGTCGAGTTTCCCGACCTGGATAGCGCCACACAATCGACCCGGCTTTACCGTCTCGAAGCAGTTCCATGAGAATTCTTCTCGCAACTAATCATCCGTTCGCGTGTAACAGAATCCAGTGATCACTGGGACTGCATCTCCATGTAAGCCCGTCCGTGTTTTGCTCATGTTCGCATTGGGCTTCTGCATTGCGGCGTTTGCAATCCGGCCAGGCCTTGCGGCGACTTCAGCCCGGGCGGACACCAACGACATTTTTTCCACAGGATACGCTGGGAGGTTGAAGATCGAGATCCCCAAATCTGGGATGGCTCTCCTGCGGCAGAATCCCAGGAAATACGTAAGCGCCACTGTCCGCGAAGGCGACATCACTTACACGAATGTGGGTGTTCATTTGAAGGGGGCCATCGGCAGCTTCCGTCAGGTGGATGACAACCCCTCATTGACTCTCAATTTCACCAAGTTCGCGGAAGGTCAGACATTCCACGGATTCAAGAAGATTCATCTGAACGCTTCCATTCAGGATTCGACATTCCTGAACGAAAAGATCAGCCGTGATCTGTTCAATGCGGCGGGGGTGCCAATGGCAAGGGCGGCGCACGCGAACGTGGAATTGAACGGAGAAAATCTCGGACTTCATGTCATGGTCGAGGGCTTCAACAAACAGTTTCTCAAGCGCCATTTCAAGAACGCGTCCGGCAACCTTTACGAAGGCGGCCTCGGAAGGGATGTCGGTTTGAGAATGCCCGTGAATGAAGGTGACAACCGGACCAACCACGCTGGTTTGAAGGCTCTCATTGCGGCCTGTCGGGAGCCGGGAATGGAGGCGCGGCGCGCCAAGCTTGAACAAGCACTGGATGTCGATCGATTCCTGTCCTTCATGGCGATGGAGGTCATGCTCGCCCACTGGGACGGTTACACCATGGGAGTAAACAATTATCGTGTGTATCACGACCTGGATTCCGGGAGGATGGTGTTCATCCCGCACGGCACGGATCAGGTGCTCGGCAATTCCAGCATGGGAGTGATGCCGGAAGCGCGCGGGCTGGTCGCACGAGCCGTGCTGAATGTGCCCGAGTTCAACCAGCGCTACCATGACCGGATGATGAGTCTCCTCACCAACGTGTTCGTCACGGAGCGGATCACCAATTCGGTGCGCCAGGTGGCGGCGAGAATCCAGCCTTACTTCCCCGGCGGTGACGGCCGTGGAAACCGGAGCTTCGAGCAACGTCTCAACTCCGTCTGTCGGCGAGTGGCGCGTCGTGAGGAATTTCTCCGAGCCGAACTCCTCAGACCCGATCTGAGTCTGACATTCGGGGCGTCCGGAACCGCGCCGTTGGAAGCTTGGAAACCAAACGTGCTGTCAGGCAAGGCCGGCATGGAAACGCACCTGAACACGAAACCCGCCCAGCTGTGCATCACAATCAATGAGCAGAGCAGCGCTTCCTGGCGTTCGGAAGCGACTCTCCCGGCGGGTAATTACCGGTTCATGGGCCGCGTGAAGATATCAGGTGTCGAGATTGCCGAAGGCGATGAACGCGGGGGTGCCTGCCTGAGAATCTCCCGCCGAACAGTCTCGCGACGCTTCGTGGGCACACGCGATTGGACGGAGGTAGCGTTCGACTTTGAAGTGGAGAATCCAAGAACTCCACTGGAGTTTGTCTGTGAGTTGCGTGGAGTGAAGGGAGAAGCCTGTTTTGACCTCCACTCCCTTCGAGTGGTCAAACGGTAGTTACCAGGAAGACCGTGGTGCTGGCAGCGGTCTCCCAGCAGGCACCCGAAAACCTGGACGCCAGCCAGTCAAAGCACGACTTCCGTCCCCACGCCTTCGTCGGTGAAGATTTCCATCAGCACGGAATGATTCACACGGCCGTCCACGAAGGACACTTTCTCCACGCCGGCATTGATCGCGGCGACGGCGCTGTCCACCTTGGGAATCATTCCCTTGTCCACGATGCCAACGGCTTTGAGGCCGGGCACTTCGCTCGTCTGGAGGTGCGAGATGAGCGTCGCGGGGTCCTTTGGATCGCGCATCAATCCCGGCACATCGCTCATGAAGACGAGCCGCTTGGCCTTGAGAGCGATTGCTGCCATTGCGGCGGCCACATCCGCATTGCAGTTGTAAATTCTGCCGTCCTCGCCGCGCGCCGTCGGGCTGATGACGGGAGTGATCCCTTTGGAAATGCACTCCAGCAGCTGGGTGGTGTTGACACTGGTCACCTCGCCCACGTAACCGACATCGATCCTGCCGCCGGGGTTGTCCTTGTCGTCGAGGAGGAGCTTGCGGCAGGTGAAAATGTCCGTGCCTGCAAAGCCCTTCGCCACGCCTCCCAGCGAGTTGATCGTGCGGACAATTTCGGGATTGATCTCCCGGGAGAGCACCTGATCCACGACCCCGACCGTCGCTTCATCGGTGACGCGCATGCCTTGGATGAAGCTGGCCTTCAAGCCGGCGGCATCCATTGCGCGCGTGATGGCTTTGCCGCCGCCATGCACGACCACAGGGTTGATCTCGACGGCTTCGAGGAAAACAATGTCGCGGGCAACGCCGTTGCGCACGGCGGGATCGGGCGAGTCCATGAAGCTGCCGCCGTACTTCACCACGAACGTCGCGTGGCTGAATTTTTGGATGTACGGCAATGCTTCGAGCAGCGTTGCGGCTTTGGCGATCAGATCTTGCATGGGTCAGACAGATGACGACGCTGTGGTTCCACCCCGGTATTGCGTCCTCTTAAGTGACTGTTTCGTCGGGTCGCCCTCGTCGTAGCCGTAGTGTTCAAGGCAGAAGCAATCACACCTTCCACGGACCGCGATAGTCACGTGTGAGCCACTTCCTGTCGCCGGTGCCGCCCGCGAATGCGAATCTTGCCGGATTCCATTTGAGCTTCTGACCGTGGTAATAGGCCAGGTTCATCAAGTGGCAGCAGATGACTGTGTGCCCTCCCACCAGCTCGCTCGTGATGGGCTTCGTGCGTTCCCGCACGCATTGCAAGAAATCGGAGATGTGGTTGTTGCTGACGTAAAGCTTGACCTTCGAATCCTTGAGGAAGCCGCGCTCCGCCTTCTGCAGTTCGGCGGACAGGGAGGTTTCGCCGTCGTTCTTCTCGCTCTTCTTGCCGGTGTAGGAGGCGATCATTGCGTTGCCGTGCTTGAAGGTGAACCGGCCGCGGTTGACCTGGACTTGTCCGTCTGTGCCGAAGAAATCCACGCCAAAACCCTCCGTGTGCTCCACGGTGACGCCATTGGCATACACCAGCTTGACCCCGCGCTTCTTGCCCGGTGCTGCCGGAAGAATCTCGACCGGCCCGCTGTCGTCCATGCCGAGACCCCACTGCGCGATGTCGAGATGGTGCGCGCCCCAATCCGTCACCATGCCGCCGCCGAATTCGCCATAGCTTCGCCAGTCCGGGAAATGGTCATGCATCCCGCGCGGGCTGAGGATCGAGTTGTAGGGCCGCATGGGAGCAGGCCCGACCCAGAAGTTCCAATCCAGGCCAGGCTCCGCCGCTTCCTCGGGCAGATCGCAAGGTCTGCCCGGATCGCCGAACTGGCACTCGACGCGTTGCAGTTTGCCGATGGCGCCGTTGCGCACCAGTTCGCACGCGACCCGGAATTCCCGGCTCGACCGCTGCATGGAGCCGGTCTGGAGCACACGCTTGTTGGATTTCACAGCGCGCATCACTTCCACGGCTTCTCGGATATTGTGAGTGAGCGGCTTCTCGCAATAGACATCCTTGCCCGCGCGCAGGGCGGCGAGCGTGATGATGGCGTGCCAGTGGTCCGGCGTGGCGATGCACACGGCGTCAATGTCCTTCCTGTTGATCAGCTCCCGGAAATCATTGTAAGCGGCGCAATCGACGCCTGTCTTCCCACTCTTCTGGCTGTAAAAATCATTCACCCTCTTCCTGGCATTCTCGCGGCGCGTGGTATCCACGTCGCATACGGCGAGAACCCGGGTGTCCTGCGCGAGAAAGCCCCCGAGCAAACCGCGTGACTGCGTGCCCATTCCGATGAAACCCATCGTGAGCTGGGAATTGGGCTTGGTCTGCGCCGCCCAGATGTGGGATGGGAGAATGAAGGGCACGCTGGCCACCGAGGCCGACTTGATAAAGGAACGTCGGGAGATGTTCATAATAATATCTTTTGTATCTTGGGACGACTGAGTTTTGGCGAATAACTTTGCCGGGTGCAAGGGCCAACTCGCTCGCGAGTAATTACCCTTTTCGGTTCTTCGGGAATTACCTGGTTGTTTTTCACTGGCTAGTTTGAAAGGAGTGAGGAAGGAAGACAGAGAATCTTTTAGAATGGAATCCAGGATGGGCAAGTCTGGGCGAGGTGGAGCATCGTGTGCGGGAGGTGGC
>SXMN01000197.1 GCA_005777315.1 Verrucomicrobiales bacterium
ACGTCCTTCCGGAAGGCGCTGATGGTTTCGCGGGCGACGATCTTGCCGCCGATCGCGGCTTGAATTGCAACCTGGTATTGCTGGCGTGGAATGACTTCCTTCAGTTTAGCAGCCAGCGCCCGGCCACGGCCTTCCGCCTTGTCGCGATGGACAATGCAGGAGAAGGCATCGACCGGCTCGTCGTTGACCAGCATGTCCAGTTTCACCATTGCCGATTCCCGGTAGTCGGCATGTTCGTAGTCCATCGACCCAAAACCCCGCGTGATGCTTTTGATGCGGTCGTGGAAGTCGATCAAGATTTCGTTGAGCGGGACCATTGAAGTGAGCATGACCCGCCGGATATCGAGGGTCTCTGTGTGGTCCACGACTCCACGCTTCTCGGCGATAAGCGCCATCATGTCGCCGATGTATTCATTTGGACAGATGATGAAGGACTGGACCATCGGCTCCTCGATCTTGTCGATATAGTTTGGTTCCGGCAGGAATGCGGGATTATCTATCTCCTTCATGGTTCCGTCACTCATCGTCACCCGGTAAACCACGCTTGGGTAAGTTGCGATGATGTCCATCTCGTACTCGCGCCGGAGCCGTTCCTGTACAATTTCCAAGTGAAGCAGGCCAAGGAATCCGCATCGAAAGCCAAAGCCCAGTGCGACTGAGCTTTCTGACTGATAAACGAACGCCGAATCGTTAAGTTTGAGTTTGGCGAGGTTCACCTTGAGATGCTCGTAATCGGCGGTGTTGATCGGATAAATGCCGCTGAACACCATCGGATGGATTTCCTTGAATCCGGGCAGCACGGGGGAAGGATTGCGAGAATCCGTGATGGTGTCGCCCATCTTGATGTCCCCCGGAGATTTGATGTTCGCGGTCATGTAGCCGGTTTCCCCGACTTCAAGTTTTTCGCGGATGTAAGGCCTCGGGTTGAAGCTGCCTACTTCCTTGACCTCAACGGTCTTTCCGGAATGGAGCAGCTTCACCTGCATGCCGGCACGCAACTCGCCATTGAAGACCCGGACATGCGACACCACACCTTTGTAGGTGTCGAAGTAAGAATCGAAGCAGAGCGCCTGCATGGAAGCCGCGCCTGAAGGCTTCGGCGGAGGAACCCGCTCAATGATCGCTTCGAGAATCTCCTCAATGCCGATTCCTTCCTTGGCGCTGGCAGGAATCGCTGAGTCGCCTGGAATCGCCAGAATGTCCTCGAGCTGTTGCTTGGTTTGGGGAATGTCCGCGTGCGGGAGGTCAATCTTGTTGATCACTGGAATGATCGCCAGATTCTGTTTCATCGCCAGGTGGACATTGGCCACGGTTTGGGCTTCGACGCCCTGCGCCGCATCGATGATCAAAAGCGCTCCTTCACAGGCGCTGAGACTTCTGGAGACTTCGTATGAGAAATCCACGTGACCCGGTGTATCTATCAGGTTCAGTTCGTAAGTTTCCCCGTTCTTTGCTTTGTAAAGCATCGTGACTGGATGCGCCTTGATGGTGATGCCCCGTTCCCGCTCGAGATCCATGGAGTCGAGCAACTGCTCCTCCATGTCCCGTGTCGCGATGGTCCCGGTGCGATGCAGCAGCCGGTCCGAAAGCGTGGTCTTCCCGTGATCGATGTGGGCAATGATGCTGAAATTTCTAATGTGTGCTAAGTCCATGAACAGTCTGCCTGAAATTCTGTCATTTTGGTTCGATCGGCCATCCAATTATGCTCCAGTTGGCCGACTCGGAGCGCAGCAACATAATCATCTTAGACCGGAAGCAAAGGGGAATTATTGGCCGGAAATCGTCCACTGGACTCTGGAGCCTGCACAATGCGCAGCGCTCTGGACTTCTGCGAGCATCGCAGCTCTTGCCCGCTCACCGCGCCAAACCAGACTCGAATCCAGAGCTGCGGTTCCCGCAGCAGTCCGAGAGCCTTTGGCTTCAGGCTTCTCGCATTTCACGCATTACCCACAGCCCGGGTTACTGGCCCATCATTTCTTCACGTCCTCCGGCTTTGGCTTCGGTTTTGTGGTGATCGTGAGCCAGAACAGATCCGTCTGCTCAATGACGAGTCGATTGAATCCGTTCGGAACACCGTTGTTGATGCCAGAGCTGGTGAGTTCGACAACGACACGGAGTTCTTTTGCCGCATCCAGTTCTCCGACGGCTATGGCAAAAAGCCCACTGAATGGCTTGGCGTCATCATCGGCCACCAACTTGATGACCGTCTCGCCGCCCTTTTCGGAAACATCAACGGGTGCGGCGTGAATTCCGGGGGGCAAATCCCGCATGACAACCTTCAGCTTTGCCTTGAAATCGTGAAGGCGTGAGACCGTGATCTTCACATCGTTGGTCTTGCCGGGTTCGATGCTGAAGGTGCTGTCGGCGACCGTGGCTTTGTAACCAGGCACTGCGCGGCGGATGCTCAATCGGTACAAATTCTCCGGCCCTCCACGATGAAGAACATTACTGATGGCTGCCATGTATGTTCCATCTGCGGGAGGCGACCACTCGATCCCGAGATCAACTCCAACCGCGTCATCTCTTTTAATCAGTTCCTTGCCGTTCTGGTCTTCTATGCGCAGTCGCGGATCAAGGGGAAAACCGAGCGAAGCCGCTTGAACATCGATGAGCAGTTTCTCGCCTTTGCGCGCCGGAAACGAAAAGCGGTCTTCATCGCCAAGCCTTTCGATGCAGCCGCTGACGGCTCCGGGATTCTGCACGGCGTTCGCGTCAGCGGTGCGATCGTTGGGTTCATGTTCGATGATTTCAGGGCCGTCACTGACGGGGAGAGCGTGGTCATCCTCCAACCAAGGAAGACGCAGGGAAGTGGTCGATTCGGAATTCTTCAGCCGCGAACCATCGAAGTTGAACTGTCGCGAAATCGATTCGGCTAGGTTGGAGCTGATGAGCTGGAGGGGCGTATGAGTGCCGCGCTGAACTCCGAGCGGCCAAGTGTGAGTCAGGAACGGACCTTTGGCGACGTGAAGCCGATACACGCACTTCGCATTGCCGGTAAACTTCACATCGGAAGTTGCAGGATAATCAAAGCCGAAAACCTGCAGAACGTAGGTGCCGGCTTTATCCGTGGTGTAAATCAACCGGGGATCAAAGATGCCGTCAGCATCGTGATTGAAAGCCATTTCGACGTGCTGAGAATCGAGCAGGCGTAAAGCGCCATCCACGGGCGATGCCAGAACGAAAGCCTGCACCGAAGCCATGAGTGTTTGACCAGCCTCCAATGTTACTGCGTAAGAATCCACATCGCCGGACTTGTCGAGACGCCCGTTCAACCAGACGGGTAGCGGATCGAGTTTCTGAGGCCGCGCGTAATGATCGTTCGGCTCCTGTTCCGCCAATTGAGGCTGATCCGTCACAATTAGAAACCTTGGGCCGCTGGAACCTTGCTCATCGTAAGCGCGAACCAAGTGAGGTCCGGCAGGTGCATTCGGAGCGACGATGACTTTGAAAGCGCCGTTGTTCGTCTCCGCGTGAAATGAGATTCCCGGTGAATCCACCCAGATTTTCGGTGGCCACAGCTCGAACTTGCCAATGGCAGTGACGGCGTTTGTGGTGCCACGCTGAAGCGCGACGGGGTAGAGGTGATCGAGAGAAGGTGCGGCGGCAAATGTGGACGAACTGATTCCCAACGACTGCGCCAAAACGAGGAGAGCCATCAAACAAAGCGATTTCGGCAAGAAGCTCCAGAAAACTTTGCACACGCCGGTCGATGGAGCACCGAGGTACACGCGAATTGCCGTGAGGGTGGAACGCAAAAGCTGGGCGACTGTTGTCTCCGACGTATGCAGGCAAAAGTTCACAAGGTTTTGATGAGACGCTCGTAGTCTGCGTGCGAACCGATGAAATACCACAGCGCCACATCACCCGAACGGACACAAACGGCGCGCCAGTCAAGACCGATGCGGGCCGAGAAAATCGGCTTGGTTGAATGAATCTGCTTGAACTGAAGACTCGCGTGCCACGGATCGCGGATCCAATTACGGTATGCTTCACGCGCCTGTTTCTGGACTTGAGGCGGAAGATCAGCAAGGAGCTTCCGAAACCGCTTAGTTGTTCGGGAAATCACGCTGCAAGTTCATGAGTTGAGTCTCGCCGGCCTCAAACTCGCGAAGCGCCTCGTCGGCCAAGGCAGAGAGCTGGGCTTGGGTGGCAGCAAATGTCTCCGTCCAGCGCCGCTCGGACTCGAGTTCAGCGAGCATGAGCGAAGCAACAGCGTCCTGCTCAGAGTCCGGAAGCTTGGAGGCTGCCGCAAAGGCGCGTTCAAGAAGCTGCGTCATGGCTCACAAGTATCCTCAGCAGCGTTCCGAGGCAAGCACGCGGAGTCGTGAATAAACACGAATTAAGGCGCAGCCGATGGCTACGGCAGGAGAACGCACGGTGTGCGCCCGAACTACTGCGACGGTGGAATACGGGAATGTGGCAGCGTTTGGTGCTCGCGAGCTGTCAAGCCACATCTAACTGAACTCATAGCTTGGCAGACTCTCGCCACTTGTCATCAAGCAACATATCTATCGGCAAGACAAAAATCACCGCGCAAACCAGAATGGTCGCTCCGTAAAATAGCCAACTCCCCGAGAATTGGAAAACAAGGGTCGCAGGAGCAATTACTAACAGGACCGTAGCCAAAACCGAAATGCAGATGTGCGAAAATGAAATCACCAGCTTAAGACGTGTGCCACAAGCCGGACAATTGTGCCTGCCTCGCGGTTCACAGAAATACTCACGAACCGTCATTTTGAACTCATGCTTGCAGCTTGGGCATTTCATGGTGTTTGTTGAACTCAGCGAACCCAAAGTCAGTAAGCACGCCCGCGTCTTTCGTCTTTGCTGCACGAACAAATTGGAGATAGGCATCCATTCGCTAGACTGCTGATAAACCGTAAGACCAAACACAGCTCGGCCAATCGTCACAACAGCCAGGCAATGATCGGGGTTGCCGGTACGAGAAAGCCGGACGTGCGCGAACGATCGCCCTGAGCGCAGATAAAGGTTCCCGTTTCAAGCGAACAGCTCCTTGATCAGCCGTCCATTGTTCACGAGTTGGACTGGCCGGCCGGTGTTCGTGTGCAGAACTTCCGCCGGATTGATCCCCATTTTCGTGTAGAGCGACGCTGCGAAGTCCTCGGGCTTGAAGACATTTTCCGCCGCGTGATAGCCCTTGGCATCCGTCGCGCCGATGACAGCGCCGCGAGGACAACCCGCGCCTGCCATTAACACCGACATCGCGTGTGGCCAATGATCACGGCCCGCATCCTTGTTCACTTTCGGCGTGCGCCCGAACTCGCCGAGCAGGACTACTAGCGTGTTATCGAGCATTCCGCGTTGATCGAGATCATTGATCAGCGCGGCGACTCCTGTATCCAGCTTCTTGCCTTGGTCGCCTTTGAAGGCGGTGAAGATTTTCGTGTGATGATCCCAACCGCCATTATAGACAGTCACCCAGGAGACGCCCACCTCCACCAGTCTCCGGGCCATCAGCAGACGCTGCCCAAAATCATTCCTTCCGTAACTTTCGCGCACCTTTTCGTCTTCACGATGAATGTCGAACGCCGCCTGCGCTTTTGGCGATAGCACGAGATCGACTCCCTGTTTGTAGTACTCGTCAAATGCCACCGCTGGATCGTCCGCGAGTTTGTCAGTGTAACGTTTCATCCGATCCAAAGATGCACGCAATTCCCGCCGTGAACTCGCCCGGCCCTCGCTGATGTCTTTCGGCAGAACGACGTCCCGAACCGTGAATCCTTTGTCGTTAGGATTGCCGTTGATCACAAACGGCGCATGTTGGCCGCCAAGGAAGTTGGGCCCACCGCTGCGTGAAACCTGCGGCAACGACATGTAAGCCGGCATTCCATCGCGCAACCCGCGATGCTGCGACACAACAGAACCGAACGAAGGGTGAAAAGTCACAAATGCACCGCATGCAACAGGCACTGGGGTCGGAGAACCAGTCATCATGTAGTGATTGCCGCCGCCGTGATTTGGATCCTTGTGGCAGATCGAGCGGATCACTGTGAACTTATCCGCCGTCCTGGCCAACTGTGGAACCACTTCGCTGAAGCGAATGCCAGGAACGGCTGTCGGAATCGCGCTGAACTCGCCGCGAATCTCGGAGGGGGCGTCCGGCTTTGGGTCGAAGGTTTCGTAATGAGACGGGCCGCCATCAAGCCAGATGAGAATGCAGTTCATTTGCCTCCCGCCCACACGTGGAGCCGGGCCAATTTTCGATGGTGCTGATGCCGCGCTGGCTTGAAGACGCAACACGTCGGCCAATCCCAAGCCAAATAATCCGCCGAGCCCCAGTTGAAGGAAATCTCTGCGGGGCATACCGACGCAGTTATGACTCAAGACACTCATCGCTCGGTCCACAGGACCATTGAATTTATCGCTCGCATGGCTTGTGAGCCATAATATGACCAAATTTCGGTTCGCAGCGCAATGCTGGTGATGCGACCAGATTGACGCTGTCCGGCCCAGCGGTTACGGTTCAGCCCATCGAATTTATGATCGCCGCCACAACCAAAATCCAGACCGCGCAGCCAGCTTTCAGGGTGGGAGACGAACGCCTGATAAAAATCACACCCAGCGCGGCAGGCAAGGTCTCATCCCTTCTGACCAAACAGGGCCGGCCCGCCGGCGTACTTCGCGTGGCGGTCGTGGGTGGGGGATGTTCCGGCTTGCAGTACAAAATGGATCTCCAGGACCAGCCCGCCAACCGGGACATTCTCGTCGAAAGCAGTGGAGTCAAAGTTGTCGTCGATCCGAAGAGCGCCCTTTACGTGACCGGATCAGAACTGGATTACATCGATGCACTGCAAGGTGGCGGATTCAAAGTCAAGAATCCCAACGCTGCCGCGAGCTGTTCGTGCGGTGAAAGCTTCAGCGCCTGAGCCCTGCGCGACCGGCCTCATGGTCGCGACCTATCGACGCCTTCCCTGATGACTGATTACTTCGTTCTGTTGAAGGAGCCCCGCCTGCCCTGGTTGGACGTGGAAGAGTTGAAAAAGCGATTTCTGGCTCTCTCATCCGATGCGCATCCCGACCGCGTGCATGGAGCCTCCGAGGAAGTAAAAGCTGCGGCAAACCAACGCTACGCGGTGTTGAATGCCGCCTACTCATGCCTTCGCGAGACAAAGGACCGGCTGCTCCACTTGTTGGAATTGGAGCAAGGCTGCAAGCCGTCTGACATCCAGCGCATTCCCCCGGGCACCATGGATTTGTTCGTCGAAGTCGGACAACTGTGCCGCGACGTGGACGCGTTCCTCGTGGAGCGGGGCAAGGTGACCTCGCCGCTGGTGAAGGTTCAGTTCTTCGAGAAAGGGATGGAATGGACGGACAAACTTCAGGCGCTGCAACGGACTTTGGATGCCAGGCGCGATGAGCTCGGTGCCGAGCTGTCTTCCATGACTCCCGTTTTCAATATCGCGCCGCCTTCCGGCAATCCACAACGTGCAAGCCAGTTGCCCCTGGAACGTCTCGAGCAGATCTATCGAATCCTGAGTTATGTGGCCCGTTGGTCAGGCCAGATTCAGGAACGCGTGGTGCATCTTTCCATTTGAGTTGGTCGCAACGGACGCACATCGGGGAGGTCGGTGCGAACGACAGGTTTCCCCTCGGGCTGCCTCGCCCCCGCCCCGTTCGACTCGTTGTTTCGCGGTGTGCATACTCTCAGCCCGGCTTTTGAATTCCTTCCTCTTGAGGCTCTTTCAAAACTCGGATTTGTTGAGAGATTTCAATTGATCATGTGAAGTGGCACGAGTCGCGCTGATTTTTGGACATGCTCGACCTGACGACGATCTTCCACAATTTGCAACGCCATCTTTTCCCCATGCTC
>SXMN01000198.1 GCA_005777315.1 Verrucomicrobiales bacterium
CGCCAGTTCGGCTGAAACTCACTTACGCACGCGGCAGCTCCATCGCCGCCGAGCACACCATCAAGGAAGTGCAAGGAACGATCGACCAGCCGGTCATGCACGAAGTCCTGATGTTTCTCCGAGCGCCCGGGCCTGATCAAAAAGTGGGCCTGAATTGGGAATGGAATGCGTCCAAAATCATCATGACCAATCCCGCACACACTGCGGCGTGGATGGGATTCATGGGGGCTCAAGGCAAACTCGCAAAGGGCCGAACGGACAAAGCGGATGAGGCCACGGTGGCCAAGCTCACTCAGGAGCGCGAAGCCGCCTTTCAAGCTCTCGCCAATTTCGATCAAGTTGTCTTTCAAGTCATCCCCGGCAAGAGCATCGAGACCGCGCCGAAGATTTTCCTGAGCACCTTTGAAATCGAAGGCCCCATTCAAGAGTGGCCGCCGAAATCGCATCTGGCCGTGGGGTTCAAGGAGAGCGACGCTCCGAACGAGCAGGCGATCCGCCGCATGTTTTCCGAGTTCATTCCCCGTGCGTTTCGCAGACCCGTGGAGCCGGAGGAGGTTGAGTTCTTCGTCACAAACATCCTCAATGCACAGCGCAAGTTCGGATTGTCCCACATCGAGACGCTGCGTCACGGTCTGCAAGGGCTCTTAGTCGCCCCGGGGTTCCTGATGATTCAGGAACCGCAGCCCAAGAACATTACCCGCCCGCTGGACAACTTTGAGCTGGCGAACCGGCTCTCGTATTTTCTCTGGAACTCGATGCCGGATGCCGAGCTGCTCGAACAGGCTGCGGCCGGTCGATTGACCGAACCCGCGATCCGTCGCCAGCAGGTGGATCGCATGTTGAAGGATCCGAAGATCGGGCGTTTTGTGCAGAGTTTTGCCGGGCAATGGCTCGATGTCAGGCGATACGGCTCGGTCCAACCATCGGAACACTACCGGGGTCGCCTCCCCCAGTGGGGACCCCGCTATGACAACGAACTGGAGGTGGCGTCTCGCAAGGAGCCGTTGGCGTTCTTCCAATACGTGCTGGATCAGAATCGTCCCATCACAGACTTCATCGACTCGGATTATCTCGTCATCAACGATCGACTGGCCACGCTCTACCAAATCGCAGACGTGAAGGGGCCCGAGTTTCGCAAGGTCAGCATTCCCGCAGGCGTCGAGCGCGGCGGAGTGCTGGGGATGTCGGGTCTGCTGACGTTGTTGTCCGACGGCAGCCGAACGCTGCCCGTGCGGCGCGCCGCCTGGGTTCGTGAAAAGCTGTTGAACGATCCGCCTGCGCCTCCGCCGCCGGGAGCCGGGGAGATCCAGCCGAACACCGCGGGAGCGAATTTGACGGTGCGTCAACGGTTGGAACTCCATCGCAAGGAACCGACCTGCGCGAGTTGCCACGCCACGCTCGACGGCTACGGAATGGCTCTGGAGAACTATGATGCCATCGGCGCGTGGAGCACGGCTCAGGATGCCGAGGGACGTCCCCATCCTTCTGGGCGACCGCTCGACGTCAGTGGCAAGCTGAAGTCAGGCCGCGCTTTTCTCAATCTGAAGGAATTCAAGCAGGCGATGCTCATGGATCGTGATCGTCTTGGGATGGCCTTTGCGCATACCATGCTCACCTATGCGCTCACCCGTCCGGTCGGCGTGATAGATCGCGAGACCTTGGACGAGATTTACCAGCAACTGCAGGCCGGCGACTTCCGGATTCAGTCTGTCATTCACGGCATCACGCAGAGCCGTCTGTTTTTAACCAAGTAACCTCCAATCCACTGCCCTCATGAACCTGAACGAAAACAAGATTCTATCCCGCCGCGCCTTCTTGCGCGGCACGGGCGTCGCGATTGCCCTTCCCTGGCTGGAGTGCATGAGCCCCCTGTCAAAGTCGTTGGCCACCGCGGGCGGCATCTCGGCTTCCGAGCGGCCCAAGCGAGCCATCTTCTGCATGTGGGGCATGGGAGTGAACGGACGGGATTTCACTCCCGCGAAGTTTGGCAGGGATTGGGGTGTCACATCCATTCTGGAGCCGCTGCAGCACCTGCGGGACGAGTTCACCATCATCTCAGGCCTGCGTCTGACCCACTCCGGCGGGCACGGGGGCGACCGCACCTTTCTTACTGGAACCAACACCCACGGCGGCTCCAAGCTGCGCGTGTCCTGCGATCAGGAGCTGGCCGAGGCTATCGGCAAGAACACCCGATTTCCCTCGCTAGTGCTGGGGATTCAGCGCGGCACGGGCTATGGCGGCACGGTCGATCACACCTTGTCGTGGACGAAGTTCGGCACCCCGCTGCCTGCCGAAAACCGTCCCGACGTGATTTTCGATCGCCTGTTCCGCGCCGAGACGCCTGAGGAGATTGCCGCGCGCAAGGCTGGCGCAAGCAGGCGCGGATCGATCCTCGACATGGTGAACGCATCCGCCAAGCGCCTCAACACGCGCCTCGGCAAGAACGATCAGGAGAAGCTCGACGAATACTTCACCTCCATCCGCATGGTGGAAAACCAGATGCAGACCGACCTTGAGTGGATGGCCAAACCGCGCCCGAAAGTGGATCCCATCAACTTTGGCAAAACCCAGGCCATCGATCCCGCCGCAGGCCGCGCCGACACCTTCGACTACCGCAATTATCAGCGGCTGATGTATGACGTGATCACCCTGGCATTGCAGACCGACAGCACGCGCGTCCTTTCCTATATGCCGCGCATGGATTTGGCCGATGGCACCTTCACCTTCAAATCCCTGGGCTGCCCCTACAACTACCACGAGATGACCCACCACGGCGAGGATGCGGCATTGTTGAAATGGCTGACCAAAGTGGACACTTGGTATTCGGCGGAATGGGCTTATTTCATCGAGAAGCTCAAGAGCGTGAAGGAAGGCAATGAAACCCTCCTCGACCACACCCTGCTCACCTGGAGCAGTAGCGGCGGCACGCAGAACGCGCACAACAACACCAACCTGCCCGCCATGGTTTTCGGCGGCAAGGCATTGGGCGTCAAACATCACGGCCACATTGAAAAGAAGGACACCCGCCTGGGTAATCTCTGGCAGACCTACTTCAAGGTGCTCGGGGTGAAAGTGCCCGACAACTTCCAAGGCGGCGAGGCTGATGGCGTCATCAAGGAAATCGTGTGATCTGAAAGTAACCAACAACTATGAAACAATACCTGCTACTTCCACTCATTTGGATCACGACGTTTCCCGCATTTGCCGGGCCTTTCACCATTGAACCCGTCAACGGCAACCTTACCGCCACGTGGAAGGGCGATGCTGGAGCCATTGTCGCGGGTGCGCCAACGGATGAGGACATCGCCGCCCTGGCATCCAACACCGAATTGCATGCCATCGAGATCACGGGTTGCACCGCCTTGACTGGAAAAGGCTTCGCGGCACTCAAAGACTTGCCCAAGCTGCGTTCCATAAACTTTGGTGGCGCCGGGCCAGAGCGCTTTAGCGCGCTTTTTGGTGGGAACTTGGAGGGCTACGCGGCACTTGGTCAGCTCAAGCAAGTCACTATACTAAATTGTGGCCACGTCCGGCTGCCGACTGAAGGGGCGGTGACCCTCCTGGTGCAGATGACATCTCTCGAAACGTTCAATCCCGGCACCTATGCCGATGATCGAATCCTCGAAGCAGCCACCAAGGCCCCCAGCCTTCGACAGTTGGGCTTCGGTCACTGGCCCACTGAGCCCGATCCAAAGCTCACCATGACTGGGGTTGGTCACTACAGCAAAATGATGAAGCTTGAAAGCCTGGAGCCCGGCCAGCTTCGCCCGGCGGATGGCAGCATGGCCGATCTCATCACGGCCTTGAGCAAAACTCCCAGTCTCAAGTCAATGAAGCTCCAAATGAACGCCAAGATGAGTCTGGAAAATCGCGGGCATCCGAAAGACTTGTATGCGGCCAAGCTATCGGACCTGATGCCTTTTGTTCAGTTCCCGGCATTGACGACTTTGATTCTCAATGGAGTCACCATTCCCGAAGGCGGTCTGGCATCATTTGCCAAGATTTCGTCCCTCAAGACGCTTCGATTCGAGAACAGCAACATTCCCGAGAGTGAAGTGATCGCTCTGAAAAAAATGCGTCCAGAACTGAGCGTCACGGTCGCCAAATGAGGCCTTTGCTCCTCGGCGTCGCGATTCAACAGGGTATGATCAGCGATTCAACAGGGTATGATCAGCCATTCAACAGGGTATGATCAGCCATCCAACAGGGTATGATCAGCCATCCAACAGGGTATGATCAGCCATCAAACAGGGTTAAAGTGGTCCGCACAGTTCTCTGTGCGGTTCAGTGTCAGGAGACGCTCCATACCGCACAGAGGACTGTGCGGACCACTTTGCTGTGTAGCCCACTTCCCCGTGCAAACCACTTTGCCCACGTCAGAAAACCCAGCCTCAATCGTTCACTTGGCATGTCTCGCGCACTGTTCTTCAGCCTAGTTTTGCTGCTTTTCGGCACCGCCGCCTTTGCCGCTGTGCCGGATTTCGAGCGCGAGGTGCGGCCGTTTCTCAAGCAGCACTGCTATTCCTGCCATGATGCGAAAAAGGCCAAGGCGGGCTTTCGCATTGACCAGCTCGGCACGGATTTCCTCAGCGGCACGACGGCGGATGACTGGCATGAGGTCATCAACTCCATCAACAGCGGCGAGATGCCGCCGGAGGATGAGCCGAGGCCGGATGCGAAGGCTGCGTTTGCCGTGGTGGAATGGGTGGGCGCGAATCTGAAGAACGCGGAGCGCCAGGCTCGCATGGCGGGCGGGCGCATCCTGATGCGGCGGCTGAACCGCCAGGAGTATGCGAACACGGTGGGCGACCTTTTCCGGCTCGACCCGCACTTTGTCGAGAAGCTGAAACGCGAGCTGCCTGCCGACGGGAAAGCGGAGGGCTTCGACCGCATCGGCAGCGCCCTGTTTTTCGACCAGACGCAAATGCTCGGCTATCTCGACTGGGCCGCGCAGATTGGCCAAGAGGCGGTGCAGAGCGCGCCACCGAAGGCGGAGACCTATGTCTATGAGGCGGAGAAGAAGCTGAACCGGAACGAAGGCCCGACCGTCGAAGTGGCGCAGGCCATCGACCATCAGATTCCCCTCGGCCCCACGTTTTACGACAAGAAAGCCACTGGCGTCGACATGTGGGCGGGCCACGGCGGCAAAGTCGATGAGGACAAAACATGGGCGATGGTGCCGTATGGACCGCGCCCGGACCTGACGAAGCTGGTCACGCAGGATGGCTACTATCGCGTGCGCGTTCATGCCGGGGCCTCGCCCGGTGCGCGCGGCACTCCGGTGGTGATGCGCTTCACCTACGCCCCCGGCACGCCGCTGGAGAGCATCCATGACATCACCATCGAGGGAACTTTGGAAAAACCAGGTGTGGCGGAAACGCTGCTGTTCTTGCGAGCCGGGCAGCCCGACCAGCAGAAGCCCTTGGTGCCGACTTGGAACGGCATCAACAACCCGCGCGTCAACAATCCTGAATGGGGTGCCGTGCACCTGCGTTGGCTCCAGTCGATGGGCAAAATCCAAAAAGCTGTGGCGGCACGCGACGATGCCGAAGTCGCACGACTCAAGGTCGAGCGCGAACAGGTGCTCAAGGACTTGAATGCCTTCACCGGGCCGCGCTGGATTCCGCATCCGACGCACAACCCGGCCACTGCGCCGCGCCTCTTTCTCGACAAAATCGAGGTGGAAGGTCCGCTGCCGAAGGAATGGCCACCGGCGAGCCATCTCGCGCTGGGGCTCGATGACAAGACCTCACAAGACGAGGCGGGCCTCCGCGCGGTCTTTGGCAAGCTGCTGCCGCGGGCGTATCGTCGGCCGGTGGAAACAACGGAGGTCGAAAAGCTCGTCCACATCGCCGCCAAGGCCATGCGCGAGGAAAAACTCGATTTCCACACTGCGCTACGGCTTGGGCTGCAAACGATGCTTTGCTCGCCAGGCTTCGTTTTCATCCAGGAGCCTCAATTGAATGAAAAGTCGGCTCCGCGGCCGCTGAACGACTTCGAACTCGCCAGCCGCCTCTCCTATTTCCTCTGGAGTTCGCTGCCGGACGACGCGCTGCTCTCGCTCGCGGCCAAAGGCACGCTCAAGCAGCCCGCGGCCCTTCGTGCCCAAGTCACGCGGATGCTCGCCGATGCAAAGAGCCGGCGTTTCGTCGAGAACTTCGGCGGTCAGTGGCTCGATGTGGAGCTGTTCGGCAGCGTCGAGCCAGCGAAGGAATACAAGAGCTATGACAATGCGCTGAAGGCCGCGAGCCGCGAGGAGCCGCTGATGTTTTTCCAACAGGTGCTCACGGAGAATCTGCCGGTCGCGAACTTCCTCGACTCCGACTTCCTCGTCATCAATGAACGCCTCGCGCGGCACTACGGCATCGCGGGCGTGAGCGGCGATACGTTTCAAAAAGTCGCGCTCAAGCCGGAGCATCATCGCGGCGGCGTGCTCGGCATGGCCGGCCTCATGACCCTGCTGGCCGATGGCACGCGCACACTGCCCGTGCGTCGTGGCGCGTGGGTTTTGGAGAAGCTGCTCAACGACCCGGCACCGCCGCCGCCGCCACGAAGCAAGAGTTTGGCTCCATTGAGTTGCTGGTGAACAATGCGGGTATCGCGGGCGTGAACGCCAAGCTTTGGGAATACACGCCTGACCAGTGGCTTGCCGTGGTGAACACCAATCTCAACGCCGTCTTCTACGTCTGCCGCGCGGTCGTGCCACCGTGGAAAGGTTTACTTTGCAGAGAAGCGGGACGCAGCGCTTTTTGCCCAGCGGAAGCAGGACTACCGTGGGCGGGAGGTGGATGTCTGGAAGCCGCAGCGGCATTATGGTACTATTGCGATACCAGCAGGTTTGTTCCGCGCGCTGGGCGGGTACTGCGAAGCTTTCCGGCAGTGGGGTTGCGAGGATACGGACTTGGCCCAGAAGGCGGCCACGGCCGCGGTTGCGCTCGATACCTCTCGGCTCGACTGGGGTTTCGCACATCTTGAGCATGGGCATGCGCACATCGATGTCCGGCAGGCGATTCGAAACCAGAGGTTGCTGGCTGCGCGATGCTGTGTGGGAATGCATGCGGCAATCCACAAGGATCGAAGCACCTTCCAATCACACTATTCCATGATGCTCTAGAGCGATGAAGCGCCACTTTTTGTGCGTATCCTGTATCTTTATCCGTCGGCCCGGTTTCAGGAGGAGGAGCGCTTCCGACAAGGGCTCGTACCCGAGAATCGGTTCTACGGCCTGATCGCGCTCAGGCGCCGCGGGCATGAGGTAGACTATTGCGATCAAATTCACCGATGCTCGGATTCCATGGTGGCAAGAGTCTGGCGGCGGCATGACCTGAACCCGTCCGCCTGGCGGGCATGGCGTGAGTTGAAAGGCTACGATGTGGTCATCGTGAAGGACATGCTCGCGCTGACCCCGGCTTTGGTGTGCTGGTTTCAGGAGCGCAACTGCCTGTTTTTGGATTGCTTTCAACAAGTGCATCAATGGCAGTTGCCGTTGCAACGGACCGTGGCGGGTTTGGCAGATCGCTTGATGGTGTTCTCCAAGTATCAAAGTGAACTATGGACGCGGAAATTGGATTCCCGACGCGTGCAGATGATTCCTTTCGGGATCGACGCACGGTTCTTCCAAGTGAAAGAACGGCGCGGGCAACCGGATCTGTTCATGTGCGTCGGCACGGACAAACGGAAGGACTATCGCTTGTTCGCAGAAGCGGCGGCGCGAACACCGTTGCGGTCGGTTGTGGTCACCTCCAGCCGACGGGTAGCGGACGAGGTCCGAGGCCATGGTCTCGAATTGCTGCGGAATGTGACCTATCCGGAATTGCGCACACTGTATGGGCGGTCGATTGTTGTGGTCCCGGTGTTGCCAGATACGGACTACCCGACAGGGTTGACAACACTGCTTGAGGCTCTGGCGTCGGGCGCGCTGGTCATCGCGGCGCGGACTCCGATCCTAGAGGAGTACGTATCGAAAGAGGATGGAGTGCTCTTCTACGAGCCGGGGGATGAGATAGACCTTGTGGAGCGGATGCGATATGCGGCGGCGTGTTGGCAGCACTACGATCCGGAAGTGGGACCAGCGTTAGTGCGGACACGGTATTCCAGCGAACGGATGGATGAGGCTATCGCCGAGGTCATAGAAGCCATCAAGTGAACTCAAACATCAGCAGGCCGACGTTGTTCCGGAAAGGTTCACACGGTTGCAGGAAGGCGTTGATGAACAGGTCAGCATTGAGGAAGTTTTCGTTCGGTTTCCCTGCCTTGATGCCGAATCGGGGCAGATTGGTGAACTTCTTCAACGTGATGTCGTCGGTCACTTTGAAGGTGAACAGGAAATCGCCAGGCACCTTCTCGACCAGCCCGCTCAGATATTTGGCTGATGGGAACTGGTAGTAGGCGGCATCCACGCAAACGGTGTTGAACATCTCCGCGTATTCGGTGAGGCTGTCCCGCTCGAACCTGATCTCAGCGAATTTCCCCCGGTAGTGGTATCGCTGTTCGTCGTAGATGAGACCACACCAGCCTTCGTATTTCCACGAGCTTGTTCCGATGAAAATGTTGCTGGAGGCGAGACGTGGAACCGCTGATTGCAGCTTGGACTTGAAGCTGTTCTGGGCGTCTGGAAACAGGTCAGCCATCAACCCTATTCTACCAGCGACTCCCTTTCGCTGCCATCGGGTTTTGATTGCTGGAGTTGACGATGATGGTTCTCGTTCTTTCGTGTTGCCCTTATCGATTTGAAACCCTACATCGGCAGGAGCAAAGCCACCAAAAACCTCGCCTCCCTTCTCAGAATGCCTCCCCCCAGACCGTTTCTTCAAATCATGGTGTCACCTTACTCCTCCCGCCGGTCCGATTTTGTGGAACGGAAGGCACGAGCAGACAGGCTGACCGAAGATGGTCACCTGCAACAGGCTAGAGATGAATACGCCACCATTACCAGGGAAGGCCTTCGATTCTTGAGGGACAGACTTGGAAGCAGCATTGCATGGCCCGAAGGTACGGGCCATGTCTGCATCGGCATGTTTGCCGGTGATAGTGAGCCGAGTTCAGCGCTTCCATTTCACTTTGAGAGCGACGCCGAGATGATGGAGCGGGCCACTACCCTGAAGAGAGTGCTGATTGAATTTGGTGAGCACTTCTTCCAACACAACGTGCATCTTCTGGCATTTGGGACAACCGAACCTCAACTGCAAGTCGGCGAACAACAGGACGATTGGACCTGCCAGGAACTCCACAGGGTCGTGTTCCGCGAGATTCTTCCAAACCATTTGTTGCGTCTTCAAAATGCTCGTGATTGTGGCATTCACCACCTGACGATCACGCAAACCAATGAACAGGCGATGATCTACTCCATCGGCCGACCGGATTCGTCCTTCCGGGAATGCGTTCGCTGCTTTCAGGAAATGGCAGGAGACGATGCTTCAATCCACACGTTAACGGAACGGGTGCTCTTGTGGAACGTGGGGAACAGGGAATACGGTGCTACCCATTCCTACGCTCAGTGGCGAAGTGCCTACGGGGCTGACGAAAGACCGCTAGGAGCCAACGAGACACCAACGGGCTGACGGATGACCCGAAGGAGAAGGAACAGCACAGCGTTGGCAGTTCGGCTGCACTTCCTCACTTCCGCAGCCAGACCCGGCGTCATCAAGGCCGGGGTGCGCGTTTCGGCTTCCGTGCCAGAACTGGCTGCTTCGCCTGGAGCGGTCCGCGCTGCTGACTTCCAATCGCCGAGGGTTTCTGAGTCCCAGCCACTTTCGCTCTGGATTCTAGCAGGCGCTTCCACACATCGGTTGTGACGAAGGTTCTTGCCGACACGGGAAAACCCGATCTCGCGGCGGCACTGAAGACAAGTCGATGTCCCGGTTCATTCTTAAAGTGGACGAAATAGTGACGGCTGAGGTGCGGCCCATTTCGATTAAGGTGTGTTGGCGGGTTGAAGGTTCCCCGAGATCTCCCAGCAGGGAATAGTGTTACCTCAGACACAACCGAGCGGATTAGTTCGGCGAGCCGCGCGCGCATGGGCTCTGAGACGGTTGGATCCGTATCTTTGACTGTGCCAAGGAAGTCCTTGAGAGCCTTCATTCGGCTTGCCGTGGGTTGACTTCCACCAAGCTCGCTCTTCAATTCTTTCAAACGCTTCAGCTCCTCGCCTCGTTGGGATTCGAGTTCGGAAATACGCCGAACGACAGTTGTGGGTGCTGTCGTGGTGACTCCTACGCCAAGGGCATCAGTCAGGTTCTGTAACTGTTGGTTGAGGGCTGCCAAACGGCCTTCACCATCTTGAATCGCAAGGATCATGCTGCTTGTTCCGTCGTCCTCCACGATCGATTTGAGGTCCAGTTCCTCGGTGAGCCGCAGGAAACTCATCTCGATCTCCGCGATCGGGTAGCCGATGTATCTGCATCCGAGGCCCCGCATCGCGCTTGCACAAACCAACGCTCGGGAGTCTTCGCCCTTGTTCACGTACTGCATCCGCGCCCCGCAGTAGCCACAGCGCGCGACGCCAGTGAAGAGGTTATGCACGCCACCTTTAGTCGGGCGCCCCAGCTTACCAGCACGATTGCTCTTCTTCGTTTGGACAGCATTGAATGTGGACTGATCTACCACTGCGGGAAAGTAGTTTGGTATGCAAGGGCCATCCGGGGTCCTGTGGCCACTCTTCGACGAACACGGTTGGAATTCCCCAAGAACCGCACGGCTCTTCAGAATTTTCGCCACGTAGCTGCCGTGCCAAATCGATGCTCGCCCAATTGGTGAGATTTGGCGCTGATTGAAGGTTCGGGCGATGGTGTGGTGCCCCATGCCCTTCAAGCTTTGTGCGAAGACGTCGCAGACCGCCGCCACTGCGGCAGGGATAATGACGAACTTGCCTGTCGTGGCGTCAAGCTTCAGCCAAGCTGGACACCGCGCAGTCAACGCTTTCACAGCGATTTGCCTCCGCTTCTGTTCCCAAGTTTTTGACGCACGGTAGGACTTCTGTGCAGATTCGTCGTGGGATCGGTAAAACGTCATAATCGAGAGCATCAACTCGATAGGGTTGTTGAGACTCTCCCTGTTAAATCGACGTCTATCCGTGAGGGTGACGATGTCTACACCGCTGCGGAGGATCGACATGAACAAGTGGACTGCATCTCCGATCTGAGCACGCGACAGTCTATCCAGATTCTCAATGATGAGCACGGAACCCTTCTCGACCTTCCCCTTTTCGACTAGCTCCAAAAATCGCCCCAAGTTACCCCTCGAAACATTGTCGCCCTTGAAGGCGCTTAGTCCTAAATCCCGTAGGGAAACACTCATATCGAGCGCCAGGCCTTTCTCGGCACAGTATGCGGAGGTCTGCTCAAGTTGACGCCTGAGACTGTCGCCTTTCGCTTGCTCCGTTGACGAGAAGCGGACGTAGGAGTAGGCCTTCACAGGTCGCTTCCTGGCTCGCATGGGGAGCACAATGGATTACTCATGGGTGAAAGTCTATCCAAGAGGCTCCTCATCGGCCCGCCGGGCACGGGGAAATCCATGCTGGCCAAGCGCATTCCCACCATCCTTCCGCCGCTCACGCTTGATGAGGCGCTGGAGACGACGAAGATTCACAGCATCGTCGGGCTGCTCGCAGCGGGGCAGGC
>SXMN01000199.1 GCA_005777315.1 Verrucomicrobiales bacterium
GACCATGCCTGGGCGCGTGCACACTTGTCCGAAGAGAGCGGCTTGCTGATCCCCTGCGATGCCGGCGATGGGGACGGAGGAGCCGAGCAGGTTGGTGTGACCGTAGACTTCGCTAGAGGCGCGGACCTCGGGAAGGATGGAGGCGGGGATGTTGAAGAGATCAAGCAGATCGTGGTCCCATTCGCCCTTCTCGATATTGAAGAGCATCGTGCGAGAGGCGTTGCTTGGATCGGTGATGTGCTGCCGCCCACTCGTGAGATTCCATACGAGCCATGAATCGATCGTCCCGAAGGCAAGCCGGCCAGCGCGGGCTTTCGCCTTTGCGCCGGCGACATTGTTCAAAATCCATTGCAGCTTGGTGCTGGAGAAATAGGCATCGACGACGAGCCCCGTCTTCTTGCGGATTGATTGGGCCAAACCAAGAGCCCGAAGGCGATCACAAGCCTTGGCCGTGCGCCGGTCCTGCCAGACGATGGCGTTGCATATTGGCTTCCCGGTCTGGCGATCCCAAACCACCGTGGTCTCCCGCTGATTGGTGATGCCGATGGCGGCAATGTCGGCCCCCTCGAGTTGCGCTTTGCTGATCGCTTCCGTGGCGACGTTGGACTGGGTTGCCCAGATTTCCTGGGCGTCGTGCTCGACCCAGCCTGGCCGCGGGAAGATCTGCCGGAATTCCTGTTGCGCCGTTGAGATGATTGAGCCGGCGTGATCAAAGACAATGGCTCGTGAACTGGTTGTTCCTTGGTCAAGTGCGAGGATGTATTTCATAAATCAGACTGGAGAGGGTCGGGGCAGGGGATTCTACGACTTACCGGCGACAGGTTAACTCAACTCACCCAGAACGCTTTGTAGAACAGCGCTCCCGCCACGCCTCCGAGGATCGGCCCCACCACCGGCACCCAGGCGTAGCCCCAATCCGAGTCACCCTTGCCCGCGATTGGCAGGATGAAGTGCGCGATCCGGGGTCCAAGATCGCGCGCAGGATTGATCGCGTAGCCCGTCGGCCCGCCGAGAGACAACCCGATGGCCCAAACGATCACGCCCACGAGGACAGGCGCGAACCCAGTCTCAAATCCGGAATTTGGCAGAAGATTCTTGGGTGTCAGAATGGCAAGCAACCCCAGCACCAGCAGGGCGGTGCCGATGATTTCGGTGAGAAGATTCGCGAGCGGGCTACGCACCGCCGGGGCGGTGCAGAAGACGCCGAGCTTCGCGCCTTTGTCTGACGTGATCCCCCAGTGTGGCAGGTAGGCGAGCCACACCAGCACTCCACCAAGTGTTCCGCCAATCATCTGCGCGATGATGTACGAGGGCACGCTTGCCCATGCAAACTTGCCGATGACCGCCATCGCGATCGTCACGGCGGGGTTCAAATGAGCGCCGCTGATGGAGTTGACCGCGTACACGGCAACGGTGACTGCCAGCGCCCAGCCTGTCGTAATCACGATCCAGCCGCCGTTCTGCCCTTTGGATTTGCTCAGCAAAACATTGGCGACAACTCCGTCACCGAGCACGACAAGCAGCATGGTGCCGATCATCTCGGCAGTGAATGGACTCATAGTTTGCGCCTTTGAATTGGGTTCGATGGCTACGCTACCAGCCTCACTCGAAGTCGTCCACGGAAAGCTGATCCACTCATTGACCATTCGGAATCGATTTGGAAGCATCCCGCTGTGACTGCTCCCGCCAACTCGATTTCTCACGCATTCTCACTCATCACACAAGCCATCCAGATCGACACGCTCCCTGAACTTGGGCCAAGAGTCCGTCCCGGGGTCCTCTCGGTCCACACACTGGAATCCCGGCTCGAAGCTGTCTTCAAGAGCTGGAACATGCCGCGATCACAGCGACCACTTATCCGGGCCGCCGCGCTCCTGTGGCATGATCATCTCGATGCGGCCCATGTGCTGGTTCAGGATGAGCATTCCGCCGACGCCGCCTTCATTCACGGGATCATGCACCGCCGTGAACCGGATTTTTCGAACGCGAAGTACTGGTTTCATCGGCTCGGCCGTCACGCCACATTCCCGCTCATCGCGAGTCAAGTCGCAGAAATCCTGGCAAAGGAATCGAACTTGTCACTTGATCCATTGATTGAAGGTCAAAAGTGGAACCCCATGAAGTTCATCGATGCGTGCGAGGAATCTGCATCGAAGCCGGTGAACGAGCCTCGCTATCTTCTTCTGCAAAGAATTCAGCAGATCGAATTTGACGCCTTGCTGAGGCATGTATGCCCATGATGTAAATCTGCCCACATGTTTTCTTGCTGAAAACCTGATCCTTCCGGCTCTCCCGAAAATTGGGGACACAATCCGAGCCATGCCTTCACAAGTTGGCGGTAGAAGAGCGCGGAATTCATTCCGCCAGACCTTGGAAAAGGAGTCCGCACCGTGTTCTCATCCGGGGTCCGGAGGACTCGCACCTCCCTGCGGAACTTAAGAAAGGCAAAAGCATCTTCAGAATGCTCGACGCAAATTCTGATTCGGGAAAAAGATATTGAGTTCACTCCGGCTTTTTTGCAGCTTCGCGCATCGTTTTGAAGGCCGCATCTACGTCGCACGGGTTGCGTCGTGAATCGGTCTTCCTGACGTGATCCGATAACAACGCTCAAAACTTATGGCTACTTTGACTGTGAAACCCGCCGGTTCCTGCCGCTGGGATATGCTCGCTCTCGGTGAAATCATGTTGCGCCTCGATCCCGGTGAAGGCCGCGTCCGGACTACGCGCGAATTCAAAGTCTGGGAGGGTGGTGGGGAATACAACGTTGCACGCGGTTTGCGCCGCTGCTTCGGCATGAAGACCGCCGTGGCGACCGCCTTTGCCGACAACGATGTCGGTCGGTTGCTTGAGGATTTCATTCTTCAGGGGGGAGTGGCCACGGATTACATCCTTTGGAAAGCGTTCGACGGCGTGGGTCGCGTTACGCGCAATGGCTTGAACTTCACCGAACGCGGATTCGGAGCGCGCGGCGCCGTTGGAATTCCAGATCGAGGCAACACCGCGGCCAGCCAGCTCAAGCCCGGTGATTTCAACTGGGACCAGGTTTTTGGCGAGCATGGCGTGCGTTGGTTGCATACGGGTGGGATTTTTGCCGCGCTTTCGGACACTACACCGCAGCTCGTGATCGATTGCGTCAAGAAAGCCAAGCAATATGGCACGATTGTCAGTTACGATTTGAATTACCGTCCTTCGCTCTGGAAGAGCATCGGCGGGCAGAAGCGCGCACAGGAGGTCAATCGCGAGATCGCCAGGTATGTCGATGTGATGATCGGTAATGAAGAGGACTTCACCGCCTGCCTCGGATTTCATGTGGAGGGCGCGGATGAAAACCTCCTCCATATCGACGTGAGCGCATTCAAGAAGATGATCGAAGCGGCTGTGAAAGAATTCCCGAATTTCAAAGCAACCGCCACCACACTACGGGCCGCCAAGACCGCGACGATCAATGACTGGGCGGCCATCGCCTGGTATGATGGCAAGTTCTGTGAGAGTCGCAAATATCCCGACCTGGAGATACTGGATCGGGTTGGCGGCGGTGACAGTTTCGCCAGCGGCTTCATCTACGGACTCATGACAAGCGGCGACGCGCAGAAGGCTGTGGAATACGGGGCTGCTCACGGTGCGCTTGCCATGACCACACCGGGTGACACTTCGATGGCCGACAAGGGCGAAGTGGAAAAGCTGATGAAGGGTGGCGGTGCGCGTGTTCAACGGTGAGAGATCAACGACGCTGGGGTGGAAGCCGGATTCTGGAAAAGCTCAGGCCATGACGTGCAGGCTCAAGGAGCATGGAGTTAAATTCCGCCAAGTGCTCTCAAGTTTTCCCTTCACCCGATCTCTGTTTTGGCTCAACGTGACGAACAAATGAGTTCCAGGCTGTTTGATCTTACAGATGAAGTGGCGGTCGTGATTGGTGGTACTGGAGTATTGGGTGGAGCATTGGCCCAAGGACTCGCCGGGGCGGGGGCGACGGTCGCGGTACTCGGCAGGAATGCGGAGCGAGGCGAGGCGCGAGTGGCTGCGATCACAAAAGCCGGAGGGAAGGGGAGGTTTGTCACTGCGGACGCGATGAGCCGGGACAGCTTGCGAGCGGCGAGGGATCAAGTGGAGGCGGAGCTGGGGCCGGTGTCCATCCTTCTCAATGCAGCGGGCGGAAACGATCCCAAGGTCACGGTCACGTCCGAGCGGGCGGTGGAGCAAATCGCACTTGAGGATTGGCGGGCGAGTTTCGACTTGAACATCGTGGGAGGTGTCCTGCTTCCCTGCCAGGAGTTTGGTCCGGGAATGGTGTCACGCGGTCGCGGCAGCATCATCAACATTGCCAGTGTTGCGGCGCACCTGCCTTTGTCGCGCGTGATGGCTTACTCAGCGGCGAAGGCGGCGGTGCTTAACCTCACCCGGTTCCTCGCACGTGAATGGGCTTCAAAAGGTGTCCGCGTAAATTCCATCACGCCGGGCTTTTTTCCGGCGGAGCAGAATCGCGCGCTGCTATTCAATAAGGATGGCTCACCGACCGCACGCACACAGGCGATCCTCGGCCACTCACCGATGGGGCGTGTCGGGCGATCGGAAGAGTTGATCGGTGCCGCAGTCCTTCTTGCCAGCGAGAAAGCAAGCAGCTTCATCACGGGCACCGACATCTGTGTGGATGGCGGGTTTCTCGCGCAGACCATCTAGAATCTCTGGAGGGAATTCCCATGATTTCACGAACAGTCCCATCCGGTCAGGCGCTGACGCGGGCGCAAGTTGCCGAACTCATTTCGCAGGCGTGTCCCGCCAGGGATTATCGCGGCAAACGAATCCTGCTCATCGTGCCCGATGGAACGCGCACCGCGCCGGTGGGACTTCTGTTCAAGACGCTCTTCGAGGAAATTGGTGGCGTCACGAAGGCCTTGGATGTGCTTATCGCGCTCGGCACGCACCAGGCAATGAGCGAGGCCGCAATTTGTCAGCGACTGGACATTACAGGAGAGGAGCGAAGAGGCGCATACAAGGGAGTGCGCTTTTTCAATCACGCATGGAACGATCCCTCCGAGCTGAGGAACATCGGAACGATTCCAGCCGATGACATCAGCGCCTTGTCGGGAGGCTTGTTTGCGATGGATGTGAAGGTCGAAGTAAACAAACTTCTGTTCGATTATGATCAGATCGTCATCGTGGGGCCGGTTTTTCCACACGAGGTCGTCGGCTTCTCCGGCGGCAATAAGTACCTTTTCCCAGGAGTCAGTGGACCCGAAGTGCTCAATTTTTTCCATTGGCTTGGGGCAGTGGTGACCAACCCGATGATCATCGGCAACAAATGGACGCCGGTGAGGAAAGTGGTGGATCGAGCGGGCTCGATGGTCTCTGTTCCAAAGCTGTGCCTCTGCATGGTTGTCGCACCGGACAAGAGTTTGAGGGGCTTGTTTGCCGGAACTCCGGAGGGCGCGTGGGATGCGGCGAGCGAACTGTCGAAGCAGGTTCACATTTCCTACAAGGAGAGGCCGTTCAAAACCATCCTCTCGGTCCTGCCCGAGATGTACGACGAGCTTTGGACGGGAGGGAAGGGGATGTACAAACTGGAACCGGTTCTCGCCGATGGCGGGGAGTTGATCATCTATGGGCCGCATATCACCGAGGTGTGCGTGGCGCATGGCAAGGTCCTGATGGAAGTTGGCTACCATTGTCGTGACTACTTCCTGAAGCAGTGGGACAAATTCAGGAGCTATCCTTGGGGAGTGCTCGCCCATTCGGCGCACGTGTATGGCCTCGGCACGTATGAAAATGGAATCGAGACTCCGCGCGCTCGTGTGACACTGGCGACAGGGATTCCGCAGCAGACATGCCGGCAAATTAACCTGGGCTACCGCGACCCGAAAAGCATACGGATCGAAGAGTTCGCAGGTCGTGAGCAGGAGGGAGTGCTGCTCGTGCCGAAGGCCGGGGAAATGCTATTTCAGTTGAAAGAACCGCCGAAGTGGGCGGGTGGTAGGTAGCGCGTTCGTGCTCTCCATTTTGCGTCAGTGCGCCGCTGGTTGACAGGCCATTCCATCTGGAGGTCCGGAGTCCTTGGCTTTCCCAGCGTGATGGCTGCTGGTGTAAATGCAAACGGGGTCAGCCCGCGATGCCAGCGAGCGTTTCCTCAATGCCGAGACAGACGTAAGCAGGGAGGAAGCCCTCCCGGATGGGCTCCGAGCGACGAGCAATGAAGTCTTCGCCCCTTGCCGCTGCGGAGATTTTCAGCACATCCCGTAGCTTCGGCAGTAAATGTCAGGATTCCGCCAGCAACTCTCGGTTTTTTTGCGCCGCCGCTAAGGCCGGAACCAATGTCCGTACGGATCCTTGGGGACGGACTTGTCTTCGGGATAGATCAGGTAGGCGGTATTTTGGGAGGTAACCCAGGCTTTGATGAGGTTTTCGCGTGGAAAAGTTTTGCGCATTTCAAAAAGGCTTCCTGGATCATTTATGATTGGATTTCCCGAAGCGTCGAACCCAATGCACACCACAATATGCCCGTCCGCACGTTCTTTGGGAATCCCCTTGAGCGCGGAGTACGAGATCGACAGAGCGACAGGGATGCCATCGGCGATCCAGTCCTCGATTTCTGAGACGCCGCACAGACGCGTGACGTAGCCCCTCATGCCGGGCAATGAACCGGCGAAAGCAGTGTTGAACGGCCAGTTTCCCGTGCCGGGCCAGTTGGGATCGAAGACGGCCCTGGCGGTTGAAGGAACGCCGCGGTTGAGCTCGGAACGCCGCAGAACCTTGCCCCAGTGACTCAGGACCATCGACACGGCGGTGGGACTGCACCACGCCTTTCCATCAGGATACGACAATTGCGATCGCTGTGGCACGTCGATGAGTCGTCCCCACGCGGATTTATTGGGAGGAAACGCCACTGGCACGGACTTGGTGTTGGCGAAGGAGATTCCGATGAATTTGACCTGCGGAGTGGTGCCCTCCTTCGAAGCTGTGAATGACAACCTCACTTCCACATCCGCGCCAGGCCGCGTCAGCAGCAGCGTGTCCGTTAGGACTTCTCCATCAGCATCCAGTTGATCTTTCACGCTTCCACGAAGGGGATTTTTGCCGTCACTCGCCCAGCGTCCCAACGTGTAAAACTTCGTTGAATGATCGGGAAAAATCCCACGAACATCGATTGTCAGCAGCGATTCCTGACCTTGCTCGGTGTTCCACGAAACAATCAACTCGTTCCAATCGAGTCCCGGGGACAATCGTGGCGAAGTCATCACCGTTTCCCCGGCAGATTGTGAGCGGCTGAAGTTTGCAAAGTTGGTCAAGCCAATGAACCGCCTCCCGTGATGTTCTGCGGCATTCCCGGCGACGCTTGAAAGAATGCTGAGGAAGAGGATGAGCAGCGTTGCTGTCGTCCTGAAAGCTGGTAAAGCGGAGTCTCCCCTGGAACGATGTTCCATTTCTGACCGGGCTGGAGATTTTGAGTGCGGTTCCATGCTCTTCGAATAGGCGGTCCTCCATTTGGAGTTAATGCCACAGTGCCTTTGGCGAAATGCTGTAGTCTTTCTCGCGTTTGTGGAGTGCTGAAAACAGCCGGCTCTGCCATGCAATTCACAACTGCGAACCACTGCTTGCCGACTTTCCATTGAGGCTGAGTGCTGCGGTTTCATTGTTTCATCAAACCACCCAGCGCAGTCCCTGCAAACGTCGAGATCAGCGTCACCCAACTGAACGACTGCAATGAGCTGCGCTCAAATTGTGCCTTGGGCACGAGGGAGAGAGAGGCACCAATTCCACCGCCGGCGACGAACCCTCCGAGGTGGGCGATCACATCACTCCGTGGATCAACGCCGAGAATCAGAAAAAGAAACACGCCAGCCACCGCGCCGCGCATGAAGTCGCGCGCCGAAATCGGATTCGTACGCCAGAGTGCGAAGCTGTGGAAAGCGAGCATCCCGAGCGCGCCCATCACCATTCCCGAAGCGCCCAAACCCATGTAAGGCCGTCCATGCAGATAAAGCCCGGCAAAGTTACCGAGAGCTCCGGCAATGTAAGCGCCCAGCAATCCGCAACCCGCCCCAAATCGCGCCATCACCAGGCCGAGGAGCAGCACTCCACTCGTGGCGTTCGCGACGAGATGTGACAGATCTCCGTGAAGGAGAATCGCCGTGAAAGCCCGCCACCATTGACCTTCCCGCACCGCCGCCGTATCGAACACCCATGCTTGTCGCAGCAGCGGCAGCTCTTCCCGCAATCCGTGAATGACCGCGAGGAGGACACATGCTGGGACCGCTCCCCAATGAAATATAACCTTGGACCACGGAAGTTGCCCCCGCCATTTCCAGTGCCGGTTTTCCTCCTGGTACAGATGAATCGCCTCCATCGCGCGATTGTAGTCGGGAGGCTCGACCAGCAGCGCCCATCGATGATCCGGAGCGAAAATGATCTTCGCTCCGATGTCCTGACTCGCCAGCACCAGGCTCCAATCCATGGCGCGTCGTCGGGAGTAAGCCGGGATGATTGTCAAATTTGCTTCTGGCAGCGCCATTTCCATGGCGAAAGGTCACCTGAGGCCACCAATTTGTCCACCAATGAGAACTGCCAGTTGGAGGTTTCTCTGCAATGGACGCAGATAAGGTGGGACAGGAGTTTCACCCATGTCGACCCCATAACTCCGAGAAGAACATATTCCCTGAGCTTCACAAGCCAGCAAGCACCCCCTACGCTTTGGCCCATCATGCTCACCGGCCAAATCCGCTCTCAAATCGACGCCCTCTGGAATGCCTTCTGGACCGGCGGCATTTCCAACCCGCTCGAAGTCATCGAGCAGATCACCTACCTGCTCTTCCTGAAACGCCTCGACGACCTCCACACGTTGGAAGAGAACAAGGCCAACCGGCTCAGCAAACCGATGGAACGCCGCGTCTTCCCCGAAGGCAAAGACCCCAAGGGCCGCCCCTACGAAGACCTCCGCTGGTCGCGCTTCAAACATTTCGAGGCCAAAGAAATGTTCGAGGTCGTGGATCAGCACGTCTTCCCGTTCCTGCGCACGCTCGGCGGCGACGACTCCACCTACGCGCACCACATGAAGGACGCGCGCTTCACCATCCCCACGCCCGCGCTGCTGGCCAAGGTCGTGGACATGATTGACGGGGTGCCGATGGAGGACCGCGACACCAAGGGCGA
>SXMN01000200.1 GCA_005777315.1 Verrucomicrobiales bacterium
GCAATCCTGCCAACATTTGATCCGCATGCGCGATGGACATGCGCCAATCCAATCAGAGTCCACAGCGGCGCGCCACCAAATTCATTCCATCTCCTTGCCCTCAAACTTCATTCCACCCTCCTTGTCGAGGGCCATGACCACGAAGGCGACGACTTCATCACCGCGCTGGACAAGAAGACCGGCAAGGAACTCTGGAAACAGACTCGCGAGGAGCGCACCACCTGGACCACGCCCTTCGTCATCGAACAGGATGGCAAGGCGCAAATCATCGCCGCAGCTTCCGGCAAGGTGCGCAGCTACGATCTCGCGACAGGCAAAGTGCTCTGGGAATGTGCCGGCCTTGGCTCCAATGTCATTCCCACTCCGGTCACCGGAAACGGCCTGCTCTACGTTATGAGCGGCCATCGGGAGCCGGCGCTGCTCGCCATCAAGCTCGGCCGCACGGGCGACCTGACCGACACGGACGCCGTGGCTTGGAAGATCCAGCGCGGCACACCCTACGTGCTATCGCCGCTGCTCCTGGGCGACAAGCTCTACTTCCTTGCGCGCAATGACGCCACGATGTCGTGCTTGGATGCCAGCTCGGGCAAGGCGCTGATCGATGGCGAGCGTCTCCAGGGCCCTTCCGGCTTCTACGCCTCGCCGGTGAGCGCCGGCGGGCGCATTTATCTCGCGGGCCGCAATGGCACCAGCCTGGTGCTCAAATCGTCGGACAAAGTGGAAGTGCTCGCGACCAACAAGCTGGACGACAGGTTCGACGCGTCGCCGGCCATAGTCGGCAACGAGTTGTTCCTTCGCGGCCACGGCAATCTTTATTGCCTGGCGGAAACCAAGAAGTAATGCGGCGGGCTGGCACTTCGGTCCGATGTCCGCATCGACAGGACGAGCTTGAACCATCGTGCCCGGCTTGGTTCGCATGAAACTGATTCGGTGGCTACTGAGGAGACCGTGGGATAGGCTACAAATCTTGACGGCGGCACAGACGCATCTGCTTCGTTGCTCGCTTGGTCAGAGGCCGTTGCGGGCATCCTCCCGCGTTCGCGCCTCGCATCTGCATCTGTGGCGCTCGCCATCATTCGTAGCCTATCCCACTGTCTCCTCAGTAAGTCTCAGCTCACTCATCACTGCCTTGGCGGTGATGAGTCTGACACCGTCTGACGGGGCTCAGATCAAGGTTCAGAATGCGACGGCCTCATCCAGTGAAGGCAGTTCCGAGCCGTTGGCGGCCATGGATGGTGATCGATTCTCCACGAATGCGAGCCGGATCTGGCGTGGCGCGGCAGATGGGAAGCGGTGGTTTTGGTCGGTGAAGTTCGATCACCCGCGAAAGATTGGCTCGATCCTTCAGATTCAAGGCGACCACGACTTCGTGCTCCGACACGTTCCGCGGGATTACCTCTGGCAGACAAGTGTGGATGGGCGGAATTGGGTTGATCTCCCCGAGACCACAGTGGCGGAGGAATCGCGAATCTATCGTATCCACCGATTGAAGCGCGCGGTCTCGGCGACTTATTTGCGCTTGAGCATCGGTTCGGCGACGGGTGGCTTTCCGGTGTTGCGCGAGGTGGAGTTTTACGACGCGATCCGGGAACGGATTCCGTTTCCGCCCTGGATCATTGCGGTCAATACAACCGAAAGGCCGTCCCTTCCTTCGCACGGCCAGGAGTTCATTCCACTCGCACGTTCCTGTCCTGGTTGGGAGTCTCTTCAGGCACAACAAATCTGGCTGGGGTCATTCAACCCGAAGTTCATCCAGATCGAACCTCGTCCGACGGCTGCTTTCCTTTCCGGAAATTTCAAGGATTGGTGTGAGATCTCGCGCGAGCCCTGGCGTGGAACTCAGGAGATCTTGCGCCGGGCGCGGCTCCCGATGTGGGCTTCGTGTGGTGGAGCGCAAGGGCTGGCCATACTTGCTGAAACTGGCGTGGACCGGGCTTGGGATTGTCCGCACTGCCGGGATCCAAAGAACCCCAAACTTCCGATCTACGGGCACATCGGCCATACTGGGAAACGACCATGCGGGGATTATTCAGCGTGTGTCTTCGAGCGCGGTCCACATCAGGTCCGAAAAGTGTCTGGCGATCCCGTCTTCGAGGGTTTGTCCGAGAACTTCGAGGTGATGGAAAGCCATTGCGGTCAGATCGAATGGCCTCCAGCCGGATGGCGACTGACCGCGACTGCGGGTTCAGGTAACCTCACGAAGGTCCAATGCCTTCGGCTGAGAAACCGGCCGATCTATGCCGCTCAGTTTCATATCGAGATGGAAGGAACCCCGGCGACTTCACGGAAGATCATGGGCAATTTTCTACGGATTGCTGATGAGTGGAACCAGTCGAGAGGGAGATGATCACGCGAGCCGTTCGTTAGCAGAAGCCTGCTTTTGCCAGGCGTCACCTCCTTTTGTCGTTTGCCCAAGCTGTGAGGCTTGTTTATAGCCTTTTGCATGTTCGCCCGAAAGTTTGCCCTGGTCCTGTCGTTTTGCATGGCTCATGCAGGTGTCCTTTCCGCCGCCGAATCAGAAGTGACGGTTCTCTCGCCCGGTTTCAGTGCGCGCGAATTGCCGCTCAAACTTTCAAACATCAACAATCTTCGATTCGCGCCTGATGGAACGCTGACAGCTCTTGGGTATGACGGCCGCGTCTGGCTCTTGAGAGACACGAACAAGGACGGCCTGGAGGATTCCGCGACACCTTTCTGGGACAAACAGACCTTGAGCGTGCCTGTGGGAATGGTGTGGGCCAGGGACGGCCTGGTCGTTTCTTCGCACGGGAAAGTTTCACTGCTGCGTGACACGGACAGGGACGGACGCGCCGATAGTGAGGAAATTCTGGCCGAAGGCTGGCCCGTCACTGATGTCGCGACAGGCGGTGTTGATGCTACTTCGGTGACGACCGACACCGAGGGAAATGTCTATTTCGGTCTGCTTACTCCGGACTACTCCAATCCTTACCGGGTCAAGGACGGGGTTTCACGTTACAACCTGAACGACAGGCGTGGGACGATCCAGAAATGGAACTCACGCACCCGCGCTCTCGAAACGATTGCCACCGGTATTCGCGTGCCCTACGCGCTGGCCTTTAATCGGCTCGGTGATCTGTTTCTCACGGATCAGGAAGGCGAAACGTGGTGCCCGAACGGCAACCCGCTTGACGAACTCAACCACATCATTCCCGGTCGGAATTACGGCTTTCCTCCGCGTCACGAGAAATGGCTGCCCGATCTCATGAGCGAGGTGCCGGTCGTCGGCTTCGGGCCGCAGCACCAGTCGGCGTGTGGATTTGTCTTCAACGAACCTTCGCCGAAGCGGCGGCGCTTTGGCCCGGACTGGTGGGCCGGAGACGCGTTTGTCGCGGGTGAATCACGAGGAAAGATCTGGCGGGTGAAGATGGAGAAAACTTCTTCCGGCTACGTCGGACAGGACAGTATTTTCGCGCGGATCAGCATGCTCACCACAGACCTCTCCATCTCGCCCGCCGGGGAGTTGTATGTGTCCTGCCACAGTGGCAAACCAGATTGGGGCACCGGCCCGAATGGTGAGGGCAAGATCTTCAAAATCACGCATAGCGACCTCCGGGCACCGCAGCCAGTTGCCGTGTGGGCGTCTGGCTTGATGGAAGTCAGCGTTGCATTCGACCGCGCCATTGACAGTGCAGTCACGAACCAAACCGGCAAAATGGTGATCGAGTTTGGGGAATTCGTAAGCGCTGCGGATCGGTTGGAGGTTTTGAAACCACCGTACCAGGTCGTCACACGGCAGGAAGCAACTCCACGCGGCAGGCTGACGGTCGTGGCGGCGCGATTGTCGAATGACGGGCGGACCTTGACGCTCGCCACGGACCCGCATCCGCAGTCCGTTCGTTACGCACTCACCATCCCGGGAGTTCGAGCCCGTGGAGCGGCACCGGTGGCGGCGTCTGCCGTGGATGTTGATTACTCGTTGAGTGGCGTGGAAGCGAAGTGGCTTGCCAGAGGGCAGAGGACTGGATCCTGGAGCGGCTGGTTGCCGCACTTTGATTCTCAAATCAATGAATCGTTTCTCGCCCAATCGACGGAGCACAAGCGACTGTGGAATTTCCTTCATCGCCCTGGGCGCTTGGAGATGCGTTCCAGCCTGCAACTTCCAGGGAGCACCAACACTCTGCGCATCTCCGCAAACACGCCGTTCGAGTTTTCCGCAGGAACCACGGCGTCGGTCAGAAGCGCACTGAAGGACGGGAAGCATGTTGTCGAGGCTGTCGTTGTTCCATCAGGGACGACTGTGCCGGTGAGCATCTCGGCCGTGACAAGCGCGAAGGTTCCAGAGATTCATGTGAGCTGCTCAAGTGAATTGAATTCCGAGATGCGTCCATTGCCGTTCGGCACAATCCGGCTCCCTTGGGCTCCGCCATTGACACCGGTTTCAACTGAACAGGGAACCAAGACGGAGCTGGCTGGTGGCGACTATGAACGCGGGCGGGACTTGTTCTTCGGCGAAAAACTCAAGTGCAGCACGTGCCATCGGATTCGAGCCGAAGGAGCGTTGACCGGCCCGGATCTGAGCAACCTGGTGCATAAGGATGCAGCTTCCGTTCTGCGTGACATCAAGGAACCGAGCGCCAGCATCCATCCCGACTACGTGGCCTACAACGTCGCGCGCAAGGACGGTGAAGACGTGACGGGGTTCGTTCGAGCACAGGGCGCGGACGCGCTGCGCATCGTCGCGGCCGATGGCAGGGAACAGCGCATCCCGCGCGGCGAACTGAAAGAACTGCGTCCCAGTTCAGTTTCGCTGATGCCTACCGGGCTGCTCGATGGATTGAACGATTTGCAAGTGCGCGACCTGTTGACCTTCCTCCTGCATGAACCGCCGTCACGGACTCGTGCTGATGCTGACGCGATCGTCAAACAGGGTGGAATCGCCGAGACCGTCGCAAGTTCGCCGTCAACGAATCCACAACGTCCACTGAACATTGTGCTCGTTGCCAGCAAGCGGGACCACGGCCCAGGCCAGCATGATTACCCCAGATGGCAGACGAACTGGACAAGCCTCCTCCGCTCCGCGCCGAAAGTGACCGTCACCACAGCGTGGGAATGGCCCTCGGCGGAACAGTTCGCCAAGGCCGATCTGATCGTCTGCTATTTCTGGAACCACAACTGGAGTGCCGAACGGTATCAGCAACTGGATGAATACCTCGCGCGCGGAGGCGGCTTGGGAATCTTCCACTCCGCGACCATCGCCGACAAGGAGCCCGAGAAGCTTGCCGCACGCATCGGACTCGCCGCGCAACCCGGCCCGACCAAGTATCTGCACGCGCCGATGACCCTTCAATTCACGGCTCCGACCAACCACCCCATCACTCGAGGGTTCTCCGAGTTGTACCTGATCGATGAACCCTACTGGCCGATGTTCGGTGACACCAACCGTGTGAACATTCTCGCGACCACCATTCAAGAGGGTTCGCCACGTCCGATGATCTGGACATACGAGCGCGGCAAAGGCCGGGTCTTCGCCAGCATCGTTGGTCACTATACGTGGACGCTGGATGATCCGGTGTTCCGACTGCTGGCGCTGCGAGGGTTGGCATGGGCCGGCAACGCGCTCCCGTCCCGTTTTGAATGACTCCGCGTCGGCGAGGCCTGGAATTCCGCCATCTGAGACAGTGACGGAGATCACGTTGATTCCCGAAACACGAGCAGAGCACGCGACGTGCGCCGAACAGGAGGCGGCGACAAGCACTCCGCCGAGGCGCAAAGCCGAGAGGCCGTCAGCCGCGAGTTTTGCATAGGCTTGAACCGCACCCGAACGTTCCGGCTCGCGTTTGGCAAGGGAGGATGGATCAAGGACAACGAGGTCAAACTTCCGCGTCTTGTTTTGTTCGAGCCACAATTGCGGCGCAAGAAATGCACTGGTCATTGTCCCAGGAACCGCGATTTTTGCGTGCGCTGATTTCATCGCGAGTCAGGCGTTGCTTTGCCACGAGCATCGGGCCGTAGCCGTCCCCCATGCTGGTGCCGCTGGGTAGTAGAGCATATTTGTCGCTGACGTAGGCGTAGGCATGAATCTTGACGGCTGAAATGTCCAGCTCTCCACGGGTGGCCCGCTCGTTCAAGGTCTGGATGTCCTGGAGGATGTGCGCGAAGCGAAATCCGTTCGTGGGAATCAGCTCCTTGGCGAGCGCGTAAAACATAAACGCGTCGTCCGGATCTGGTGAATGACCGAGTGTCAGGCTGCGATTCTGCATCACGGGTCACGTGAATCTCGGGCAAAGTGAGTTGTCACGAGTCGAATGTGATTCACCCGTCAAACCGCCACCATCGCCTGTCGCTTCAATTCAAACCCGAAGTTCGGGGAGTACATCCGTCCCGGGTGTTGCTGGACGCGCCTCGCGTCCAGCAATTTGGCCCGCGTCGCCGATGCAGGCGTGCGTAATTTTCCCACCCGCTCCGATTTTTCCACCAAAGTGCAGAAAACAACACGCGCGGGCGGGTGTGCTCACTTCCCATTTCGGAATTCGGGCTCATGGCTGCTTGATCTCGGCTTTCGCCTCCGCCTCCTTGATTTCGCCCCACGACGGTGCGCGCCACAGTTGCACCCGTCCTTCAAAGGCCATCCCGCCGATGACGTTGCCATCCGGGGAAATCATCGTGGGCCATAAGCCGCCTCCATCACCCTCGAGCGTGAGGGTGTCGAGCCAGGTCGAGGTGTCATATAAACGAACCGCCTCCCGGTCGCTGGAGACGACAACCAGCCTGCTGATATCGGGCAAAAAGGCGGATCCCCAGACGTCGGCGAAGAAGCCACTCAACGTCTTTACCTGCGTCCAGCTCGCGACATCCCAGATCCGCGCGAAGCCGAGGGAACTGGGCACGGCCAGCAACCGCCCGTCGGGAGAATAGTTCCCGTCATGACTCTCCCGGATATCGAGGTCGAGTTTGATTGTGATTTTGTCCGTCAAGTCTCTCAGGACCACGTCGCCGGCATACCCCATGATCACGCATTGTCGTTCGTCCGGTGAAAGAGCGAAATGGAGAATATCCGCGGGCGCCTGCCAGGACTGAACCTTCGATGCCGTGGCCAGATCCCAATCGTGAAAGATGTGGTCCTTCACTGACAAGGTCAGGAGGCGGTTTCCCCCGGCGAAAAACTTTACTGCCCGCACCCGCTCGGTGGAATTCGTGAGCCGCCGCCACAAAGCCTGGCGCGGAGTGTCCCACACTTGAACGACTCCATCCACGGAACCCAGGGCCAGACGGCGTCCATCCCTGGAGAAGCACCAGGCGAACCCACTCTGGTCCGCTATCGCCCCCGTCTCCAGCAGGGGCTCGGGAAGCTCGAAGTTCGGCCCCTTCCAACGCGTGACGCGGCCATGGCCATTGAAGGTGACGACGGATTTGCTGTCCGCTTCAAAGGCCCACGCCAGGGCCGAATCCTGGATATCAATGCGTGGCCGTCGCGGATGGTTGACGGAAGCATCCCACAGGCACACGGAGCCGTCCCGGCCGCCGCTGACCAGCGTCTGGTGGTCGGGCATGAGCGCGACTTGCCCGACCTGCTGGCGATGGCCACGCAGCGTGTCCACACACATCCGGGTTGGAATGTCCCAGATCCGGATCATCCGATCGGCACTGCCGGAGGCCAGTTTCTTTCCGTCCGGCCAGAACACGAGCGAGTTGACCCCTGACTTGTGGCCCGCCAATCGACCGACCTCCTGTCCGGTCGCCGCATCCCAAAGAAGGATGTCATCTCCATCGCCGCCGCCGGCCAGCAGTTTGCCATCCGGAGAAAGCGCCAGTGCTCCGGCGTAGCCTTCCCTGTTCCAAAGCTCTCGCCCATCCTTCAATTCGACGACACGGATTCCCTTCTCGGACACCGCCGCCAGACTCAGATCCGGTGTTACCGCAATACCTGCCGGTGAGTCGGGCAAGGAATAACTTCGCAGTTTAGTTCCCTCCGGCAGGTGCCACAAGGTGATGTGTCCTCCAGACGTGTATGTCGTGCTGTTTCCACGCGTGACGGTCACCAAAGATCCACCATCCTTCGCAATGGCCAGGTTCACGCATTCTCCGTCCAGCGGCTTTTCCATGATCAGTTGTCGAGTCGCTATATTCCACAACCGAAGCGACGATTGTTTCTTGCGCGAAGCGTCCAGGGTGATGCCGGTGAACGCGAGCAACGGTTCGGAGGACGAAATGACTGCACGCACATTTTGTTCGCCCTGCGCGAGGCGAAGCACCTCCCGGCGATCCGGGACACTCCACAGCGAAAGACCGCCCCGCCCAGAAACCGATGCTGCCACGAGATTGCCGTCAGACGAGATGGACAACGAACGAATCTCATTGGTCTCCTGGCAGAGCGTGAACCGGGCTTCGCTGCGAGTCTGGTCCCACAGGTAACGCCATTCCCAACCACGCAAGTCTGTTTGCCCCTGCTTGGGCCGATGCTGGTCCAGCATGTCCAGGGCACGACCCAGGTTGTTGTCGTTCAGCGCCTGCTTGGCGATGTTCATGTCCGAAGCGTAGGCGCGGCGGCTTGCGGCGAGCGTCAGTCCTTCAGCCTCGCGACGAAGTTGAACTTCGTTGGTCTGAGCACGCTGCGCTTCGCGGCGTTGAACTTCTTCTCCGGCACGGGCCGTCAGCGCGCTGTTGCGTTCCCTCATCGCTTGACGCAGCCCCGCCGCCGCCAAACCCAATCCGACGACCAGCGCGAGGACCACAGCGGTGCCCGCCGTGAACAAGAGCTTGTTCCGGCGAAAGGCCTTCTGAAACCGATACGCCGTGCTCGGGGGACGGGCGAGGACCGCTTCGTTATTGAGGTGTCTTTGGATGTCACTCGCCAGACCGTTGGCTGTTTCGTAGCGCCGGGCCCGATCTTTCTCGAGGCACTTCATCACGATCCAGTCCACGTCGCCACGCAGGAGATTGACCAGCCTGGGCGCGTCGGATCGACGGTGCTTGGCCGTGGTTGTCAGTTCGCCTTCGAGCATGGTGCTCAATCGCGTCGAAGGACGCACGGGCTCCTTCTCGCGAATCGTCTTGCGCATTTCGTCCAGGCCGGACGCCAGCAGTTCTTTCGCATCGAACGGTGTCTTGCCCGTGAGCATTTCATAGAGCAGCACACCCAGACTGTAGATGTCGCTCCGCGTATCAATATCGACGCTCGTCAACACCGCCTGCTCCGGACTCATGTAGGCGGGTGTCCCGATGAATTGCTCGAAGGCGGTGAAGAGTGTCTTGTCGGTGAGCTGCTGCTGGTTGGTCGCCTTGGCGATGCCGAAGTCGATGACTTTCGGCACGGCCACGCCATCGTTGACGGTGACGAGGATGTTCGAAGGTTTGATGTCACGGTGGATGATGCCCTTCTGATGCGCGTGCTGGATGGCCTGGCAAACCTTGATGAACAGATCCAGCCTGTCGCGGGTGGTGAGATTGTTTTCGTCGCAATACTCGGTGATCTTTGTGCCCCGGACCAGCTCCATGACGAAGTATGGCCGGCCCGCGTCCGTGGCGCCGCCGTCGAGCACCTTCGCGATGTTGGGATGATCCATCAGTGCCAACGCCTGACGCTCGGCTTCGAAACGGGCGATCACGGACTTGGTGTCCATGCCCAGCTTGATGACCTTGAGTGCGACACGGCGGCGGACCGGCTCGGATTGCTCCGCCATATAGACGACACCGCAACCGCCTTCGCCGATTTTTTGGAGGAGCTTGTAGCGGCCAATCACCCTGTCGGGGCCCTCCCCAATGGGCGTAGCGTGAATTGTGGGCAGTTCGTCTCCCGTCTGGAGAATGCCACTGGCATGTCCGTGAGCTTGGAACAGATCTTCAACACGCTGGCGCAATTGCTCATCAGCGCGGCAGGCGCCTTTCAGAAAACCTTCGCGTTGCTCCGCCGGCAGTTCCAGCGCCTCGGCGAAGAGGTCTTTCTCGATGTTCGGGTCTGAGTTCATCGTCAGCGATTGATTGAGTTTGGGTTCGGGTCTGTGAGGCTACCCCTATCTCCTCGCCTCAACACGATAAAAGGATGCGACGGAACAAAACCGAAAACCGAAATCCGAGTGCCGAAAGAAATCAGAAGCCCGAATCTTTCCCGGTGGGCGGGGCACCGCGTGTCACTTTTCGATCTCGCGTTTCGGCTTTCGGTTTTCGGTTTTCATTCGGCTTTCGGGGACTCGGACTTCCGATTTCCGATTCAATCTTACTCCGGCAGTCCCACGCGGTAAAAGCGCGGTGAAGCATCCGGCGGCTGAACCTCCGTGAACTTCGCTCCCTCCGCCGAGGCGGTGACGGTGCCGACCTGCGTCCACGTGGTGAGATTGGCCGACGCTTCCACAACGAACCGGGTTCCGACGGGAGCGGCCCATGCCAGTTCAAATGTGCGCCCGTCAACCACGCCCGCCGATTGAATGCGCACTTCCTGGAGAAGCGTCAGCGCCAGTCGGGCGATGGGGCTGGCCGCGTTCCTGTTGTCGATCGAGCGAACTCCAATGTCCAAAGTCCCCGGGGTAAGCGCGGCCGTGTCCAGCTTGAACACGAAGGGTGCGCTGGTGACCGTCGCCACGACGTTGTTACCCAACAGCAGTTCCACGCGGACGATCGTTCCGTCGGAATCCGTGGCGCTGGCTTCGATGTTCACCAACGCGGGCTGAACCACTGTTTTGGCGTTGATGGGAAGCAAAAAGGCAGCAATGGGAAATTGATTGGGCTTGCTGGTGGCGCTACCCGGATTGCTCACGCTGGCTCCGGGAATAGGAGTTCCATCGCCATCGGGATCACCGAGTTCCTGGCCGTTGGTGAAACCATCGCCATCCGAGTCCAACGCCGCCAGTTCGGGACTCCAAAACTTGATGGAAGAGGAGCCTCCGACGATATCCAGAACATCCGCGCCAAACGGGTTGCGCGCGCCGCCGCCGCCCGAACTGACATGACAATTGGAGCAGTTAAATCGACTGCCGTTCGGCAACATGCCGGGACGAAAAGATCGGGCGAAGGCTGAAGGGAGGCAGGTCAGCAGAAGAAGAACAATCATCCATCGGTGCCAACGGATCGTCGAACGAGTCGAACCTTGTTTGCGTAAACCTGACTCGGAAGGAAGGTGCAAACCTCCGGGACGAGCCTCAAGGGAAGTCATTGGACCGTGAAGCGGAGTGTGGCGATGGTTGAGGGCCGTGAAGATGGATGGGTTCATGGTATTGGGTTCTTTCTAACAAATGTGGCTGTTTGAGTCACCATCATTCGATGAGGCGGGGTTTTGAAACCGTTACGTTGGTCTGCACCAGAAAGGCGCTTGAGGGAACGGTATCGCCGTCAATGGCCTGCCAGTGTGAGCCATCACTCGATTCAAGATGCAAGTTTCCGGCCCTGGCGACGAAGCGCTCGTGATCGAAAGCAATCCTGCCGACATAACGGCTGGTTCCAGAGGTTTGGCGTGTCCAACGCAATGTGTCGCGCGAGGAGAGTATCAAGCCATCATCACCGCCGACCACGCAGGTTCCGTTTCCATGGACGACGGCAGCGAGTGTGGCGTCCGTGCCCGAGGCCTGTTTCCGCCAGCGTTGCCCCGATTTTGCGGTGAGGATTGTGCCGCCCGCGCCCACGGCTATAAATTCATCTCCAGAATAGGTCACACCGTGAAGGACCTGCCTGGATGGGCAGGTATGGAGGCTCCAGGAACGACCGTTGACCGATGTCAGGATGACCGATCCGCCCCACGAGTAAGAGCCTCCAACCGCGACGAACTGACCGTTTCCGAAAGCCACCCCGCGGAGGAAACTCTCCGCCGGGAGGCAAGCCGCGTTCCATTTGATACCGTCGGTCGAGCAACTCAGTCTGCCGTCAGCACCAAGAGCGACCCAGCGTCCATTGCCGAATACCTGGGCCTTGGGTGCGGATGAGATCGGCAAGGCATGGGTCGTAACTGGAGTGGCGACGCGCACAGCATCCGCTGGAAGAGAATTCTGGCCCTGCGCGGCCAACGTCACGACGAGGAGGGAGACGGCCGCGAGCACGAAAGCTGGAAGCGGTGTTTTCATAATTTGCAGAATCGGTTGAGTGTTGAACAAATCGTCTTTCACTCACCTATGCGATAATTGGCCTGGGGATGGGGCCAACTATTTTTCGATTTCCTTGGTCTGCTCGATTTCCCTGGCCAGCCAGGCGCGGGCATAAGCCCAATTGCGTTTGGCAGTGCGCTCGGAAAGGCCGAGCATTTCCGCCGCCTGATGGTTCGAAATTCCCGCGAAGAACCGCAGTTTGATCAATTCCGCACAGACGGGATCTTGGACCGCCAGCTTCTCGAGGGCGTCGCTGACGAAGATCAGTGTCTCTTCGTTGCTATCGGTCGCCACGTTGATCTCATCAAGGTCCACCCTCTGCCACTCGCCGCCGTGCTTCTGGCGGGCCTTCTGGCGGGCCCGCTCAACGAGGATGCGTCGCATCGCCTCGGCTGCGGCGGAGAAGAAATGCCGGCTGTTCTGCCACGATTGATCCTCCTGTCCAATGAGCCTCAGATAAGCTTCGTGAACGAGAGCGGTGGCTTGAAGCGTCTGCCCCGGCGCTTCCCGAGCCATCCGCCACGAGGCGAGCTTGCGCAATTCATCATAGACCATAGGGAGCAGTTCATCGGCGGCTTTGGAATCTCCGTGATGAACGCGGTCAAGAAGGCGGGTGACGTCTGACATGCCGCCACTCTCGCGTCTCCCACCAAAAAAACGAGAGAGGAATGCGGGCATTGCGGCCAGCGGCTTGGGTTCCATGAACTTTCACGAAATTCAAGCATCAGGGGTGATTTCCGGCCCGAGTTTCAGCCGAATCATCCGGTTTTGACGCGGTTTTTCGACCGAAAATCCTTGAGTTGCAACTTGCGGGCATTTCTGCGATGATAACGGCCATTATGAAACCGATACTCCCTGCGGGGCAGTGGCAGGCTTGCCGTCATCAGCAGAAGTCGCTGCTGGAACGGAAGCGTTTCTCGCCTGCCCGAGTTAAGAAGGGAACACCGGAAGCCAGGGAGTTGAAGTTAGTTTTGACCGTCCGAAAAGAAATTGAACCAACCGGCACTTTTTCAGTCTCACTCTGCTAAGAACATGAAAGGCAAAAGCAAAACGGCTGTATCTCTCGCCAAGGATCAACTCTGGAAGGTTAATGGTGAGTACCTCCACATCGTCGATCTTGGCAAGACATTGATCCATTACAAAATGTCCACAGGGCTGAAACAGCGCGGAGTTCCGGTCAAGATGACAGCCATCGGCACCGTCCAGAAGTACCTCAAGACGAACAAAGCGGTGCTCGTAAAGACTTGAGCCTTTCATTCGGTCTATCCGTCCCGTGGCCGTCGCAACCCAGGACGGATCAGCTTTCCCCATCTGGGTTGCGATTTGAAACAACCCAGATCGAGGTTTGAACCAGGGTTTGGAGTCAATCCCACCCATTTTTGAGGGATTATCTCTGATTCACCGATGGCCATCCCATCCGGAAACTGCGCCGCGAAGAACGGGTATGTGGTTTGTCAACGGGAAGATTCCGAAATTTAGATTGTTCTGTATGGTTAAATCGCGGTGGGGAGGATAGGGCTCTGCAGGAGTGCAACCCGAGCGCCCGACCGTCCATGGATTGCGGATGCATCCGCTCCC
>SXMN01000201.1 GCA_005777315.1 Verrucomicrobiales bacterium
CACGCAGCCGGTGTTCAGGCAATCGCCGCCCATGAGATGTTTCTCGATGAGCGCGACCTTCGCGCCGAGTCCCGCCGCGCCGGCCGCGCAGACCAGGCCGGCGGTGCCGCCGCCAATGACGACAAGGTTGTAGCGCGGCGCGGGTTTGGGATTCACCCAGTCCGCCGGATGAACGTTGGAGACAAGTTTCTGGTTGTGCGCGTCCCACGGGATGACGGGCGGTGGAGATTGTTCGGTCATGCGCTGAATCGATTACTTAAAAGTTTCCATCGTGTTGCCAGCAGCGAAAAGGGCTGAAGCCCGCGTTCACGGGACGCGGTGTTCGCACCGCTTCAACCTCGCCACTCGATAGCATTCGACATTTTTGAAATGATGCCTGTCCTGGAGGTCATCTATTCCTTGATTGCGTTGGCCAGCGCCTTCCTGGCGATGCGTGTTACATAGATGGTCACAATCACGGTGGCGAGGAGACCGACGCCGTAGAGCGCCCATTCGCCGGCAGTGCGCGTCCGTTCACCTGTGGCGGCTTTGGCCAGCGAACCGAGATACACATACATCACCGTGCCGGGCATCATGCCGATCCATGACGCGATTACATAATGACGGAGCTTCACCCGCGTGATGCCGAAGGCGTAGTTGAGCAGCGTGAACGGAAACAACGGCGAGAGCCGTGTCAGCCCGACGATTTTCCAACCCTCGTTCGCGACGGCCCGGTCAATCGCGGCAAAGCGTTCATTGCCTTCAATCTTGCGGGCGATGGCGTCGCGGGCGAGATAACGGCCGACGAGAAACGCGCAGGTGGCACCCAGCGTGGCCGCGATGGAAACGTAAATTGAACCCCACACCACTCCGAACACCGCGCCCGCGCCGAGCGTCAGCACCGGCCCTGGAACAAACAGCACCGTCGCCAGCACGTAAAGCGCGACGAAAAGGACCACGCCCCAAAACCCGAGCTGCCCCACCCGATCGAGCGCCTCCCTGAGCACGTCTTGCAAATGAAAATGCCTGGCGGCGATGAGAGCGCCGGCAGCACCGGCGTAGAGCAGCCATTTCCAGCGGAAGCCGGATTGGTTGGAGGCGCTTTTAGAGTCACTCATGGCAACGGTTTCATTGTGGGAGTTCGCGAAAGGTTGGCGAGCTTAGAACTGCGACATGCGGCCGTCCGCCCTCAGTTTTTGAGCGGCTACGAATGATGACAAGCGCCGCAGACCCTGATGCAAGGCATGACAGCAGAAGGATGCTCGCGGCGATCCGATGCTGAAATGCAACGAAGCCAGACTGCCTTTCCTCGCCAACTCTCCGAGACGGTGGGGCCTACTTCACCTGGAGTGGCAAGGTCACGTTATTCTTCGTTTTGTTTGATTGGTAAATGGCGGAGAAAATTTCTACCACGGCGCGAGCATCTTCCCCGCTGACCAACGGAGGCCGGCCATCACGGATCGCTTGAAGGAAATCTCGAATCTGGAGGGCGTGGTAATGCGCGATGGGATCGACGGCTTGGAAGCGTGCGCGGTCGGCCGCCTGAAACTCAGCGAGCAGATGTTCCTCGCCCGGTATCGTCCACAGATCATTGAGGGGCGGCTCGGCAATTTTTGAAACGCCCGCAATGAAAGTCGCGCCACGATCCGTCTCGACACCAATGGAGGCGCCATTCGAGCCGTGGATATGCACTTTGGTGAACAACCCCGGCTTCTGGGACAGGCTGGTGACAATCGAGCCGAGCCCGCCGTTCTTGAACTTGAGGGTCGCCACCGCCGTATCGTCCACCTCGATGTATGGATGGTTGAGATTGCTCCAGCGGCCACTGATTTCATCCACATCTCCCATGAACCAGCGCAGGAGATCCAGTTGATGCGGCGACTGGTTGACCAGGACGCCTCCGCCTTCGGTCGCCCACTTTCCCCGCCAGGGATCGGATTCGTAGTAGGCCTGGTCACGCCAGCTGAACATGAGGAAAAGTCCCAGGGCTGGCCGACCGATTTTTCCGGCGTCGATCGCTGCTTTCATTCGCAACACCGGCTCGTAAAAACGCCGCTGACTCATCACGCCCAGTGTCACTCCGGATCTCCGCGCCGCCCTCAACATGGCGTCACAATCGGCGAGGTTCGCGGCCATGGGCTTTTCGATCATCACGTGGATGCCCGCCTGGGCTGCGAGAACGGCCGACTCCGCGTGCAACGGATGGGGCGTGCAGATGAAAAGCGCCTCCGCGCCCGATTCCCGGATAAGTTGCGGCACTTCGCGGAATGGTCGTCCGCCATAACGCGAGGCAAATGCCTCTGCCCTTCCGGGATTGGGATCACACACTGCGACCAGCACTGACTCATGCAGACCTGTCAGGGCCGCTGCATGCAGTCCGCCGACTTTTCCGCAACCGATGAGTGCTGTTCGGATCGGTTTCATTCGAGTGCCGGGGATCCTTGGCCAAAATGCACTTCCACCATCAGGCGCAGGAAGGCCAGTGACTCCGCCATCTCCTCCATCCCATTCATGCCGTCTTCAATGCTGATCCATCCCGCGTATTTGTTCTTAGCGAGAAGGTTCAATATCGTTGGATAATCATTCAGCCCCTTTCCAACAACGCCATGCTTGAGCTTGGAAGAATAGCCAAGTGTGCCATCGCTTTGGCGGAGTTCTTCAATTGTGGCGCCGTCGCTCAACCATCGATCGCTGGCGTGCATGCTCACCACTCGATCCTGAACCGCCACGAGCAACTCGATGGGATCATCGCCCGCCACGATGGCATTCGACGGATCATACTGTACGCCGAAATGGTTTCGGTCCGGAATCGCTTCCACGATTTTCAGAAACACATCCTTCTTCTGTGCAAACTCGGGATACTTCCAAAAACCGTCCTTGTAATGATTCTCCATTCCCAAAACCACGTCATACTCGCGCGCGACAGGAAGCAATTGTTGGATGCAATCCACGACCCATTCAATGCCATCCTCGACGCGGACATCAGGGCGCCTCTGACCACTGAGCACGCGGCAGACTGAGCGGGGGCCTCCCAAACGCCGCGTGATTTTGATCATCCGAGCCTCGTGCTCAACGGCCTTTTTCCGGGCGACAGGATCGGGCTGCGTGAAGTCCGGCGAGCAACAGAGCATCGGCATGGCAAAGCCGGTGGACAGGATGGCTTCCCCGACGGAATCAATGTAGGCTTCTTCCAGGCTGGTGAAGAAACCCTCGTACATCTCGAGGCCGTCCGCATCCAGGGTTCCGGCCATCCTGATCCAGTCGAACACGGACATCGTCCGGGTACCGGCGATTTGTTCGATGTAACATTTCGGGAAAGCGGCTATTTTCGGCTTCATCGGAATGGATCTCATGGTGCCAACTCATGCCGGAAGGGCAAGACTGGGGAATGGCACGTCCGACACGCGACTTGGAGTATTGTTTTTGTGCGAGCGCTTGTCACTTCACCCGGCTACGCTCGCGCCGTGTTGAGATCCGCGATTGGAATCATTTTGATCATGCTCTGCCTGCAGCGGGTCAGCGGTTTCACACTGTTGACTTACAACGTCGCGGGGAACGGCTCAACGGATTGGAGCACCAACGCTCCACAGGTAAGGGCCATTGGCCGGCAGATGATTTATCTCAAACCGGACATCATCACGTTCAACGAAGTGCCATTCACCAATTCCTGGCAGATGACGAATTTTGTCACGGCGTTTCTGCCGGGATACTTTCTGGCGCGCAATTCCGGCACGGATGGTTTTCTACGGAGCGTGATCATGAGCCGGTTTCCCATCAAGCGCTCGGATAAATGGCTGGATGGTGTGAGCGTGACGGAGTTCGGCGCGGATGCTCGTTTCGCCCGTGACTTGTTCGAGGCTGAGATTGATGTTCCGGGTCTTCCGAAACCGCTGCACATCTTCACCACGCATCTCAAGTCGCAGGCCGATGCCGAAAGCGCTCAACGTCGAGGGGCCGAGGCGGGTGCAATCTCCAATTTTTTCAAAACAGTCTTCCTTCCGGCCTTTGGAGATCGTGCTTATGTCCTGACCGGAGATTTGAACGAAGATGTCGATCGCCCTCCCAGTTCGACCCGGCAGCCAATCCAACGTCTTGCGAATAGTTCGACGGGCCTGCGCCTCACAACGCCAGTAAATCCCATGACTGGAAGTCCGCGCACGATTTCGATTCGTGGAAGTTTGACAGCCCGATTCGATTACATTCTGCCCTGCGGTTCATTGTTCTCAAACATCGTCCGCAGCGAGGTCTTCCGGACGGATCTGTTGAATCCCGTTCCAGACGGGATCGAGAAACTGGATGACAAGACGGCGTCAGACCATTTGCCGGTGTGGATGGAGTTTGCTGATCCAGCGCAAATTCCCCTGGCGATCCTGTCCGCATCGGTGCGTGACGGGTTTGTCGGTATTGCGTGGATGAGCGTCCGGGGACGCCAGTATGAGGTTCAGGCGACGGATGACTTTTCCACCTGGTCGAGTCTGGCTTCTGGTATTGTTTCCGGCGGCTCTGCCATGCAATGGGAGTCAAAGGTTGACGGCCCCGTTCGCTTCTTTCGGCTTCTCGAATCGCCGTCACCATGAATGGCAGCCTCAGCAAGGAGCGTGGCTACAATCCAGGCAATTCGAGTTCGGCACCCCGGCGCATGGGGGCGCTTTGCAGGCGGTGACTGAGACGAAGGCCGGGCTGGATTCCCGGCATGTTGTTCAACGGAAATGCTCGACAGTGTAATGGTCCGCCATAGGCATCACTCCCTGATTTGAGCCGATGGAGTAGCGGGTCACACTTTCACAACCGGTGAGCCCGCTCAGGACGAGCGCGGCCAGGATGATCGTTGCGGCGAAGCGCAATGACGCGATGAGAGGAAGGAATTGGCGCATAGATTCTGTTGAGTGTTGTCGGAGATCAATGTGTGCCTTCCCTGTTTGCCAATCTGCCGGGGAGTGTCAAATCATTATTACCCCTCATTGCCGTGTTCCGGGTCCTGTTCGCCCGGTATTCTTGAATCGGCCATGAAAATGATATTCCCGAAAGCTTCCGGCCTCCGTAGGTTTCCCGCCGTGCCGTGTGAGCTTTCGATCCTGGTCCCCGTCTATAACGAGGAGGACAACATTCTGCCGATGGCGGGTGAAGTAGCCGCCGCGCTAAAACACGAACAGCGCGCCTATGAGCTGGTCTTCGTGGATGATGCCAGCACCGACGGAACCTGGCGTAAAATCCAGGAGGCGCGGAAGCTGGATGAGCGGGTGCGCGGCGTCCGGCATTTGAGGAATGCCGGTCAGAGCGCCGCACTGTGGACCGGGATTCAGGCCACAACCAGCCCGGTCCTGGCGACGCTCGACGGGGATTTGCAGAATGATCCGGCGGATCTGCCTCGCATGATCGAGAAGCTCGGTGGATTCGATTTCGTTTGCGGCAACCGGACGATGAGGAAGGACTCCTTTTTACGGCGGGCATCGTCGGTTATCGCGAGGTGGGCCCGGCATCTCGCACTGGGTGTGGATTTCCAGGACACCGGCTGCGGGATGCGGGTATTCCGTCGTTCTGCCTTGCAGGGAGTATTTCCTTTCAACGGTCTTCACCGGTTCCTTCCCATCCTGGTCCACGGTGGTGGCGCAAGGACCGTGGAGATTCCGATCAACCATCGGCCGCGCGTGGCGGGTGTTTCAAAATACGGCGTCTGGAATCGTCTCGGACGCGGGATCGTCGATTTATTCGCGATCGCGTGGTACCAGCGGCGAAGGTTGGGAAACATCCCGGTTGAAGGAATGAAGAACGAGAGCCAGGGCTGAGCCTGTTTTCGGCACGCCATTCTGGATCCGAAGTATCGTTCACCAATCCCCCTGAAGCGTCCCCGGATGTGCAAGCTGGCGAGTTTTGCTCAAGGCACATGGCTAGAAATGATCATCGGATCAGGCAGGTGGCAGGTTAGTTTCCGGCTGTTTGGAAGTTGTCGAGGAGAGTTTGGGGCAATCATGACAGGTGCGCCGTGATGATCATCGATTCCGTTCATCATCCGCATGAAAAGATTGAGTTAAAGCTTTCTGGAATCTGCCGTGCGTTGGTGTGTCACGTGCATCAGGGCCATCCGATCCCTCAAATGGGAATCACCATAATCCAACCATGAAACCAAAATCCAAATCATCATTAGCAGCTCGAGCATGTCTCGGTGCGGCCATTGTAGCAGTTCCGTCCGTCCTCCACGGCCAGTCCGCGGACGCGGTGCGCCTGGAACGGCTCGAAAAAGAAAACAAGGAATTGAAACAGCGGTTTGATTCGCTTGAAAACCTTGCCACCAAGGAGGGCATCATGCCCGGCGCGGCAGAGAAAAAAATGGTCTCCGCCATGTCGGACATCACCATTAATGGTTTCGTCCAGTCTTCCTATTTCTACGACACGAGCACACCTGGCGACCGGGTGTCCAACGCCTATCTCTGGAACGCCAGCCACAATTCGTTCTCGATCAACAAAGTGAAGCTTACTATCGCCAGCGCGCCCGTCGAACGCAGCGGCGACAGTTGGGGCGCGGGATTCCGCACCTCGCTTATCTGGGGTGAAGATGCGCCCAATCTGAACACGGGAGGCGCTGTCCAAGCATTCGACGAATTGCGCGAGGCGTATGTCGAGTTAAATGCCCCCCTCGGCACGGGCTTGAACATCAAAGCTGGCCAACTTATTTCCCTCTTGAACTGGGAATCGGGCGACGGCGGCGCGGCCAACCCGAACTTCTCCCAAGGCAACCAATGGTGGTTCACTGGAAACGGTCCGTCCGCTGGAGTGCAGTTGGGCTATGCTTTCAGTGACACCGTGAGTCTGAACGCACGCGTGCAGAACGGCATGTTTGCCGGCCCGTTTGATGCCAACGATGGCAAGGCGGTGATCGCCAGCCTGGGATTCAAACCCAATGACAAACTTTGGGCCAATCTGATCGGCTGGTACAGCGAGGAAACACCCACGCTCGACGTGGCCGGACTCTCCGTCATTGGCGGCTACCAGGTCAGTGAGAAATTCGGCACCGGGTTTGAAGCGGACTACTTCAACTTCGACACGGCTGGCGGAGCTGATTCGGACCTGTGGTCGCTGGGTGGATGGGCTTGGTATGACTTTTCAACCAAGGTTGGCATCGCCTTGCGCGCGGACTACGTCAACAACCCCGATGGTGTGCTCGGTCCGCCCATGCGCGGCGGTGCTTCAGCGATCACCACCACTGATCCCGATGGGGATTTGATGAGCCTGACGCTGACCCTGAACTACAAACCGGCACCGAATGTGAAGATTCAGCCGGAAATTCGCTTCGACCATAGCGGATATAAAAACGGCTTCGATGGCAAAGAAAACCGCGTCATTGTTGGTGCGGGCATCACCTATCTCTTCTAGCCGGATGGCAGGAAGCTCCAAACATCAAAATCACCTGAAATCGAACACATGAAAACAAACCTCCGAAAAACACTCGCCGTCTTGGCGGCGATGACCTTCGCGGTCCAGTCTTGGGCCGCTGAAACCGTCAAAGTCGGCATCCTCCATTCGCTGTCTGGAACCATGGCCATCAGCGAAACTTCGCTCAAGGACGTGCTTCTTTTCACGTTCGACGAGATCAACAAGGCCGGCGGCGTTGCCGGCAAGATGATTGAACCGGTCATCGTTGACCCGGCATCGAACTGGCCTCTCTTCGCCGAGAAAGCCGAAGAGTTGCTCGTCAAAGACAAGGTCGCGGTCGTTTTCGGTTGCTGGACCTCAGTCAGCCGCAAATCAGTGCTCCCTGTCTTCGAGCGCAACAACGGACTTCTCTTCTACCCTGTCCAGTATGAAGGCGAAGAGCTGTCAAAGAACATCTTCTACACCGCCGAGGCGGTAAACCAGCAGGCGATTCCCGCCGTGGATTACATGCTCGCGGAGGGCAAGAAGAAATTCTACCTGCTCGGCTCGGACTACGTCTATCCGCGCACCACGAACAAAATCCTCAAGCAGTATCTCAAGTCCAAGGGCATTCCTGACTCAGACATCCTTGAGGAATACACTCCCTTCGGCCACACCGATTATCAAACGATCGTGGCCAAGGCCAAGGCATTTGCCGCCGGTGGCAAGGCCACCATCATCAGCACGCTCAACGGCGACACCAACGTTCCGTTCTTCAAGGAGTTCGCCAATGCCGGTCTGACATCCGAGAATTGCCCTGTCGTTTCATTCTCGATCTCCGAGGACGAGTTCCGTGGCCTTCCCGCGAAAGCCCTGGTCGGGCACCTCGGCTGCTGGACATATTTCATGTCCATCAAGTCTCCGGAGAACACGAAGTTCGTGGGAGACTTCCTGAAATGGGTCAAGGCTCCAACGGTTGCAGGCGTGGATTACAAGGTCAGCGGAGTTGACTCCAAAGGTCGTGTGACATGCAGCCCTATGAACCTGTCACGCATGGGTGTTTATCTTTGGAAGCAGGCGGTCGAGAAGGCCGGGAGCTTCCAAGTGGACAAGGTGCGCACCGCGCTCATCGGCCAGAAGTTCAAAGGCCCTGCGGGCGAAGTGACCATGCAGAGCAATCATCACCTGGTAAACAACGCCTTCATCGGGGAGACGCTTGCGAATGGCCAGTTCAAGATCATCAAGACGATGAACAACGTTGCCGGCGAACCGTTCAGCGAAAAGTTCCTCGGCAAGAAGTAGAGTAGCAACCAGCCATCGGGGCTGTTTGCTAGTTCCTCCAGGAAGGCGGGCGCGTGCATTCGCCCGCCTTCCCCAACCAAACCGGACTGAGACCACGATCAGGACTGCACCTCCACAACTGATATTGGATTGTTACATTCTTGATCCTGTTCCCAACTCTGATGCCGCTCTTAAACCACTCCACCAACCGCACCACCAGCGACGGCCAGACCGAACACCTCCAGCCTGTCACACCTCCCTCTTCCAGCCGGCAAGGCGGCACTCATTCGAGTTCAACTCAACTTTTGGATTGCCCTTCCTCCTCCGCAACCTTCCAATGCGCCGTGATTTTTCAGGCTGACTCTCTGAACCGCAAGTTTCCACTGCACGGCGTCTTCGCGACCATCTTGCTTCTACTTACCCTGTTGACCGCCACCGCCGCCACCCAAACCCACCGTTCGACTCTGGCAGAAGCCATTCTCACCGACGACGAAACAAAGCAGATCGAACTAGTCAGGAGTCTTGTCGCAGCGGGTGACGACGCGCATGTTGTCCATGCACTCGGCGCATGGCGGCAAGGCGGCGTCTTCCTGCACGAAACCAATGACACTCGGACGCCCTTCCTTCTCGATGCCCAGACTGATGGCGAAGGCCGCGCCAGGGGCATCCGAATCGCCGACAGCGTTCCACTCGCCGACGCTTCGGGCAAGCCACTCCTGTTTGCCGCCACCGACCTGACCGCCGCCGACACCAGTTCAAAGCTTCGCAAGTCGATCAAGACTGTCCTCGACCTTTTTGCCATTGCCAATCCCGACCCGAAGATGCGGCGTGACGCGGTGGTGAAACTGGGACAGGAACAGAACCAGGAATATCTTCAGCACTTCGAAGTGAGGTTAAAATCCGAGACTGATCCCGAGGTGTTGAAGGGGCTGCACGAAGCGGTGGCTTTGACGCAAATTGGTAGCGATGATGCAGCCGTTCGTGTCGCCTCGATTCAAAAACTGGCCGACCTGCGTTCAATCAGCTCGTTGAATTTCCTCCAGGAACTCGAAAAGAACGCCAAGGCGGATCCCGCAAAGTACGGCGAGGAAACCTTGAAGGCGGCGCACTCAGCCGTGATCCAGATTCAGGATTACGTGAAACTGGGCAATCTTTTTGGGACCGCTTTTCGTGGCTTGAGCCTGGCCGCCGTGCTGCTTGTTGCGGCCCTCGGGCTGGCGATCACCTTTGGGCTCATGGGTGTCATCAACATGGCCCACGGGGAGATCATCATGGTAGGAGCATACATGGCTTACGTGACTCAAAACTTTTTCAAGAGCTGGTTTGGCGCAAGCGGCTTCGGGTTCGACAGCTACTTTATCGCGGCGCTCGTTGTGTCTTTCTTTGTCGCCAGCGGCGTAGGCCTGATTCTTGAACGGGGAGTCATCCGCTTTCTCTACAAGCGGCCGCTGGAATCCTTGCTCGCCACGTGGGGGGTGAGTCTATTGCTGCAGCAGCTCTTCCGGCACATTTTCGGCGCCGCAAATGTGCAGGTCAGTTCGCCCGGGTGGTTGAGCGGCAGCCTGGTGGTGAGCGACGTGCTCTTTGCCTACAACCGGATCTTCGTGATCGGCTTTGCGGTCTCGATCGTTTTCGGCACTTACCTCCTGCTGACCCGGACGTCTCTCGGGCTCCAAATCAGGGCGGTCATGCAGAACCGCGCGATGGCTTCCTGTGTTGGCGTGCGGACTGATCGGGTGAACATGCTGACATTCGCCTTTGGGTCCGGCCTGGCTGGAATGGCTGGAGCATGTCTCTCCCAAATAGGCAATGTCGGACCCAGTCTGGGTCAAAATTACATCGTTGATTGCTTCATGATTGTCGTGCTCGGCGGTGTGGGAAACCTCGTCGGCACCGTCTCCGCCTCGATAGGCGTGGGCGTGACCGACCAGATTCTCCAACCGTGGCTTGGGGCCGTGATGGGGAAAATAACCGTGCTGGGCGCCATCATATTGTTCCTTCAATGGCGGCCAGCCGGCCTTTTCGTGACGCGCAGCCGGAGTCTGGAGGGATGAGAAATTCCAAGTTCCAGCTTCCAGGTTACAGATCTCTGGAAAATTCCACGTCGCGTGTTGCAACAACGCGGCGTCGATATTTGAGAGATGATGCTCCGACCAGTCCAGGAACTTTCAATGAACCGCCAGTTTCAGCACAGAGATTGGGAGAACACAGAGAAAGACTGCTTTGCTTCCCTCCCGATCCTCTGTGTCCTCCCAAACTCTGCGCTGAAGCACTTGCACGCCCCACTCCCAACAAGGTTCATGCTCCCAATGTATCCGCCTTGCGGATGGAGGCTTTCCATGAAATACGGAAATGCCTGCTCAGTATCCGGACTTTGCCATTTGAAACTTGGAACTGCGATTTTGAATCATGACTTGCGGCATTCCTAAGAAAGAACTGATCCTGGTCATCATCGCGGCCTTCATCGGCCTCGTGGTGTTGCCCTGCCTGAATGCGTTTACGCCGGTCGGCAGTGCGTTCCATGTATCGTCGTTCAGCTTGAGCGTGTACGGGAAGTATCTTTGCTATGCCGTGCTGGCGATCGGAGTGAATCTCCTCTGGGGCTACACCGGCCTGCTGAGTCTGGGCCAGTGCCTTTTCTTCACCCTCGGCGGCTACGCGCTGGGGATGCACTTGATGCTGATGATCGGCAAGCTCGGCCAGTATCGGGCTGACATACCTGACTTCATGGTGTTCCTGGAATTTCCCAAGCGCTTTCCAGAGACGGGCGGCCTGCCGCCTCACTGGATTCCATTTAAGAACTTCTGGTTTGCCGCAGCCGCCGTGGTCTGGGTTCCGGCAGTTGTTGCATTCATTTTTGGATGGCTCGCCTTCCGCTCACGGATCAAGGGCGTCTATTTTTCAATCCTCAGCCAGGCGCTGACCTACGCGGCCACGCTGATGTTCTTTCGTAACGATTTCACCTTTGGCGGAAACAACGGCCTG
>SXMN01000019.1 GCA_005777315.1 Verrucomicrobiales bacterium
CGTCACCGCGAAATGCTACGGCGGCGATATTTCCCGAAAGCGAAAGCTCCTCGAAAAGCAAAAGGAAGGGAAAAAGCGCATGAAATCCATTGGATCGGTCAACATCCCGCAGGAAGCCTTCATCAAGGTGCTCAAGGCGTGAACGAGCGAACTTTGAATGAACCTTCAGCCCTGAACTCCGCGCGGATGCCACAGGTCAGCAAGGCTTCGTCGTGCGGTTCACCGGTTGCCCGTGTCGTCCAGTGGAGGCATCCTGCCACGATCCGCGAAAACTTTTTCCGTGCGCTTCGGTCTTCGTTTGTGGCTCAATCTTCGTCCGTATGATGATTCGCTGGCTGCTTTCCGGCACGGTCCGACAGACGGTGGACCTGTGCCACCGTGTGAAAAAGATCCTGTGCGCGCAACGTGACGTTCTTTCGTCCCAGGCCTGCGATGCAATCGAGCAGGCACTCCGTGAAACTCGCGCCACGATCCGTTCCGGTGGAGATAAGAAGTCCATCATCGCGCGCGCGACGGACCTTGAAGCAGTCGCCAACAAATGGCTCAAGCCGTATCCAAATGCCGCGATTCGGGAGAATGTGGATGTGATCCTCGTGGCGTTGGTCGTCGCGATGGCAGTGCGGACTTTTTTTCTGCAGCCCATGGCCATTCCAACGGGGTCGATGCAGCCGACATTGTTTGGAATGATGCCGAACACGCCAAAGTATGAGCCTGCTCTTCAGATACCGAACTTCTTTCTTAGGGCGTACGAGTCCCTCGTTCATGGTGCGAGTTACTACCACGTGCAGGCGGCTGAAGATGGAATGTTCGTCAGACTTGACGCACCGAAAATGGTCTTCCCCTTCATCAAGAAGCAGGATTTAATTGTTGAAACGATCAATGGTAACCAGCGCCGTTACCCTGTGTGGTTTCCGCCCGAGGATCTTTCCAGACCGCTCACACTCCGCGCAGGTGATCAGGTGCGCAAGGGTGATGACTTGCTAAAGGTAAAAATCACCAGTGGCGACCGGTTGTTCGTAGATCGTATGACTTACAATTTCCGACGTCCCGAGCGAGGCGACATTGTCATTTTTCAGACGCACGGAATTCCCGGGATCGAGCAGGACACGCACTACATCAAGCGCCTGGTGGCCTTGGGAGGTGAGCATGTGCGGATCGGAGACGACCGTCATATTCTCATCAATGGCGACCGCCTTGATGCTTCAACACCTCATTTTGAAAACGTGTATGGTTTCGATCCCAAAGACCCTGTGCGTGAAAATCAGTATTCGGGACACGTCAATGAAGGTGTCGGTGCGCGGGCTGGACGGATCGGGCTCGCGCGGCTTTTTCCGGACGCCAAAACCGAATTTGTTCTTCGGCCAAATCACTGCCTTACTTTTGGAGACAATACGATGAACAGTTTGGATTCGCGCAGTTGGGGCGATTTCCCACAGGACAAGATCGTCGGCAGCTGTTTCTTCGTATTCTGGCCCATCTCCGAGCGTTTTGGATGGGGCGTACGGTAAGTGGACAATCGGGCGATACGAGCGCCCCAGGCATGCGGTATCTATTTCACGGCCGCATCTATTACTCTATGAAATCCACCACCGTGAATTAAAGTTGTTGGTCGTCACTGTGGGTCATCGCCGAGAAGTTTATCGCTGAGAAGTTCGCGCGTTCACTCAAGGTAAAAACGGCGAATGATTCTCCTTCTCCCGAGGGAGGAGGCAGGGATGAGGGTGGGCGTTCAAACCATTGTTCATGGGACAGAATTCAAGTCGTCGCCGGCAAACTCTCCAGTGGGCAGCCGTAGTGGCAAGGTCAGCTTGTGCGAGGTCCATGTCGTTCGGGCCCTCTTGCCAAAACTTCAAACTTGTTCCTTGTTCCGTGAGCGGATCATTTGTCCGCCGGCTTGATGTGTGTGACCTTGAGCTCTAATACCGCATGATCCGCCCAAAAGTAATGGCAAAGCGGCCCACCACCTTGACCTGAACCGTCCTGCCCGCGTCGTCTCGCTCCGAAAAATCACCGGAGACAAACGGATTCTCAGCGAGCGAGGCGACGAACCTCATTACCATTTGGTGTTGGGAACCTGAACGAGGAGCAAAAGCCAGTGCCGCCTCGTTAATATACTGAGGAGCACGCGCGAGGTTGACCATTGCATCCATCCACAAGTTCATTCAGGAGCTTTGCAAAAATAACGTCTGATTTTGGCAGGAGCCTCTGCCTGCTTGCTGCATGGGGAAAACTCCGTTAGAGATCGCTCATGAGTGCCGTGACTCTCAAATCCCATTACGATGACAAGCTGGTTAGCATGAACGAACCCTGTCATCTCCCACCAGATACGTGCTCACTCGATCCAGTGGCGAAGAACCTTGAATCCTCTTTCTGGCAGGACTGGTGTGAGTCGATCCGACAAAACCTCATCCGGGCATACGGAGGCTGCGAACCAGACTTCCTAGTTTTAACTCCCTGGCGACAGCCCGCCGTTTGAGGCCGGATAAAGTAATGAAGCCACGTAATGCCCAATCCAGTCTCACAGGAATTCTTCACCCTTCCCCTGCAATGGCTGCCCGCATCCTCGGAATTCTTCCAGCCCGTTATGCCTCGACCCGTTTTCCCGGCAAACCTCTGGCACTGATCGCAGGCAAACCGCTCATTCAACGCGTGGTTGAACAATGTCGGAAAGCAAAGACGTTGAGTGACGTGATTGTCGCTACGGATGATGAAAGAATTCGCGCCGTCGTGGAGAAGTTCTGCCGCGTTGAAATGACGCGCGCCGATCATCCCAGCGGATCGGACCGGATCGCGGAGGTCGTGTCGCGTTGTGAATGCGATGCCGTGGTAAACATTCAAGGCGACGAACCATTGATCGATCCCGCAGTGATCGACGCGGTGGCGGGCGCGCTCTCCAGCAGCGAAATGTCAACCGCTGCCACTCCGATCCGGAACGCAGCGGATTACGAGAGTCCGAACGTTGTGAAAGTCGTTGTCAGCGCCGCGGGACGAGCCCTATATTTCTCGCGGCGCACGATTCCGTATCTGCGCGATGCCACCAATTGTCCGGCAGCGGAACAATTGGCGGCCTTTCCATTTTTGAAACACTTGGGAATATACGGATTCCGGCGCGAGACCCTCCTGAGACTGGTCCGGTTTCCGGTGTCGCCGCTCGAAGCTGCGGAGAAGCTTGAACAACTGCGCGCTTTGGACAACGGCATTGAGATTGCCGTGGTCAAAGTGAATCATGAGTGCGTGGGCGTGGATGTCCCGGAAGATGTGGAAAGAGTGGAAAATGCGCTGACTGCCGGATAGTGTTTGACCATGAAAAGCCTTTCATACGAAACCGTGATTGAGCGAGAAGAGGACCCGGAGGCGGGGTATTCAGTGTATTGCCCGTCCCTGCCCGGATGTTTTTCAAACGGAGAGACACTGGCAGAAGCCAAGGCAAACATGCAGGAAGCCATCTCGCTGTATCTCGAAAGTCTGCTGGCGCATGGCGAACTGATACCTCTCCCACGCAAGGCGATTCACGTTGACGAATTGACTCTGGCTTTGCCGGCATGAGTCGTTTTCCAACGCTTCGAGCAAACGAGCCGGTCAAGTTTCTGAAGGCACATGGTTACGTTGAATACTGGCAGCTTGGCAGTCACTTGATCTTGTGGCATCCGCGCCAAAGCAAACCTGTGAGTGTGCCGATTCACACCGGCCATGACATCGGGCGAAGATTGGCGCTTCAGATTTTGAAGGAATCGGGTTTCACTGCCGGAGATTTTTTGAATTGGCGATGAAGAACATGAAATACATTTTTGTCACCGGTGGAGTGGTCAGCTCGTTGGGGAAGGGACTGACTGCGGCCTCTCTGGGCACGTTGCTTGAGAATCGCGGTCTGAAGATCACCCTCCAAAAGTTCGACCCTTATCTAAATGTCGATCCGGGCACGATGAGTCCTTACCAGCATGGTGAAGTGTACGTGCTGGACGATGGCGCGGAGACCGACCTGGACCTTGGTCATTATGAGCGCTTCACCCATGTCAAACTGGGCCGTTACAACAACCTCACCAGCGGCCAGGTGTACCAGACGGTGCTCAACAACGAGCGCGAGGGGAAGTACCTCGGCAAGACCGTCCAGGTGATTCCCCACGTCACGGACGAGATCCAGAGCCGGATTCATAAGATTGGGGAACTGACCAAAGCAGACGTGGTCATCACCGAAATTGGCGGCACGACCGGCGATATTGAAGGGCTGCCATTTCTCGAAGCGATACGTGAATTTGCCCTCGATGTCGGCCCGAACAATGTCCTCTTCCTCCATGTCACTTATGTGCCGTTCATCCAGGCGGCGGGTGAATTGAAGACCAAGCCCACGCAGCAATCCGTCGCCAAGTTGCGCGAAATTGGCATAACGCCGCACATCCTGGTGTGCCGTTGTGAGCGTCCGCTTGACAAGGAGCTGCGGCAGAAGATCTCCCTCTTCTGCAGCGTGCCTTACGAGGCGGTGATCGAGGAAAAGGATGTCGAGCATTCCATTTACGAAGTCCCGCTCATGCTCCAGCGGGAACGACTGGATGACCTAGTCTGCCAGCATCTTCGACTGGATGTTCCTCCCGCCAACATGAGCCACTGGCAGGACATCATTCGCAAGCTTATCGCTCCTCAACACCGTGTTCGAATTGGCGTGGTTGGCAAATACATAGAACTCAACGACGCCTATAAGTCCGTCTATGAGGCGGTCATCCACGGCGGCATCGCCAACGATTGTGGTGTTGAGGTTGAAAAGCTGGACGCCGAGGAGATCGAGAAGTTCGGGCCTGAGAAGATTTTGAAAGGTCTCGGTGGCATCCTTGTGCCCGGCGGATTCGGAGAACGAGGCATCGAGGGGAAGATTCTGGCGGCGCAGTACGCCCGCGAACACCGCCTGCCCTACCTGGGCCTCTGTCTCGGAATGCAGATCGCCACGATCGAATATGCCCGTAACGTTCTGAAGCTTCAGGGAGCCCACTCGACGGAATTCGATGCCTCGACCCCGCATCCGGTCATTGCATTGCTGGATGAGCAGAAAAGAGTCACCAAGAAGGGAGGCACCATGCGGCTCGGTGCCCAGGCGTGTCAGCTTGTGGTGGGTTCAAAGGCCGCCCAACTCTACGGCGCCTTCGTCGTCAACGAACGACACCGTCACCGCTACGAATTCAACAATGACTACCGTGAAAAATTCGAAGGGGCGGGTTTCGTCTTCAGCGGAACTTCCCCTGATGGGAAGCTGGTGGAAGTCATCGAACTGAAAGACCATCCGTTTTACGTCGCCAGCCAGTTTCATCCCGAGTTCCAGAGCAAGCCCAACGCGCCACACCCGCTCTTCCGCGGGTTCATCGCGGCGTGTCATAATCACATTCATCACCGGCCTCTGTAGTTTGATGCGGCGCTTGTGACCTTGCTTGCCTCCATTGCGCAAGAGGCGCAGAAGAGAAAGCTCGAATTCCTTCTGGCCGGAGGACACGCCGTCATCGTTCACGGATACGCGCGCAACACGTTCGATCTGGATTTCATCATCCGGCGAGACGATCAAGCCGCCTGGAAAGAATTCGTTCACAGCCTTGGTTATCGGCCGCATCAGGAAGGTCCAACTTTTCTCCAATTCAATCCATCTGATGCCGCGTTTCTTCCCCTGGATTTGATGCTGGTGAATGATGATACGTTCGCAAAGCTACTGGCCGATGCGGTGGCGGCGCCTTCGGGAAGTGGAGGAGCAAGAGTCATCTCCCTTTTGCATCTGATTGCGCTTAAATCACACGCGATCAAGCACGGACATCCTGGCCGGGTAGAAAAGGATGTGGACGATGTGATACACCTGGTCCAATTGAATCGATTGGACATCAGCCAGCCGGATTTGCGGGCGATTGTCCTGAAATACGGTCCGCCGGAATTGTATGAAAAACTTCAGCGAGTCTGGAAGCCACTCTGAACCACCGGAACTTGACCTGCCCGACTGGAGCGGAATGGATGACTCCACGAAACGGGTTCAACCGGCCGCCGCCTTTCAATGGTGTGAAGAATACCCGGCTTCGTTTCCCGATTTGGCGGAGCGATGGCGCGCCCAAAGATTTGAGAAATGCATTGTTGAGTTCGTTTTATGATTTCTCGCACGTGACCAATCAGTTCTCTTTCGCCCCAACGATTGCACGGCAAACCCAAGTTAGGCCACACCATGAATAAGAAGCATCCCTCGTATGATCCGGAACCGACAACAAAGTGGACTTTGTGGCAAATCTGTTCAGTGATCGGACGTGTCGTGTTGCTGTGGATGGCGCTTTCCACGACCAACTCATCGGCTGCCGTTGGTGATCAGAACTGGGACGATCGCTTTGCGCCAACGGGTGTCGGCGGATCTGTCCTTGCCGTGGCCGTCAGCGGAACCAACCTGTATGTGGGTGGCAACTTTGGCGGCGCTTTCGATGTTCCAGCGGCTGGAATAGTAAAATGGAATGGCCGCAGTTGGTCAGCGTTGGGTGCAGGCCTTGCCAATTCACCAGGCGGCGCGCTTGTCGTCACCTCCATCGCATTGAACGGAACGGACGTTTATGTCGCGGGAGAATTCGCCCTGGCAGGCGGCGTGACCGTCAACAACATCGCCAGATGGGATGGCGACAGTTGGTCAGCCCTGGGCTCTGGTGTTACCAATGCCTCTGGCAGCCGCACCCGGATTTACGCGCTGAAAGCGATCGGCGGTGACTTGTACGTCGGTGGCGCTTTCACATCGGCCGGCGGAGTTAACGCCACGAACATTGCAAAGTGGGATGGCACCAGTTGGTCAGCCTTGGGCACCGGCGTCACGCGGCGTGATAACAGCTATGTCCTGGCCATGGCCGTCAGCGGAAGTGACCTATATGTCGGCGGACGATTCATGACGGCTGGCGGCGTCAGTGCTACGAACGTTGCAAAGTGGGATGGTGGAAGCTGGTCAGCCTTGGGGCCAGGAGTGGGAGTGGCGGCGGGGTTTCAAAATGATTATGACCGCGTCACCGGACTGGCTGTCATCGGCAACAAGGTTTATGCCGGCGGCTACTTCACAACAATCGGCGGCACTGGTCAGTCACCGGGTGTCCTCATGACGCGCGGCATTGCACAGTGGGACGGAAGCGCCTGGTCGGCATTGGGGAACGGCGTAACTGGCCAGGTTGAGGCAGTGGCGGTGATCGGGGACGACCTGTATGTCGGCGGGCTCTCCTCCGACATTGTGAAATGGGATGGCACGGGTTGGTCAACGCTGGGCATCGGCCTGGGTCCAAATGGCGGCACTCACGTTTACGCTTTGACTGTCAGCGGGAGCGATCTGTACGTGGGCGGAGGATTCAAAAGCGCTGGTGGCTTGGTCGCGAATAACATCGCGAAATGGGATGGGAGCAGTTGGTCATCAACTTTTGGCCGAGCCCTGGACAGCACGGTTTATGCAATGGCGGCTGCCGAACAGAATGTATATGTGGCTGGTGATTTTCAGGCGGCGGGTGACTTGCCCGTGAATCGTGTGGCGAGATGGGATGGAGCCAACTGGTCAAGCCTCGGGTCCGGGATTAACTCTCGCGTCCTCGCACTCGGGACGGATGGCACCAACGTGTATGCAGGCGGAATCTTCACCATGGCTGGCGGGCTGAACATCAGCAACGTTGCGCACTGGGATGGGAACAATTGGTCGGCCTTGGGCACCGGCCTCGCGAAAGCTCCGGGCGGTGGAATCTTCGTCAACGCCATCGCAGTCAGCGGCACCGATGTCTATTTCGGTGGAGAATTCGGCGTGGCCGGCGGAGTGACGGTTAATAACATCGCCAGGTGGGATGGCGCCAATTGGTTTGCCTTGGGCACGGGATTATCGCCGCAAGGGGGTGCCGTTTCCTGCATCACCACGAACGGCACCGATATTTATGTTGGCGGCGGTTTTACGGCAGCGGGCGGAGTGGCGATTCCGAATCACATTGCCAGGTGGGACGGCAAGAACTGGTCCGCTCTGGGCATTGCCGCAGACATACTTCCCGGTGGGGTGGAAGCGATAGCAGTTATAGGCAGCGATGTTTATGTGGCGGGTGGCTTCGTGAGAATCGGTGCCTTGAGCGCCAGAAACATTGCGAAGTGGAACGGCACCAAGTGGTCGGCCTTGGGAGCAGGATCCAGATCCGGCGTCAGTGCTTTGACGGTGATTGGCAGGACCCTGTACGCGAGCGGAAGCTTCTCGGCCGCCGATGGGAGTAGAATCGATGGCATCGCAAAATGGGACGGGAACAATTGGTCGGACATTGGCAGTGGCGGCGTTTTAGCCAACGCCATGGTGGCAAGTGGCTCTGAACTGTATGTTGGCGGAAACTTCACCAAGGCGGGCGGCAAGCCATCCCGCTATTTCGCGATCTGGCACGCCCCTCGACCCCAAGCCAGCGTCACGATTCTTCCCGGCGGTGACCGCTTCATCATCTGGAACAGCGAGCCGGGAAGATTTTACCAAATCCTCGCCACGACGGATCTGACCGAGCCGTTCACTCCTTTGAGCGGCATCATACCTTCGGGAGGCATCACCACGAGTTACGTGGATTCATCCGCCCCCGGCCAACGCAGGTTCTATGAGATCGTGGAGTTACAATAGTGATCCCAAAGACCGGATTCTGGCGCAATGAATTCGCAGGGGTTGTTGCGTGTGTCCGTCTCTGAAGGTTGTTCATGCCACACGATGTAGATCGCGGCCAAGCCATGACATATCCCGAAGCCATCCAGTTCCTCTACGACCTCCGCATCTTCGGAACAAAGTTCGGCCTGGAGAACACACGCGAGCTGGCGGCGCTGGCGGGCAATCCTCATGAACGGCTTCGGTTCATTCATGTGGCCGGCACGAACGGGAAGGGCTCGACGTGCGCCATGCTGGAGGGCATTTATCGCGCGGCTGGGTTGCGGGTTGGGCTGTTCACTTCGCCGCACCTGGTTGCGTTCGGGGAACGAATTCAAGTCAACCGGGAGAATATCAGCGAGGCGGATGTCGTGCGGCTGGTTGAAGAACTGCGTGAACTGATCGAGCACGCGAAGAACTCCCCTACCGACCGGGCCTCATTTCAGCCGACCTTTTTCGAATTCGTCACCGTGATGGCCCTCCGCTACTTCGCCGAACAGCGATGCGATTTGGTGATTTGGGAAACCGGATTGGGCGGCCGTCTCGATGCGACGAACATCGTCACGCCCCTGGCCAGCGTCATCACCAACATTCAGCTCGATCACCAGCAGTGGCTTGGTGACACCATCGGGAAGATCGCCTTCGAGAAGGCGGGCATCATCAAGCAGGGCGTGGCCGTGCTTACGGGGGAGGATTCTCCGGAGGCCCTCGCCGTGATTCGAGAAAAGGCCGGAAGCATCGGCGCACCACTCACTACGACAACGTCTCAAGATTTCTCGGATCCTCTGATCGATTCCATCCGCCTTCCGCTGCCCGGCGAGCATCAGCGACGCAACGCTTCGCTGGCGCTGGCAACCGTGCGTGTTGTAGGCAAACAAATTCCTGTTCAAGAAACGGCCATTCGCAAGGGGCTGGAGACGGTGCAATGGGGGGCGCGGTTTCAAATCATTCGCCTGACAGATGGGCGAGTCATCATTCTCGACGCGGCACATAATCCGGCCGGAGTTGCGGTGCTGCTTGAAACTTTGAACCAGACATTTCCCGGCGTCAGGCCGGCACTGATTTTTGGTGCGATGCGCGACAAGGATTGGCGGCAGATGTGCCTGTGCCTGGCTCCCGCGGTCTCGCGCGTGATTGTGACATCAGCGCAAAGTGAACGCGCGACAACGCCTGAGGAGCTGCACGAAGCTTTTGCCTCGTTCAAGATCGATGTTTCCATTGAAGTCTCCAGGAGCCTGTCCGAAGCGTTCGCTCTCGCCGCCACAGATTCCTTCGTACTTGTCACGGGATCACTGCATTTCGTTGGTGAAGCGATGGAGTTGATGAACGTGCTTCCAGCGCCAGCGTCCGAGGAGCGTGGTCTCAATGAATGGACCACACCCAGGGACCGAGCGGCTCCAAATCCAGGGGTAAGAAATCCCACTGCCAATCCCATGTAGTCGGGCTCGGCCAGTTGCTGCAGGGACGAGTGAGACAACCTGTATGGGATGCGAAGTGATTCCGCAATCAGTCCACCTCAAGTTCACCAGCTCAAATACGGGGCAGAGGTTTTTCAGCAGCATCATTCTCAAGACCCCTTCTGGGTAACGCCCGCGTCAGAGGGATTGCCAAAGATGCACCTCGAAGGAATTGAGGGCGCACCCAAGGTCGTGGATCAGAACTCGATTTCCAACAGCGGTCCGACAACGCGAAAGAAGCGCGTTGAATCCTGGAGGGAAACAGGGAGGCGGAGCGTGGAGTCACCGGAATCGGAGCGGGCCTGGCGAACCGCCGACCAGGTGCCCGTCTGCCCCAGCGTTTCCACTTGATACAAGCGCCCGGCGTAACCTTCGAAGCGCAAGTAAACCTCGGCATCGGAAATCAGCCCGAACCCGGAGATGCGCAACGGCCACGGGCCGGCGAATGCGGCCGCGCCGCGGAAGAGGATCTCGCCGTTGACACGGCCATCGGCATCGCCGCGACCGCCATCGATGAACACCAGGTGAACCCGGCCGCCTTCGAACTGTGCTCCGGTCGTGCCGTCCCAGGCGAAATCGATCCAGGCCGCCTGGCCATTGGCGCCCGTCCCCGTCAAGTAGTAGCGGTTGGCGACGAAGACGGGTTGGTGGAGGACGGTCACACGCACCGGCGAGAAAGTTCCGGTGGACTGTGGGCCGGCCTGGCGAGGAGTCCCGGTCTTGATAACGACCGTTTGGCCACCGACCTGCACGCGGACTTCGTCGGGCAACTGCGCTGCCTCGGGGACGGGAAGCGAGGACTCGCCCAATTGAAGTTGAAAGCCCGGCTCGATGATGAAGGTCTGGGCCGTGCCGGGCTGAGTGCCGGGCACACCAATCACAGTCGCCTGCTGCGCGTCCTGAATACCGTCCCTATTGGCGTCGCTGTCCGCAGTCATCGCGGATTCGACCTCGTCCGGGGACCCGTCCAGGTCCGAATCAATGGGATTGAAGGTAAACGGTAGCGCAGGCGCTAGCTCCGAGGTGTCGTTGAACGCGGAAGTGCGGGTAGCGGCGAGGTAGGCGGTTTGGCCAGCGGGCAATGTCACGAGCGGGGACAGGTGTGTCGTGACTACATTGCTCATCCCATCATACGTGTAGGGTTCGATAAATAGCGTCGTCAGGAGTCCGTCGGCTGTGTCAGCAGGGTTCGTGGATGTACTACCGAAGAATTCAATCTTTTCCAGACGCGAGCGGTTGAGTTGGCTGCGGTCCAAAATGATTGCGCGTTGCGGTCGTCCCAGGTTCAGCGGGCCAAAGTAGCGGATCAAGGGATATTCTTCCCAGGCATTGGGAGCATCGAAGGAAGGTCTCAGAAACACGTTGTGAGTACCGTTGAGAGTCGGCCCGTCTCCGCCCAGATCGATGGCAGGTCCGGTATTTCCCACAATTCGATTATCGGAGATCAAGTTATGACCACCGGACTCGATGACAATGCCTGTGGCGGCGAATCCGATTCGATTGCCGGCCAGAAGGTTCTCCTCTGATCCAGAGACACTAATTCCGTACCTCAGGTTCGCCGCCAGCCGCGTGGTGCCGTCGCGGCCGATACCAATATGGTTGTTTCTGATCTCATTGAGGCGACGAGGACGGATCGTGAAGCTGAGGGTGTCCCATACGTAGATGCCATCTGACAGAACGTTACCCGCAGATGAATCACCCAGCAGGCACTTGGTGCAGTTGCTGAGTGCCACCGAGTCGGCGGTCACGTCACTGGCTCGAAGGCGTTTGAGCCCGGACGCGTCGGTCCCCAGAACGTTGCCCGCTACTCGTACGCCTTCGGAGTTGGACATCCGAATATCAAGCTCCGATCCCACAATCACATTCCCGGGTGGCGTGCCGAACTGGGCGAGGCTCATGGTTTGGTTCGTCAGGGCACCGATCACAATCCCGCGCGTATGCTCCAAGACGACACCACCAGCAAAGTTAGACTCAACGCGGGCCGTGCCATCGGCGGTGAGGCCGATGAAATTTCCCTGAATCCAACTTCCCTCGCTCACGGCTCCTTCCACCCACACATCAGGGCGCCCGTCAGCGATCACATTTCTTGTTCGGACGGTCGCTCCGCCCACCGTCGTTTCGGGTGCTCGGATAAAGATATTGGCGCCCCCGATGTTGCCCATCGGTTTAATCCCGTCGGGAGCCAGTCCGATGAGATTACCCTGGACCAGGCATTCGCGGGCATGTTCACCGGTGATGCGGACGCCATCCTGTACGTTTGCGGTGATCACATTTCCCGGAGGTGTACCAGGCCGGTCGGTTTCGCCCCCGATCTGAGTGGCCGGGCTGTTGAGCACGACAATCCCCGAGCGGTTGGGACTAGGATCGCCGACACGGTTGAGGCCGACCCAATTGCCTTCGATGCGGCACGCTTCCCCGCCCCCGATGATGATCCCCTCGGACAGGTTAAACGCGACAACGTTCCCGGTCTCGGGCGCCGTTCCGCCAATCATTGCGCCAACGCATTCCGAGAGAGTGATGCCCGATCCTTGGTTCGCGGCGCGGCTCGTGCCATTCGCGGCGAGACCAATCAAATTACCCTGGATGACGGTAGCGGTGGCGAGCAGGCCCGACACGCGGATGCCGGTTCCTTCATTGCCACCGATCACGTTGCCGACACGTCGCTCTCCCCCGATCTGGCTCTTGGGCGCGTCGTGGATCGAGATCCCGGCTCCGGCGTTGGGAATGAGCGTTCTGCCATCGGCCCCCAAACCGATGAAGTTGTTGCGAACGTGGGTTCCAGTGGAAGCCGCACCCTGGATTTGGATGCCATCGGAGCGATTCCCGGCGATGACATTGCGAGCATCCGGGGCATCGCCTCCAATCCAATTGGTGCCCGATCCTTCGATGAGGATGCCGGCTCCGCCGTTGGTCGCGGCACCGAGCCCATCGGCGGTCGTACCGATCCAGCAGGCTTCCACGCGATTGCCACCACCGCCCCGGATGACGAGGCCGTGTTTGGAAAACCGTTGCAACACGACGCCGCGCAGCAGCGCTCCAGAGGTCTGCAAAAGGAGGCCGGCTTCAATCGTGCCCGCCGCCGTGCCGTCGAGGACGACCCGTTGTGCTCCGGGTTGGGAGTGCGCGTCCAGAGTTGCCGCGTCGGTGATCGGTGGAAGCGCCCGAGTGAGGCGGATCACGGGCGGTACGGGAGCGTTGTGGAGGTTGGCGGACTGCAGCGTGGCGTGGCTCGCACTCACGCTGAAGGCGGGAGTGGTGCCCGGGATCTGGAAAGTGATGGTTTGCGGGCCTGGCTGGCGATTCGATGCGGCGATGGCTTCCCGAAGTGAACAGTGGGCGCTGTCGCACACACCGTCGTCGAGATCGTTGTTCGAGTTGACGATGAGGGTTTCGGTGACCCGGATTTCCCGAAAGGTGGCCAGGAAGCCGTCGGACTCGCCACCCTTGAAGGACGGCTGAAACGCGTTGGTGGTGGGAAAATCGCGTGAATCCGTGAATCCCGCCACCGCGAAGCCACTACCATCGGCGAAGGGAGCGATGCCCGTGGCGGTATCGAATCCCTTACCGCCCAGATAGGAAGCGAACTCAACGCCAGTTGCAGCCGCATTGATCTGCATCACGAACGCGTCCTGGGCTCCGTTCAAATTGGTCTGCGTTGCCTGCGAGAGGATGAAATTTGTGGACGAAGTAATACCAGTCAGCAGGATCCGGCCTTGGGGATCCAAGGCCACATCGGTCGGCTGATCGATCTCCGCTCCACCCAGGTAAGTGGCGAAATCCACGACATTCGAGCCCGACAACCGCGTGTCGAAGCGAGCCAGGAAGACATCGCTGCCACCGCCGAAATTAGCCTGGAGCGGGTTGATCGGCAGAAAATGGCCTGGAAAAAATGGATCGAACCTTTCGCCGATGCCGCCGGCGATCAGCGCGCGGCCTTCCAAGTCAACCGCCACCGCCCGACCGCTCGATTCTTGGAACAAGGCGAATGCCGTCGAATAGGCGAGGTTCCCTCCAGGGTCGAGCTTGCGGTAGAATGTGCCGCCAGTCCCGCCGCTGGCCGCGTAAGCATCCGGGGTCGTGACCAGTTCTCCCGAGAACCGGCCCACCCAATGGGCTGTGCCGTCTGGTGCGACGGCAACATCGCGGCCCTGGCCGTTGGCGATGAGGTTGGTATAGAGCGCCGTCGTTCCGGAGGAATTAAACTTCATCAGAAACGCGCCGTTGAAGAGCGTCGTGCCGCCCCCGGTCATCACCATGGGAATGGCCGCGCCGTCGCCAGTTACGAAAGCGTTCCCGATGGCATCCACCGCCACCGACCGGCCCGTGACATTGCCGGACATGCCGTTCCGCGTGACGAGGGTGGAATAGACCAAACCACCGCCCGCGTTCAGCTTGGTCAGGAAAACGCACTGCTCGAATCGCAACAGACCGTTGGTGAGGTAGGCTCCGGGTGTCGTGGGAAAGCCGTTGAACTCAGCCAGGGCGAAGCCGCCGTGATCGATGTGTGATTGCGTGAAGCCGGTGACATAGATGTGGCCCGCGCCATCGACTGCAACGCTCGTCGCTTCATCGATCAGTTCACCACCCAGGTAGGTGGAGAACAAAAGCTCGCCGGTGGGACCGAACTTGCTGACAAAGGCATTCCTCCCGGGCACCAAACGCGTGTCATCCACCGTTTGAAAAGCTGCAACCAGGGGGAAATCGGTGGGATTGAGCATCAAGGTTCGCCCGACAACGATGAGGTTGCCTTGAGCGTCGGTTTCGACGTCCTGAATTTCGTCGAGCTGGCTTGATCCGAACAAGGTTGACCGCTCAATCACCGGGTCAATGACCAACGTGTGCTCCGCGTCGTACGGCCCCAGCTCGAATCGAACTAATCCGGAATCGTCGATTTGATACGCCGCAGCGACGGCCTGCCTCGTGCCTTGAAGCTGTTGGTAAGCTACTGGTGCCCGCTGGCGCACCACGTCCGCACCCACTCGGATCAGCAGGTCGCCGGCTTCCAACACCAGACCTGTGTGACCCTCGAAACGCAGTGCAATGACGCCGGCATTTGCGCCGGGCGCGATCTCGAGGTCAAACTCCAACGTCCGCCCCCGCCCATAGAACACGGCGTCGATGCCGGGGTAAATGCCGCGCAGTCTAACGCGCTCCGAAGTAGGTACGCCGGGCCGCCAATGCTCGGCATGAGCACCCAGAAAGTGGTTGGCCACGGCACGCCGAGGTTGTTCCGCCTGAACCTCCGCCTGCCGACGGCCGTTCGCGAACGTCAAGCCAAGACCACGGAAGCGCGGCGCGGTATCATCGGTGGCGTCCGGCGTCGGAGCCAGCAGGAGCTTTGCACCGGTGGAATCGACGCTGATCCAGTGGCCATCTGCCCGGGCGATGTGGGTGATCGATCCCGACCGGGCGGCCACCGGCTCGAAGTGCAACGGCCCGTTCAACTGCCAGCTTCGGGTGACGAGTCCGTGTGCGGCGAGGATGCCGGAAGCGCTTGATGCCGATGCAGCAAGCTGCAACGCGAACGACAGCACCAGTGTCGCACCCCTGGCTTGGAACCACGGAGTTGCCATTTTCACGGTTCACCGTAGTCAATTCTGACGCATCGAATCAAGGCTATTGCCGGGTTGAGTCATCAATTTTCTGAATCGGAACGGAAGAACCCGACCGCAAGCCGGGGAAGTGACGGGAAATCCAGCACCCTTGCGCCAGCCAGATGTCGCCATGCTCGCCGCTGGGATTGACATTAAGAACAAGATCACGACTTTACTGACCGACCAGATGCTCAAGCAGGATTATATCGACCGGAAGGAACGCTGGGCTCGCAAGATGGCTGGCAAGGAAAAGCCGTCGATTCGCTCCACCGACCGGCTTCCACCGGGACAGCATGAAGTTCACAATTTTCCCGTGCTGGATCTCGGAATCCAGCCCGACATCCCGCTCGACAAGTGGGAGTTGAAAATCCACGGTAAGGTCGGGAATCCTGTCGCACTGGATTGGAAGCAATTCACAGCTCTGCCGCAGTTCACCGACGTGAGCGATTTTCACTGTGTGACGACCTGGAGCCAGTATGACATGGAATGGAAAGGCGTGGCCTTCTTCACCCTCGCCGAGCTTGTGAAGCCGTCCGACGAGGCCACACACGTGTACTTCAAGAGTTACGATGGTTACTCAACCAACAACGCGCTTGATGTGTGCATGGATGACGATGTCCTCATCGCACACACTTGGAATGGAAAGCCAATCTCGAAAGAACATGGTGGTCCCGCCCGGGTGATCATCCCAAAGCGCTATGCCTGGAAGGGCGCGAAATTCATCCGCGAAATCATCTTCCTGGATCGCGACCTTCTCGGGTTCTGGGAACTGCGGGGTTACTCGAACACCGCCGATCCATGGCTGGAAGAGCGGTTTTCTCAATAGGGGTCCGTGCAAAAACAACTTCCGATGTATGTGTGGACGTGCCCTCACCCCGGCCCTCTCCCATCTGATGGGAGAGGGAGAGACGTCGTCCGTCGATCGTGGTCTCCACACTCTCTGGCAAAGGCGAGCGCGGCCTTGATGGTTCCCTCTCCCGTCGGACGGGAGAGGGGCAGGGTGAGGGTTGTTTTTAGAATTGCACCTTGCGCGCGGATAGTGGCTTGCGCGGATCCTAAGGGGAAACGAGCAGTCATAACTTCCCGTTAACACAAAGTGGTCAACGCTGCTCCGTGCTTCCCCACGAGCTGTCCTGTGAAAGCATGAAAGCCGCCCCGGGGAAGAGGCAGCTCTCACTGCGTTATTTCATGTTTGCGCAACTCGCTTCACACGAAGCGAATCGTTTAGTCGCAATGCATCCATCGGCAGAGGTTTGAAATCCTTTAGAACTAATTTCGGACTGGTCAAGGCATCGAACACCACTAGATTCACGCCCCTATGTTCGAAGTCACGAAAGAGCAACTCACCGCCGCCGCCGACAAGCTGACACACCTGCGGAGGTTTCTTTGACATTCCAGCCGCACAGAAGCGTCTTGCGGAGCTGGATGTCCTGATGGCTGCGGACACCTTCTGGAACAATCGCGATCAGGCGCAGAAATTCATTGATGAGGCTTCCAACCTCCGGAAACGGATCGAGCCGGTGATCCAGTCGGAGAAGCAGCTTGAAGATTTCAAGGTGATGGTCGAGCTGGGCGAAGCCGAGCCTGAATCTGAGCAAATCAAGATTCAATCCGAGCTGGATCGTGAGCTGATCATATTCAGCAAGGAACTCGAAGCGGTTGAATTGCGCGTTTTTCTCAACGGTCCCCACGACAAGAACAATTGCATTCTCAGCATCAATGCCGGCGCCGGAGGCACAGAATCATGCGACTGGGCGAGCATGCTCATGCGGATGTACCAGCGCTGGGCCGAATCACGCGGCTGGGAAGTGGAAGTCACCGATGCCCTTGCGGGCGAAACCGCAGGCATCAAGAGCGTCACCATGTTGTTCCGGGGTGAGAACGCCTACGGCTTCACCAAAGCGGAACGTGGTGTTCACCGGCTCGTCCGCATCTCCCCTTTCGACGCGAACAAGCGCCGCCACACCAGCTTCGCCAGCGTCGATGTCATCGCCGAAATCGAGGAGGCCGGGGAGATCAGCATTCCACCAAACGAATTCGAAGTGGACACGTACCGCTCCGGTGGCAAAGGCGGTCAGAATGTGAACAAGGTGGAAACAGCCGTCCGCATCACACACGTCCCGACCGGCCTGGTGGTCGCCTCGCAAACCCAGCGCTCGCAGCATCAGAATCGCGCCACGGCCATGAAGCTTCTGCTCTCCCGCATTTATGCGCAGCGGATTGACCAACAGAAGGCGGAGATGGAGCGGTTCTATGGCGACAAAGGCAGTGTCTCCTGGGGCAACCAGATTCGCAGTTATGTGTTCCAGCCGTATCGCATGGTTAAAGACCTGCGAACAGGCGTACAAACCAGCGATGTACAAGGCGTGATGGATGGCGATCTCGACGCATACGTAAACGGGTGGCTCCGCGCCGGGTGTCCGCTGAAACGGATGCAGGGAATCAAAGATGAGGATGAGTAGCGGAACCAAACAGCCCTTGACCTGACCGGGAGGGAGAGGGACAAACAGACCATGAATCAAGCAGTCATCAAAAAGGAAGCATCCGGCCCAGGTCCATTCATCATTCGTACTTCGTACGGGAAGGAATATCAGGCACCGCACGGCGAGTTCATCGGCTTTACCAAGCACTACGTTTACATCGAGGATGAGGATGGTGGTGTGGACATTGTGGACCCATTGCATGTCGTCGGGATCCGACCCGTGAGGAAACGCAGAGCCCGGGCAGAGTAGAGTAAAGACTTGCATCAACCTTGACCTCCTCTGTTCTTAAACGCCTCGAAGTGGCCAACATCCTCGACAAAATCGTTGATCAGAAGAAACGCGAAGTTGCACAACTTCCGCCCGGCGGCACTTCACCGACGGAATTAGTCGCGGCACTCGCGACGCGAGGTGATCGACGTGACTTTCTCCAGGCACTCTGCAGCCCGCGTCGCGGCTCGGTTGCGTTGATCGCGGAAGTAAAGAAAGCCTCTCCCTCCGCAGGCGTCATCTGCCCGGACTTCGACCCCGTCCGGATCGCGCGTGAATACGAAGCCGCCGGCGCCACCTGCCTTTCAGTTCTGACTGACGAAAAGTTTTTCCAAGGTTCGCTCGAATATCTGAAGCAGATTCGCCGGGGGGTGAAACTGCCGTTGCTGCGCAAGGATTTCATTATAGACGAGCGGCAGATTCTCGAAGCGATCCAATGGGGAGCGGACGCCATCCTCTTGATTGTCGCCATTCTGTCCGACGATCAGTTGAAAAACTTCCATACTCTCGCAACGGATGCCGGCCTCTCCGTCCTTGTTGAAGTCCACGACGAGGTTGAGCTGGAACGCGCCCTTGCCATCCAGGCTCCCCTCATTGGCGTCAACAATCGTAATTTGAAAACCTTCACGGTGGATCTCGGAACCACCGAAAGTCTGGCGGCCAGGCTTGGTGCAGCTGGGAAGTTGGGAACGACGTTGCTCGTCGCCGAAAGTGGCATTCACACCCGTGCCGATGTCGAGCGCCTCACCCGATGCGGCGCTCGTGCGATTCTCGTGGGCGAATCCCTGATGCGCCAGGGGAACATCGGAGCAAAGATCCAGGAACTCCTTCCGGCTTGATCGGCCTCGGGGGAGCAGGGATTTGCAATCGAGCGGAGATCGGAAGTTTGCCCAAGCCTGTTATGGATATTTTTGATCTCATCAAGTCACCAAACAGAGCCTCAGTCCCCACAAACACTGCATGTCGGTCTTGGAACCACTGTCTGGCGATCATTGAGCAAATGTAGGTTCCCGAGTCGTTCCGGGAAACATTCCGCGCAGGAGGAAAATAGTTGGAGATCCCACAAATCCGCGAACACCCGGCCTCGCTTGAGTTCGACACCGTAATGAGCCGCTTCTTCGAGGGTGCGTAGCTTAGGTGCCTTGAATTCCCCGGCTCGTTCGAGCGCTTCCATGGCTCCGTTGCCAGGGCGTACTGGAATGAGAACAACCGCCGCGGCTCCACATTCAAACGCAAAATCGATCGAGCGCTTTCCCCATTCCAGCGCCATCGGCTCATCCATGAACGGTGGCTTCACGAGGACGAAGGCGCGCATGGCGATCTCATGCGTTCGAAGGAATGCGCCTGCCGAAGCAAACTGCTCCACGGTGACGCGTTTGTTGAGTCTTTCGAGCACCTCCGGATGCACCGTTTCCAATCCCATCGCCACCTCAAGCTGGCCATTCAGCAAGTCTCTGAATCGGAGTGCGCGTTCGCCAACCAACGCCGGGTGGCTCTCGACAATGACTCGTTTGAACCCGCTGACCCGTTCAGCGATCGCCCGATAATCCGCCTCTGGAATAGCCTTCGGGTCGAAGAAGCTACCGCTGTTGTAGAGTTTTATTTGCTGCGGCGCCGTCTGTCCCGAGTCCGCCGCCTGGCAGGCAAGCTCGCGAAGAGCAAATTCGATCTGTTCCGGAATCGCTCCAGCGGGAACTGAGGCGGTTGTTGTGTTCTTCCACAAATCGCACATCAGGCAACGCCAGGGACACTCTTTGTTGGTGAGAAACACGGTGGCTGTCGGAACCAGTTCTCCGGTGTCCGAGCGCTCCTTTTCCACGAGGAAAGCATAAGGGCGTCCCGGATCTACGGCGTTCCGAGCGGGACGACGCGCGAGAATCCAGTCGCTTCGATCCGTGCCGATCGCAGGATAGACAGACTTTGACATTAACCGGTTCCCACCTTGGTCATGATCGTCCAGTCAGGCAGTCAGGAGATCTCGGGCGCACGGCCTCCGTACGAGCCTTGTGTAATCTCCTCGTGTCTTTGTGTTCCATCGCGCGGATTGATGGGTAAGGGGTCAGCGCCGGGTCGGAGTCGCCGCAGGTGAAGCTGCTTCGCGCGGCATTAACAAGAACGTCATCAGGTCGCGGAGTTCTCCGGCGGTGAGTGCCTTGTCCAGTCCTTCGGGCATCAGGGACAATGTCGCAGGGGTGATCTTCTTCGCCTTGCTTCGCGCAAGGGTGACAGGCTTCCCAGCGGCATCGGCCAGGATGATTTGTTCCGAGGTTTCGCGTTGAATGATGCCGCTCAAAGTCTCGCCGTCGCTCATCTCGAAATTGAAGGCGAGGTGATCAGGATTGATCGAGGCGTTTGGTTCGCGGATGTCCTTGAGCACGCTGGCATAGTCTCGGTGGATGAGATTCGAGAGATCTGGCCCCACCTTGCCCCCGACACCTTGCGCCGTGTGGCAATTTGAGCATGCGGCTTTCTCTGTGAGGAAAACTTCCCGGCCGCGTTGCCAGTCGCCACCAGCAAGCTCGGGAATGCGACGTTCTGATTCGCCGGCAGGCGCGTCGGACTTCGGTGACGCCCACGGCAGGAGAAAGCGCCGCAGCGCCAGGGCACGAGGTCGTGCGTCCTCATCGGTGGACCATGCAACGGTGAACGCGAGCGGGTCAGCAGAGGTTTGGACCTGAATCTCGAAGCGCTGCCATGTCTGGCCGGGTGCGCGGAGGTCAAGTTCCGCACGATGTCTTCCACTCGCACTCGCTGTGGATCGCGCGCTTCGTGCTCCGATCGTGGCGTTGAAGGGCATCGACGATTCAAATGCCAGACGCACATTTTCGGTTGGGCAATCATAATCAAGCTTCGAGCCGGGCTGAATCGCGGGTTGAAGCATCTGCCATAAATCGAGCTGGCCGCGGAGAGCCAGAGTGCCTGGCTTGATCGTGAATTGATGCGAGAGCAGGGAAGCAGTGAGTTCGCGGCTCACTTGCATATCGAGATGCGGGAGCCAGCCAGACCAGTTTGTTTTCCCATCGGCAGATGTCCACTGGCCTTCGACTCCTGTCAGATCAGAGAGAAGGTCGATTTGGCCGCCGGTCGTTGAAGGGAGCGTGACTCCGAAATTGAGTGCCAATGTGCGCGGCGGCGTGCGGATCAGAAGCGAGCGTTGATCAGGCGTCAGGTTGACGGAGAGCACAGGAACATCAAACCGGGGTGCGGCGATGGCCCGTCGCACAACTTCATAGCCGGGACGAATCGTCTCGAACCGGTCCCCTGAGAACACGAATTCGCCCTGAGTTATCGTGGTGCGTGCGGCGATGTTCGTCAGCCTGCCGAGTGGAAGCGGACGATCAAAGGCCACGCGCAACTGCGTGGGACTGTCACTCCAGGCGAGCACGGGCTGCGGTGTGTTGGCATCTGTGAACTGGATGTGGAACACGTGCCCCTCCTTCTGCGGCCCGCTGCCCCAGTCGGGTTTGCCGCCGTGCGTCGCGACGACCAGATCGCCGCGCGGTGAAATGCACAGATCGACTGCCAAGGATTGAAGCTGGGCAATGAGCTGACTTTGCGCGACGTAGCCCGCCGCTGTTTTGACGAGTTTGGTGCGGTAAATCTTCCCGCGGGTGTAGCCGGAAACCAACGCATCGCTCTCCCACCAAGTCGGGCCGAACGTCGGGCCACCGCTCACGGGCTCGTTGAAGAACAGCCCGCAGGTCGATTGGTGCTGAGGGGCGTAATCGAACACGCTTGGCTCATCGAACACGTTCGGCAGATGCTTCGGATGGCGCGGCGGGAAGCCGTAATGCCGGCCCCTCTGGATGTGGAGCAGCTCGTCGAGCGAGTTGCCATTCGGCAGCCAGGTGGCGCCTTCCTGCTCGGTGGCGAAGAGGTCGCCGTGGCGGTTGAAGGCAAGCCCCATCGTGAATCGCACGCCCGTGACGAAAACCTCACGCGACTTCAACTCAGGTGAAACGCGAAGAATCGCGCCGCGCTCGCCCCGCAGATCGTAGCGCGCCTCGCCGGTTTGTTTATCGAGGCGGTACGCATTGTTGTAGGCGGTGCCAATTCCGATTCCGAAATACACGCTTCCGTCCGGTCCGACCGCGACGCCGAGAGCGTCCGAACGGCTGTCCACATCCGGCCAGCCCGTGGCGGCGACAATCTCTTCGTCAGCGCGATCATCGCCATCCTTGTCGAGCAGAAGGGAAAGTTTGCCGACGTTCGGAATGAACACACCTTGGCCGTGTGGATAGCCCGACGGCGTTTCTGCAAGGCCGAGAGGTACGCGCAACGTGCCCTTATCCCAGTAGGGCTCGACCTTGTCTTCGAGCCCGTCGCCATTGGTGTCACTCAACAGCCAGATCGTACCGTCATAACCGGCGGCGAGAAGTTTCCCGTCCCGGCGGTAACGAATGCTCGTGAGATTCTTCAACGTGATGGGAATCTCCTTGGCTGTGAACCCGGGCACGAACATCTGCACGGGTAGAGCATTGGTAATCAGGACGAGCGGACGTTCCGTAGATGTTGAAGCGACATTCTCCGCACCGTCAGCAACGGCAACGGCGACACAAAGGACTAACAGCGGAGTGAGCTTGCGAAGCCAGTTCCTGACAGTGGCGCAGGCAGAGAAATCTTTTGGCAGAATGGAATTCATGGCTGTGGCAGTTGTCTAGCGGCCTGAGATGCCAAAGTCCAGTGGTCCGTCTCCCTTTGCATCGTGGACAGTGCATCCACAAGTTATCGGTGAACCTGGCTGTCGGCCAGGAGCGCGGTTGTGTGAGCAGCACCAGCCGCAGCAGGTTTGGCGCGAGGGCGAGCCAGCGATACTGCTGCGACTGGCTTTCAGCACAGTCGCGCTCCACGGACAACTTGTGGATGCACCGGTCTTCGTTTGCGTCGCGCAAGACTACTTCACCCGCCGGTGTGGACGACGATGATTGCCGACACCCCCCGGGTGGCGGGTCTTTTGGTCGGGGCCTGCGGTAGCTCGGTCCTTACAGCCCGCTACGCCCTTATTTGTTGGTTCCCTGCTTGATTTCGGTGGATCTCTTGACATCGTTTGTCAATGGCAGCGCCTCGAGCTCCCGTCACTCTCACACCGGCACAAGTCGAAGAATTGGCAACCCGGTTGTCCGATTTTCGGCACAACATCAACAACAACCTTTCCCTGGTGGTCGCGGCTGTTGAACTGATCCGGCGCAAGCCCGATCTGGTGGAGCGAATGTCCGAAAGGATCATGGAACAGCCGACCAGGATCCTTGCCGAAGTGAAGACATTCTCCGATTTTCTCGAAGCCAGTCTGAATATCGTCCGCGAGTAGCGGACAATCCTCGCCCGCGATTCGAAGGCACATGGCGCCATGCGCGAGAGTAATATCCAAGCCATCGTCGCAACTTTCTAAAATTCGAGTGTTTACTTCGCAGTATGAGTAATTGCCCGGTGCGTACAGGGATCTGGATTTTCTTATCACAGTTTCGGTCGTTCCTCCCCACCTTTGGGAGAGGCATGACTCAACCGGGGCACCTTGGTGGAAATCGATCTCACCCCAGACAGCCGCATCCAGCGATGGCCGTGGCCTGCTCGATTGGCGGACATGCCTGCAACAGGACAGACCGATAGCACTGCACCTGACGCCGAACTGGTAGGCGCGGTGTTGCGCGGCGACACCGCGTCCTTTGAAGATCTCGTGCGTCGCTACCAGCCTCGCATCTTCGCCATGGCACGCCGTTACGCCCGGCGTGAAGATGAAGTGGAGGACATTGTGCAGGAGATCTTCATCAAGGCGTTCCAAAAACTTGGAAGCTTCCGGGGTGATGCTCCGTTCGAGCACTGGTTGATGCGGCTGGCGGTTCGCATTTGTTACGATTTCCTGCGCGCGCACCGACGAGATCGAGTGTCTTCATTCTCGGAGATTTCCGAACCGGACAACGAGTGGCTTGAACGAGTGGCCCAGGAGCCTGTTTTGAACGTCCATGATGCCGCCGCCGCCAAGGCGCTGGTGGATGAATTGCTTGCCCAGCTCTCGCCACCGGCGCGGCTGGTGATCACGCTGCTGGAAATAGAGGAACGGTCTGTGAAGGAAATCGCGGAACTTACAGGCTGGTCGGTGGCTTTGGTGAAAGTCCGGGCTTTCCGGGCTCGCGCCGAGATGCGAAAGTGCCTGCAGAAGTTGACGCGCGCCAAGTATCTGTAACCGACCAGAATTACGAATCGTCTGCCGTTGTGGTGAATGAACCTTGAAAAGCTCCAAAGAAGACTGATCGAAGTGGCGCGCTCCAACCCGCCTCGCGACAGGGTGCCACTTGCATTTGAACGGCGGATCATGGCTGCCCTCTCCACGTCAGCACCGGTTGATCCGTGGCTGGCATGGAGTCGCCCGCTCTGGCGTGCCGCTGCCCCGGCTGTTGCGGTCATGTGCATGATGAGCTTGTGGGCGTTGCTCGCGGGCGATCCTTCATTGATCACGTCTGACAATCTGGCGGCTGACCTTGAAAGCACCGTCCTTGGGCCGTTGGACCAACTCGAGGAAGTATGGTGAACGCCTGGAAGCCTATCATGGCGGCGCTGCTGATTTTCGCCGCGGGTGTCGTCACCGGCGGATTGACTGCGCGCCTGGCGAAGCCCGCGAGAATTCGCCCGGCGCCAAACCTGCCAGTCAACCTGGGCGTCCGTCCAGGGCGGGCTGAAATGGTCGAGCGAATGCAGCGTGAGCTGAGTCTGACCGAAGTCCAACGTGAACGGATTGATGTCGTCGTTCGCGAAAGTCAGGACCGCACACGACAGCTTTGGGAGGGAATCGCGCCGCAGGCTCAAGCGGAGCACAAGCGGGTGCGTGAGCGCATTCGTGAGGAGCTGTCGCCTGAACAACGTGCCAAATTTGACGAATCGTTTCGACTGAGGGAATTGTCCGGACCAGGGAGGCTGCCACCAGATGCGCGAGACCGGAGGCGTCTGGAGGAACGAAGAGGGCCTCGTGGAAAGGGCGAACCGGATGCGCCTCGAACCAGGAACAACTCTCCCGAGCCACGTTGAGAGTTGGGCATGTCTGTGGTCCCCGCCCCGTGATCCGGGTGATTCTCCAAAAGGAGGAAGTTCAGGGCTCGTTGAGCGGGTAACGCCTCAAACCGGTGAGCTGGCAGAAAACGCGGGCCACAAACAATGGATTGTTCTTCAGGTATCGCTTCCAAAGACGACGCGGTTCTGAACACAGCCGGTAAAACCACTCGAGCCCGCCTCGCTGCATCCAGCGCGGCGCCTGCCTCATCCGGCCGCTGTGAAAATCGAATGCCGCTCCCACTCCAACCATGAGAGTCACGTTCAGTTTTGGCAGATACTGTGCCATGAACTTCTCCTGTTTTGGTGTGCTCAATCCCACCCACAGGAAATCCGGCCGGGTGGACTCGATCATTCGTTCCAGTTCAGCTTCTTCCTCAGTATCCAGGGGCCGAAAAGGTGGCGTGTAAGTGCCCACGATCTGCAAACCGGGAAAACGTTCCTTCAGTTTTGATCCAAGTTCCCCGGCGACTCCGGAACCGCCGCCGTAGAGGAAATGACGCCACCCACGATTCGGGCTGGATTCGCAGACAAGGGCCATCAGGTCCGGCCCATACACACGGTCCATCTCACGATGGCCGGCCAGTTTTCCCATCCAAACCATCGGCATTCCGTCGGGCGTGCAAAGAAACGCGGCATTGAGAATTTCACGAAACCGCGGGTCGGCCTGTGCTTCGCTCACTCCATGCACTCCAGTTATACAGATGTAACCCTTGCGCCCTGCCGCTATTGCCTTCGCAATCGCTTCGAGCGCGCTCCGGAGGTTGAGGATGCTGAGACCTACGCCGAGCACGTTCACGCGCTTTACGTTTTCCGGCTGGGATGAGGCAATCCGTTGAGCAAGTCCAGGGTTCTTCACGTTGAATAAGTGCTGGTCACTTTGGCTGAGATTGGTCGTTGTCGCGCCATCACCACTCGCCTCGTCGCGCGAAGCGTTCCTTGGTGGCTTTGCCAAATTCGCCGCCAGCTTCGTGTATCTTACTCAAAATTTCCTCCATCGTGCAGCCGCCAGAACTCCGCGCTGCGGCGATCACCGTCTTGCACTCGTTGGTGTCCATGAAGCGCGCCGCCTCCAGCAGGTGTGGAAGCTCTTCCTTCGTCAACGCCATGAATCCGTGTTTGTCGGCGTGGATCAATTGCCCCGGCTCAATGCGCTGGCCGAAGACTTCGACTTCGCAGCCCCAGCGGACCGGAACGACGTGAGCGTGCCCAACACAAAGGCGCCGGGCCAGCGCCTTGAATCCGGCATTGGTGATCTCATCCAGATCACGAATCGCGCCGTCGGTGATCGTACCCACGCATCCCAGTGATCGATGGATGTTGGAATTCACTTCTCCCCATATCGATCCGATGACGCGCGGTTTATCCAGATCCTGCACCACAACGATCTTCGGCCCCGGCTGGCTCGCGACATATCGGCGATACTCGGACCATGCCCGAGGGTTCTTCTTGGGATGCTCGGGATTGCTTGGCTCGATCACCACGGTCACGGCGTAGCCAACCATCGGCCCCATCTGCGGCATGAAATCCCGCGTCTCCTCGATGTTGATTCCGTCGCGCGAGCGATCCCGTTTGGTGATCTGCTCCCAGCCGTTGTAGATGGTCGGAGTGTTCCAGCGTTTGAGCTGGAGCAAGTCGCTGTGGGGAAGAGTGAATGTGATTTCAGACATGTGGAGATGTTTCGCCGGGCAGGTGCCAGGGTCAACACGGAATCCGGCATTCTAAAACATCCCTTCGCGCTGCACCGTCGAATCCTCCGCACTGAAGTCAGTGGTTTGCTACCCGGACTGCAGGGTGGACTATAGATCTTGGCGGGGCGGACCAGCCGCATCTGCTTCGTTGCTCACTTGGTCAGAGGCCATTGTGGGCCATTACACCCGCTTCAAAAGGGACTCATCCACACCAAATCAGGATTTGCGTGGTGCATCTCCATTCCTCCCGACCTTGCTCGCCATGGGTGTCCACTGAACCCACAGCACCGGTGGTCATGATGCAAATTTTTCCCACTCGCAGGGCCATCGATCGGTAAGAATTGTTCATTGTGGGGCTTTCCTGATTCAGTGGGGGGTACTCGGGCGACGCTACGTCACCGTAGATTCGCGGTGCAACAGATTGCCGATCAGGGATCTACCAACTATCGAGGTGAGAGAGAGTCTGGCGAGGAGGCAGAGGCACGGCTACTGCTGGTATAATAAGGTATGATTGCACTCTCCGTTACAATCTATCTGGTCGCCACCGCTGCGTTCGTGCTGGCGTTGGCCCGGGCTGCAAGACATCCGGTTCCGTCTGCGCGCATGGCTGAAGCTGAGAACTATCAGCTGCCGGTGGCGACGGACCATGCAGCATGAAGTGAGCATCTGTGGCTTGTGAAGGGCTGATTTGCCACGAGCTACGGTTGTCACAGGCAGGCACTTCGTCTGTCGGTTTGAATGTTAGGGATCTCCCTAAACAAAATTCCAGAGCCATCTCCCGACCTTCATTTATCCCCACCAGCACCTGAACGACGGCGACAACGTTTAAGTACTCAGAAATCAGCCGGCAACAGCGTTCTCGCTTGAGGCTCCGGAGTCCCGGTGATCGGATCGAAGCCTTTGAAGGGCGTCAAGAGCAGCTTCACTTTCCGCAGCCTTCTTGCTTTTCCCGGTGCCTCGACCGAGCTCTGTGCTGCGATGGAAGACGGCGCATTGGAACAGACGATCATGATCCGGCCCGGAAACCGACGTGAGTTGGTAGCGCGGCGATTCCGGAGAACTTGCCTGCAGGAGTTCCTGAAGCTCGCCTTTGGGGTTGTCCAGATTGGGGATGGCTTCCAGTTCGCCAAAGCTGTCACGAAACTCCCTCACAACAAATTTCTGGGCCGCATCGAACCCTCCATCGAGGAAGATCGCGCCAAGCAAAGCTTCAAAAGCATCGGCCAGCGCCGAAGGTCGTTCACGTCCCTGGTTCAACTCCTCGCCTCTGCTAAGGATGAGGTTCTCCCCGAGGTTCATCATCTGGGCCTGACGGGCCAGGCTCTGTCGATTGACCATCTGTGCCCGTGCCTTTGTCAATGAGCCCTCTCCCGCATGTGGAAATTTCTCGTACAGCACACCTGAGAGAACCAACTGAAGAACCCCGTCCCCGAGAAATTCCAACCGCTGATTATGTTCAACATTGGCGCATTGTTCATGAGCCACCGATGGATGGGTCAAAGCGAGCCGCAGCAGGCTGGGGTTCCTGAACGTATGGCCGAGTCGTGATTGCAGCGCGGCAAGAGTGGACACAGGAGGCGCAACTATGAGATTGGGCTGACTACAGGCTCCGAGGTCGCGAGTGGCTCTGCCGGGGTTGAATCCGGCACCCCCGAGGGCGGTGCGGCACCATTTGTCGCTGGCGCCGGACAGGTCAGCCCGTGTTCCAGCAAATTAGCCACGTCGCGCTGAACTTCCTCCAACTGGTCCAGTTGGAGATCTGGATCCTCAATGTTAAACAAGTCCCCCGTCCTGGCCTGTTCATAAATAAAGATACGGCGTCCGTCCTTGCGCATCTGGGCTTTGACCTTGAGGAGGCGTTTCCGTTCAAGCATTACCGCAAGGATGAATCGCGCGCCGGCATGCGCGGGGTCGTTCTGTTCCATCAGTCGCCGCAGGAGTGATTCCGCCGTCTCCCGTCCGATGGGATCGGGCGGCGACGCTGGAGGCGGCGTGTACACACTTGACCAGTGCGACACAAATCCACTGCGGGCGTTTGCGTCTGCGGCATACTTCTCCGTCCAGCACGGTCCGCATACATCCAGCCGTTCGTAAGTGTGGCGGTGATCACAGAGCAGTGTGTGGAAGGATTCCTTGTCTGTAAAATGGCGTTGGCAGACCTGGCAGGCATGCGCTCGCGACTGAATGTTCCACTCGATCATTGATCCAATTCGTCTGTGTTTGGGCCGACAGCGGCTGCGATTTTCCGGGATTATCTCCAATCGTCGGCCGACTGCAATTCCCTTTTCCTGAGGCTTGGCGAAAATCCCCTTTTACTGGGAGGATTATCTGCTTTAGTAACTCGAACCAGCACATACATGAGTAACAGCATTAAATTGCCATTGTACATCCTGCTCACCATCGCCGTGTGCGTTTTCGGCCTGTTATTCGGCCGAAACTACAACCAACTGGGAACCCCCACCCCGCCGGCAACATCGACCAATTCAGTGGAGGCGGCCGCGAGCGAAACCCTTGCAATTGGCACCAGCACGGGACCAGCCTCCAGCACCGGCACTTATCTCGTGCTCTTCATCACTTCCGCCTTGTTGCTTGGCTTGCTACTGGCGAGCGACGTGGCGAATTACTTTGGAAACAGATCCCTCAAAGTCCTCTATAATGACGAGGGCGAAGGAATGCAGAACCCCGAGTATGATCAAGCTGAACAGGTGTGGGCTGACGGCAATCATCTGGAGGCGATCCGCCTCATGCGCGATTATCTTTTGAAGAATCCCCGTGAGCAGCATGTCGCCATCCGGATCGCCGAGATCTACGAGAAGGATCTCAGAAATTACCTCGCTGCGGCCCTCGAATATGAGGATGTCCTCCAGCACAATCTCCCGAGGGAGAGATGGGGCTGGGCCGCGATCCATCTTTGCAACCTCTATTTCAGGCTGAACCAGACGGAAAAGGCAGTTACCCTGCTTCGCCGCATCGACGCCGAATATGGGGAAACTCAGGCTGCGGAAAAGGCGCGCAAACGGCTGGCGATTTACGAATCGGAAAGCGACTCGGGAAACAGCTCACTCATCGAGGGTGCCCCGGCGTCTGACCGCGAAAGGGGGTCATAGCAGGCTTGTTGCTCTTGATGAGAAGAGGCTTCCTCCCGAATCAGAATTTGAGCTGAAACTCTATCTGCGTCCGCCCTTCCGCGAGTTCCTGCGCTGAGAATGAGTGACATGCCGCCCGCTTTGAGTTGGAATTCGCCCGATGCTTCAATCCGACCATGCCGGCGATGATCTAAAGTCTGAAGGCGACCTGAATACATCACGGCAACGCGACGCCTGGATTGCATCTCATCTGGACATCGAGACGAAGCACTTGTTGGATGAAGATGCCCGCTACTTCCTGCATCAGTCACTCTCGACTCCGTGTTTGAATGTTCTCAAGAACTGTTCTGGAGCGATCATCCAGGACTGGCAGGGCCACGAACTCCTCGATTTCCACGGCAACAACGTTCATCAGGTCGGGTTCAGCCACCCCAAGATTTTGGAGGCCATTACCAGGCAACTCAAGGAACTCTCTTTCTGCACCCGTCGTTACACCAACATCCCGGCGATCGAACTCGCGCGCAAACTGACGCAACTCGCTCCAGGAAATCTAAAACGCGTCCTGTTTGCTCCCGGCGGCACTAGCGCCATCGGCATGGCGATCAAGCTCGCTCGCGCCGCCACCGGACGCTTCAAGATGATCTCCATGTGGGACTCGTTTCACGGCGCGTCGCTTGACGCCATTTCGGTCGGTGGCGAAGCGATCTTCCGTCGTGACATGGGCCCATTGCTCCCCGGCTGCGAGCATGTGCCTCCGCCGGACAATCACCATTGCCCATTCAAATGCGGAGCCGCCTGCAATCTCCTGTGCGCCGACTACATCGAGTATGTGTTGCAGAAGGAAGGCGATGTCGCCGCTGTTATTGCTGAAACCGTCCGCAGCACACCGTTCATCCCGCCAAAAGATTACTGGAAGAAGGTTCGCGCCGCATGTGACCGGCACGGAGCGCTGCTCATTCTCGATGAGATTCCAAACTGCCTCGGTCGCACCGGACGGATGTTCACCTGCGAACACTTCGACGTTGTTCCTGACATACTTGTGATCGGGAAAGGGCTGGGCGGAGGAGTATTTCCTCTTGCGGCACTGCTTGCGCGTGAGGATCTGAACAATGTCATGCGGGACAGGGCGCTAGGTCATTACACGCACGAGAAGAATCCAGTGGCTTGCGCCGCTGGGCTTGCAGCGCTGGAGGTCATCGAGAGCGAGAATCTTCTGACCCATGCGGAATCACTCGGAATGTATGCGCTGGAACAGATGCGCGGATGGATGGACCGGCATTCTCTGATCGGTGAAGTGAGGGGACTTGGTTTGCTGATGGGAGTGGAACTCGTTCGGGATCGCCGGACCATGGAACGGGCATCCGAGGAAGCTGAATGGATCATGTATCGCGCTCTGTCTCTTGGCCTGAATTTCAAGCTCACGATGGGAAACATTCTCACGCTCACTCCTGCCCTCACCATCACACGGAACGAGATGGACCGTGCTCTAGCGATTCTTGACCGGTGTCTTACGGAAGCGCGAGCGGTGAAATTTTAAGCGCCCGAAGACGAGATCACCAATACGTCGCCAATCTACACGACAGATCACATCATCGCGTTGACAAAGAATCGAACCGTTTCATAGTGCCTCCATGAGTTTTGACATCACACCTCTGCTTGATGGTTGGCATTACCGGCCGGGGGAGATCAGTGTCAGAAAGTTCACCACAAAAGAGGGTATCGAAAAGATACAGTTGCGAGTTGATCTAGGCCTGCTTCAGATGAGTGCTCAAGGGCGGCCGGACGGGAAACGTCCCTGCGGCCATGAATCGCTCCTCCAGCATCATCAGGCACGCCTTGAGAAGTATAAACTGGAACATGATTCGTCCGATGAAGGGTTCGTCCTCCGTGCAGAAGATTGCTCCAAACTGCTGCAGGAATTGATTCAGTATCATCACCGCTACATCTGCCTCTTCCAGTTGCGTGATTTCGAAGGAGTGATCCGGGATACGAATCGGAACCTGCAAGTGTTCGAGTTCGTCGCCGACTACGCTGCTTCCGAAGAACTGGCCTGGTCCATCCAGCAATTCGGGCCTCAACTTCTCATGATGATGACACGCGCCCGGGGCTCGCTCGCGCTCGAAAAGAAGGATATTCCGGCAGCCATAGAAGCTGTCTTCCAGGGGATCGACTCGATACGACAGTTCTACCGGGATTTCTCCAAGAATGAAGCCGCCGAGCAAAGCGGTGAGATCCAGTCACTCGAGAATTGGGTGAAAGAACTCCAGGACAAAGCGGCATCCAGCGAACCTCGGCGGGATCTCTCGCCCCGCGAGAAACTAGAAAATGCCATCAACGACGCCGTCCAGCGGGAAGACTACGAATCCGCAGCCAGGTTTCGCGACACGCTGCGCAACCTCAATACTTCCTCCGACACATGAGCCTTGTTCAACGTCTGTCGGATGAGATCAAAGCCGCGATGTTCGCAAAGGATGCGGAAAGGCTGTCCGCATTGCGAATGCTCAAGTCCGCCATTGGCTACACCCAGATCGAGCGCAAGAACGAAAACCTCTCCGAGGAGGAAGTCGTTTCGATTATTCAGAAGGAAGCCAAGAAACGTCGCGACGCGAGCGAACAATTCGACAAGGGCGGACGTTCCGAACTGGCCGAGAAAGAGAAGCGAGAACTCGCCATCCTCGAAGCGTTCCTTCCAAAAGCGCTCTCGGCTGACGAGCTCGAACAACTCGTTCGTGGTGTGATCGCTGAAACCGGCGCTGCCAGCAAGAAGGACATGGGCGCAGTGATGAAGGCGGCTCAGTCCAAAGTGGCGGGCAGGGCCGATGGGAGGGCGATCAGCGCCATCGTGGCCAGGCTGCTGCCGTAAATCACTCTCTAGGGCGCTTGGCGTCTGTAGATGTCTGCGGCTCATTCCTGACGAACGTGAGTGCAATGCCGCACCATTCATTCCGCTTCTCGTCCATCGAGGGAGCAGCAAGCCGCCAATGAATCTGGAGGTCAGCGTTTGTGCGAATCCGCCGGCCCGTTGGCAGGGCCAGGGGCGTTGAGGGGGACAGTCGGCGGCAACCGCACGGGCTTCCACCCCCCCATTCCCAGTCCGATGTCTCTTTCGACAAATTCCCACAGAACCACCTTCTTGTTCTTAAGGAACGCCGGACGGCCCGCCAATTCCTGTCGCACCAGTGTGGATCCTCCGCCGTCGTTTACCAAGGCCATCAACGGCTGTTTGAGTTCTTTGGCCAGGTGAGCGATGAAACCCGCCGCTCCTGGTTGATCCTGTTGATAGATCCGCATGAAGCTGTCACCGAGCACGAGAACCTCGGCATCCGCGGCATCTTTGTACGCCTCGCCGTTGTCGCGGCGAACCACATGAACGCTCGCCACGCTTTCCGGAGCAATGCGGCGCTCGATGAGCGGTGCCTGTAACATTCGCAACACGTCTCCCAGCCGCTGCACCGGTACTGGTTGCTCGCTGTATTCGACCTGGCCTGCTCTTACCCAACCCAGTTCCTTGAGGCGGCGCGCCACCACCTTGGCCGCGAGATCAACTCCGGCTGGCGACCAATGGGTGTCCTGCGCGAGATAGAGCGGTGCCTGGGAAGCAGCCCCAGCTTCTTGCCGCGCCTGGGCGAACTCTTTGAACAGGTCGATGACTTCGATGTTGGCCACGCGAAGCCGATCCAGCATATCCTGGGTGCGCAGTGCCAGCACTCCGCGCGGAGGAGCAGCTTGCGGTGTCAACCGGTCCGGATAAACGCTTTCCTTGTTCGGCACCGGCATGACCACGAGCCGGATGCCATACGCGGCGAGTTGATCGCGAAAATCCACAATGGCTGCAAGCGGATCATTTGTGTCGTTGGGTGCCTTTGCCTTCTCGGCCCGGGCCAGCATGTTACTGAGCCCGGGTTTGTAGAAATACCACCCCTCGGATCCGATGACCGCTTTCCCTCCGCCGTCCTTGAGCCATTCGAACTGTGCGAACTGCATCCAGGGCCGGCTCAGTCGAGCAGCCCAATTGGCTGCTTCCAAGTTGTGCTCGTAAGCGCGTAAATTAGCTGCCGTGGGCGGTTGGTTGAACACTTCGAATACTCGCACTCCGTCCTCCTGTTGCGTTTCTATCAGCACCTGAATCAAAGGCACGGCCCCGATGATGCCAATAAACATCAGGATCAGAAACCACTGGGGATCACGGAGTCGGTTCATGGTCACTCAGAATTGAAAATAGAGGAACGGGTTGAATGACTGGGAGAACATCGCCATGAGCGAGAAAACGAACAACGGCACCACCAACGCGGTTCGCCGCCATGTCAACGGCGACTGTGCCCAGTCATGCGCCTGCAAGGGTTGGAACACCAGTCCGGCGCATGCTGCCAGAATGATCAGGTGGTAGGGTGTGTAGATTATGGCTCCGAGCAACGGTGTGATGTTCCCCGCCGCGCTGAATCCGAGCATCGCTTGGAAGTAATTCACCGCTGCCGTGAGGTTGTCAGCGCGGAACAACACCCAAGAAAATAGCATCAGGAGACACGTTAGCGCGATCCGCCCGGGTCGAGGCAGCGCGTCATAAACGCTCCGTCTGCCCCGCCACCGTTCGGAGACCAGAAGCAGACCGTGGAACGCGCCCCACAACACAAAGTTCCATTTCGCCCCGTGCCACAAGCCCCCCAGGACCATCACCACGGCAAGATTGAAGTACGTTCGTCCTTCTCCCTTCCGGTTGCCCCCCAGCGCAACATACAAATAATCCCGCAAGACATTCGACAACGAGATGTGCCAGCGCCGCCATAGATCCGTGATGCTCTCCGAACGGTAAGGCGCGTCGAAGTTTTTCAGGAATTCAAAACCCAGCATCCGCCCCAGCCCCACAGCCATGTCCGAATAACCACAGAAGTCGAAGTAGATCTGGAACGCATAAGCCAAAGCTCCCACCCAGGCGTCGAGCGCGCACGGATTGGCCGCGTTGAAAACAACATCCGCCACCAGCCCGCACGGATTGGCCAGCAAAATCTTCTTGGCAAAACCAACAACGAAGATTGCCACGCCGGACGCAAACCGCGATGCCGTGTGTTCGCGCTGCTGCAATTGCTCGGCCAGCGTTTTGTACCGGATGATCGGCCCTGCAACGAGATCTGGAAACAAAGCCACGAACGCCGAGAACCCCGAGAAAGACTTCGCTGGAGTTGCGTGACCGCGATACAGATCCAGGATGTAAGTGAGCGAGTGAAACGTGTAAAAAGAAATGCCAATGGGCAGCACCACTTGAAGCACTCTGAACTGTTGCGCCCCGGTCGCCGCGAGGATTTGGTTCAACGTCTCCGCGGCGAACATGTAATACTTGAAAATTCCAAGGAAGCTCAGATTCGTCACCACACAGGCCATCACCGCGAGCTTTTGCTGAAGCCGGGTGGCGCCCGGCCGGGTGATCACTTTGCCCCAGAGGAAGTCCATGATGGTCGTGAACAGCATCAGGCCCGCGAACCATGGCTCCCACCAACCATAGAAGACGTAGCTGCCCAGTGTGATCCAGACGTTGCGCCAGGCAAGAGGCAGGTTGTAATAGACCAGCAGAAACAGCGGCAGAAAATAGAAGATGAAAATTTGAGTGGTGAAGACCATGACCTAAGAACAAGTAGAGATTGACCCAGGAAAACAATAGCGCCGCCCTCGAACGAACCGGCTCATGCCCGATGGCGGAACCATGCGCTGGTATTTACCAGTCGCTCTCAGATGGTGGTGGCAGGCATATCTTCTGACCTCAGATGAGATGGGGCGGACTGAAAAAGCAATGGCGAGTTGAAATCCCTGCGAACGGGACGGTATTCAGGCGGGCGAGCGGATGGGCGCCAGGGGCACCGGTTGCGGGGCAGTGTGCGGGAGAGGCTCA
>SXMN01000202.1 GCA_005777315.1 Verrucomicrobiales bacterium
AACCGTCACGTCATCAACTCGCGCTTGCCCAATGAATACCTGCCGGAACTGATCCAGCAAAGTGGAGAGGCCACGGTGCGCGGCATACTGGAGTCCCACTTCATCTCGCCGGCGGCATTCGACATCCTGTTGCGTGCCCCCTTCGGCCCTGACGATTTCGAGGCGTTTGTCGCGGAGCGCCAGCGCACCTTGCAAGATGCGATTGAAAACCTGTTGATCAAAGAGCGCCTCGACTTGCCGCCGCAACTGCGCGACCTCGACGCCGCCACCGAGCAGGTGGAACTTGCCGTGCGCAAGCTGGTGGAAACCACGCTGGGGAGCGACCTGTCGCAAATCCCCTCGCACGTGCTGCAAAAGGTGGACGAACGCATCGCCCGGGCCACCAAGAAGAACGCCTCACTCGACGCCGACAAATTCCAAACTCTGTCCGGGAAGCTGGAGTATTTCGATCTGCGAGAGTTGCAGGATACGATCACCGGCAAGTCGCCCTGGCCGAAATTTGAATCGCGCTTCAGCACGAAAGAAGCGCTCGCGGCCAAGTTCGACCAACTCGCCGAACTCCGTAACGGCATACGCCACAGCCGCGCCGTCGGGGAAGTCGTGCGGATGGAGGGTGAGGCAGCAATCGTTTGGTTCAAACAGGTGCTCAACAAATAATCCCATGAAAGGCAACGACGTCATCACGGCAATCAAGAGAAAGCTCCGGCTGAGAACAGACCAGAAGTTATCTGAACGTATCGGGATTTCCGTCCCGGCAATTCAGCTTTGGAAAAACCGGACCAAAGTTACGGCGCGTCAATTCGCCGAGATGGTGCATCGCGCCAGCCTTGCGGGAGCAAACAATCTTCAGACGAACGCAATCTGTCCCATTGTGGAGTTTTTCCGGATCGACAAGTGTTCGTCGCGGGGTGGCGCTGGCTTCGAGGTTTTCACGGAGAAAGATGGCAATGACAGACACGGCGACCCGATCATCCATCCGTATCGCAACGGTCTGAAAGAGGAACTGAAAAAGCATTTTGGCGTGTATGTGTTTTTCGATAGCCGTGGCCAGGCCATTTACACCGGCAAAGCGCGACAGCAGAAGCTATGGAAAGAAATCAATTTGGCCTTCAACCGTGACCGGGGCGAGGTGCAAAAAATCAAAAGGGTGAATCACCCGCAGCGGCGGCAGGCTTACCGCACCAGCGATCAGCAGGCCCGGCAAATCACCGACAATTTGGTTTCGCTCCACGACATCGCCGCATATTTCAGTGCTTACCAGGTCGTTGATGGCATGATAGACGATTTGGAATCTCTCTTGGTGCGGAGCTTTGCCAACGATCTGCTGAATATTCGGATGGAACGCTTCACCCGCCATCGCAATTGAATGAGCCAGCGCATCTCCCAACAACAGCTCGAATCCTATCTCTGGGGCGCGGCCACGCTCCTGCGCGGGACGATTGATGCCGGCGACTACAAGCAGTTCATCTTCCCGCTCCTGTTCTACAAACGCGTGTGCGACGTGTTCGATGAAGAGACGCAGGCCGCGCTGGCGGAATCCGGCGGCGACAAGCGCTACGCCGCCGGGCGCGAGCAGCACCGGTTTCAGATTCCGCCGGAGGCCCATTGGCGCGAGGTGCGACAGGCGGCTAAGAACGTCGGCGCGGCGTTGCAGTCGGCCATGCGCGCTATTGAGACGGCCAATCCGGACAAGCTCTACGGCATCTTCGGTGACGCGCAATGGACCAATAAAGACCGGCTCTCCGACGCCATGTTGCGCGACCTGGTCGAGCATTTCAGCACGCTGGAATTGACCGTCGCCAATCTACCGGAAGACGAACTCGGCCAGGGCTACGAATACCTCATCAAGAAATTCGCCGACGACGCCGGCCACACCGCCGCCGAGTTTTACACCAACCGCACCGTCGTCCATCTGATGACCGAGATGCTCGACGTGCAACCGGGCGAATCCGTTTACGATCCAACGTGCGGCTCGGGCGGCATGTTGCTCTCGTGCATCACCCACTTGCGCCGGCTGAACAAGGAATGGCGCAACGTCCGGCTCTACGGCCAGGAACGCAACCTGATGACCTCGTCCATCGCCCGGATGAATTGCTTCCTGCACGGCATCGAGGATTTTCGGATTGAGCGGGGCGATACCCTGTCCGAGCCGAAGTTTGTCTCGGGCGACCGCCTCCAGCGGTTCGACGTGGTGCTGGCCAATCCGCCGTATTCCATCAAGCAATGGGATCGCGACGCCTTTGCCTCCGACCCGTGGGGACGCAATCTTTACGGCACACCGCCGCAAGGCCGCGCCGACTACGCCTTTCAGCAGCACATCCTTCAAAGCCTGAATCCCAAGACCGGCCGTTGCGCGGTGCTGTGGCCACACGGCGTTCTGTTCCGGCAGGAAGAAGCCGACATGCGGCGCAAGTTGATCGAGGCTGACCTCATCGAATGTGTCCTCGGTCTCGGCCCGAATCTGTTTTACAACTCGCCGATGGAAGCGTGCGTTGTCATCTGCCGCACGGCCAAGCCCAAGGCGCGTCGGGGAAAAATCCTGCTCATTAACGCCGTCAACGAAGTCACCCGCGAACGCGCCCAAAGTTTCCTCACCGACGAGCACATCGAGCGCATCGTTCATGCCTATGAAAAATTCAAAGACGAACCTGGCTTGGCTCGCATCGCCACGCTCGACGAAATCCGTGCCAAGGACGGAAACTTGAGCATCCCGCTTTACGTCGCGCCGGTGGCAAATGGCCGATCGGCTGCCACCCCAGCGGTGGACAAACCAGCCCTTTCGGCGACGCTCAACGCCTGGCTGGCCAGCTGCCAAGCCGTACGGCAGTCCCTGCAAACTATTTCAAAAGGTTAACAGAACATGTTAATAATTATTTTGACAAGGAGATGAAATGGAAGTATTTTTCCGTCGTAAACAGTTCCAGAAAGTATGCAATAGCGAGAGCGTCATGCTATGCGAGCTGGGCAAGAAGCAGGCACAGAAACTGAAACAGCGGCTGCTGGAGCTGCGGGTGGCGGCCAGTCTTGAAGAAATCTCAAAAGTTCCACCCCCGCGCTGCCACGAACTGGCGGGCGACCGGAAGGGCCAGCTCAGCGTGGATTTGGACCATCCGTTTCGACTGATCTTCATCCCGGCGAACGACCCGGTGCCAGCCAAACCGGATGGTGGGTTGGATTGGGCCGGCGTGACCTCGGTGGAGATTCTGGAAATTGCCGACACTCATTAACCCAGCACAAACCATGAAAGCCTTGCGCAAACACTCTTTTGACCCCGACTACGCCGTGCCCCCGGGCGATACGGTTAAGGAAACGATGGAAGCACTGGGGATGACCCAGCGTGAACTCGCGGACCGGACCGGCCTGACCGTTCAAACCTTGAATCGCATTTTCAAGGGCGAGCAGCCCATCAGTTATGAAACCGCCAACAAATTCGAATTAGTCACCGGCACGCCGGCCAACTTTTGGAACAATCTGGAAGCCCAATACCGGGAGCAACTCACCAAGTTGGCGGAAAAAGCCGCCTTGGGCACCAGCCTCAGTTGGCTCAAAACCATTCCGGTGGCGGAGCTCATGGCTCGCAAAGTCATCGCTCAAGCCGATGATCGAGTGCTCGTCCTGCGCGAAACCCTGCGTTTTTACGGCGTCAGCAGCGTGGCGGCCTGGGCCACCATTTGGGAACGGCCGGCGGCGGCGGCCAGGCGGTGCGTCCATTTTGAATCCAGTCCCGGCCCCACCTCGGCCTGGCTGCGGCTCGGCCAGCTTCAGGCGCGGGACATTAAATGTGCCGTGTATTCCAAAGCCCGTTTCCTGGAGGTGCTCACCGAGATCCGCACGTTTACCACGCGCAAACCCGAACAATTCCTGCCGGAAATGGTTCGCCTCTGCGCCTCCGCCGGCGTCGCTCTCGCCTTGGTCCCGGAAATCAAGAAAGCTCCGTGGAGTGGCGCGGCCGAGTGGTTGACCCCGGACAAGGCCATGATTCTCCTCAACCTGCGCGGCAAGAGCGAAGATCGGTTCTGGTTCACCTTCTTCCACGAGGCCAGCCATATCCTGCACGACAGCAAAAAGGAACAGCACATTGACGACGGTAAAACCTATGCGAACGATCCGGCGGAACATCGGGCGGACGAGTTCGCGGCGGATATGCTCATCCCCCGCAAGCACGACCCGGCCATTCGTGCGGCCCGCTCTGCGGCGGCGCTCCGGCAGATTGCGGCCACCGTCGGCGTTTGTCCGGGCGTCGTCGCTGGACGTTACCAGCATCTCACCAAGAAGTGGAGTCATTTCCACGCCCTGAAATGCAAATTCCAATGGGCGGCCGAACCATAACGGACGCTCATCCCGTTCTTCCAAAGCTCAAGCCCAATCCCCACTGGGCCAAGCTGCCGCTGTTCAATCGTAAGGGGTGGACACGGGTGCGGTTTGGGGATGTGGTGGAGAATCTCAACGAGACGTGCGAGCCGGAGGCGGCGGGGCTGGAGCGGTTCATCGGGCTGGAACATCTTGAGCCGGGCTCACTGCACATCCGGGCGTGGGGCAATGTGGCGGATGGCACGACGTTCACGCGACGCTGCCGGCCGGGGCAGGTGCTGTTCGGCAAGCGCCGGGCCTATCAGCGCAAGGTCGCGGTGGCGGAGTTCGACGCGGTGGTGTCCGGCGACATTTATGTGCTCGCGCCCAAGGGCGACCGGCTGCGGCCGGAACTCCTGCCGTTTCTCTGCCTCTCGGAGCGGTTCTTTCAGCACGCGGTCGGGACATCCGCCGGTTCGCTCTCGCCGCGCACCAACTGGAGCAGTCTCGCCAGCTTTGAGTTCGACCTTCCGCCGCTCGACCAGCAGCGCCGCATCGCCGAAATCCTCTGGGCGGTGGATGAATGTTTGGTAACGGGCGAAAATCTCAGCGGCGCATTTCAGGAATACCGTCAATCACTTCTCGATTCCATTGCTCACGAATACTCTGCTTCCCATGCTTTGGCATCGCTTGATTCCGCAATCGAAGCCGGGCGGCCAATCTGTTACGGCATTTTGAAACCAGGCATTGGCGAGGATGAAGGCATTCCTGTGATCAAGGTTCGCGATTTCCCTGATGGATACATCCACGAGGGCGATTTGCTACTGACGACGCCAGAAATCGAAGCTCCGTTTAAGCGGTCGCGGCTCAAAGGAGGCGACTTGCTTATTTCGATCCGCGGCACAATCGGCAGGCTGGCAGAAGTGCCTGCCACTTTGCAGAACGCAAATATCACGCAGGACACGGCTAGGCTTTCAATAGCGCCTGAACACAACCGTGCCTACATTCGCGCCTTGTTGGAATCGCGGTTCGTTGAGAAACAAATCCAATCTCGGATTACCGGTCTCGCGGTGAAGGGCATTAACATCGGCGAGTTGCGAAAGATTCAAATTCCACTACCAACGCGCAAAAAGCAGGACGCGATTGCGGACCAACTAGGTGAGCTTGCGGAAGCGCAAAAGGCTGCTTCGGAAAACTCAATGTGTCAGCGCAGCCTGATGTCTGCTTCAATCGAGAATCTACTGGGAGGAACAGCCCAATGAGCTTCAACGAATCCAACACCGTCGAGCAGATGATTCTCGATACCCTGTCCGCCGACACCACCGGCGGCCACCGGCCGTTTGAGTTGAAAGACGCACCCGGCTGGGGCGCTTCGCTCGGCGGGGATATGGTGGCAGGTGCGGCAGCGCACTGGGAATATGCGCCCGCCGGCGACGTTCCCCGGCAGGCCGGCGACGTGATGGTTGAACCGTGGTTGCGGCTGGCCCTCATCCGCCTCAATCCCGAAATCGCCAACCAACCCGACCGCGCCGACGAGGTCATTTATGCGCTGCGGGCCATTCTCCTCACGGTGCAGGCGGATGGTTTGGTCCGGGCCAACGAGAATTTCATGGATTGGTTGCGCGGCGAGAAGACGATGCCCTTCGGCCCGAACGGCGAGCATGTGCCCGTGCGGCTGGTGGACACCGCCAACCCGGCCGGCAACCAGCTCGTGGTCACGAACCAATGGGTGTATCAGGCCGGCAGCCTGGAAAAACGGTTCGACGTGGTGTTCCTGGTCAACGGTCTGCCCATCGTCATCGGCGAGGCCAAGACGCCCACGCGCAGCGCGGTGACGTGGTTCGACGGGGCGTTCCAGGTGAATGAGATTTACGAGAAGCAAGTGCCGGCCATGTTCGTGCCCAACGTCTTTTCCTTCGCCACCGAGGGGAAGCTCTTCCGCTACGGTTCGATCCGGATGCCGATTGACATCTGGTGTCCGTGGCGCACGCGGGAGAACGAGCCGGAAGGTTCATTGGCCGATGTAAAGCGCACGGTGGAGTCCATGCTCCGGCCCGAGGTGGTGCTGGACATCCTGCAAAGTTTCACCGTGTTCGCCACGGATAAGAAACATCGCCGCATCAAGGTCATCTGCCGTTGGCAGCAGTATTTCACCACGAACCAGATCGTGGACCGCGTGATCAAAGGCCAGCCGAAGAAGGGTCTCATCTGGCATTTTCAGGGCAGCGGCAAGTCGTTGCTCATGGTCTTCGCCGCGCAGAAGCTGCGGCTGCATCCCAAACTCGGCAACCCCACCGTCATCATCGTGGTGGACCGCATTGACCTGGATACGCAGATCACCAGCACCTTCAACGCCGCCGACGTGCCGAACATGGTCGGTGTGGCCACGCGGCAGGAGTTGCAGTCGTTGCTCGGGCAGGACGTGCGCAAGGTGCTCATCACCACGATTCACAAGTTTGGCGAGGCGGGTGGCAAATTGAACGAGCGGTCGAACATCATCGTGATGGTGGACGAGGCGCATCGCACTCAGGAAGGTGATCTCGGTCGCAAGATGCGCGAGGCGCTGCCCAATGCGTTCCTGTTCGGCCTCACCGGCACGCCCATCAATCGCGCCGACCGCAATACCTATTGGGCGTTCGGCGCTGCCGAGGATGAAAAGGGCTACATGAGCCGCTACTCGTTCTCGGAATCCATCCGCGACAAGGCCACGTTGCCGCTGCATTTTGAAGCGCCGGAGGTGAAGCTGAAGATTGACAAGGCGGCGATTGACGAGGCGTTCAAGCAGATCACCGGCGAATTGAGCGAGCAGGACCGCGACGACCTCGCCAAACGCGCCGCCAAGATGGCCGTGCTGGTGAAAAACCCGGAGCGCATCCGGGCGGTGGTGAACCACATCGTCACGCACTTTCAGTCCAAGGTTGAGCCGAACGGATTCAAGGCGCAGGTGGTGGTGTTCGACCGCGAGTGCTGCATTCTCTACAAGGCGGTGATGGATGAGTTGATTGGCCCGGAAGCCAGCGCCATCGTCATCAGCGGCGCGCAGCACGATCCGCCGGAGTGGAAACAGCATGTCCGCGACAAGGACGCCGAGGAAAAGTTGCTCGACCGTTTCCGCGATCCAGCCGACCCGCTGAAATACGTCATCGTCACCAGCAAGCTGCTCACCGGCTTCGACGCGCCAATCTTGCAGGTGATGTATCTCGACAAGCCGATGAAGGATCACAACCTCCTGCAAGCCATCTGCCGCACGAACCGCACGTTTGGCCAGGAAAAGACGCACGGCTTGATCGTGGATTACATCGGCATCTTCGACGACGTGGCGCGGGCGCTGGACTTCGACGAGAAGGCCGTGCAGCAGGTCGTCAGCAACATCGAGGAATTGCGGAAGGCGCTGCCCGTGCAGGTGCAGAAGTGTCTGGCCTTTTTCCCGCACGTGGATCGGAGCGTTGGCGGCTACGAGGGCCTCCTGGCCGCGCAGCAATGCCTGCCCACCAATGAAGTGCGTGACAAATTCGCCGCCAATTACATCGTGCTCGGCACGATTTGGGAGGCCCTGTCGCCCGACCCGTGCCTCAGCCCTTACGAAAAAGATTACCGGTGGCTGACGCAAGTGTATGAATCCGTCAAGCCGCCGAGCGGCAACGGCAAATTGCTCTGGCACGCGCTGGGGGCGAAGACGGTGGAGTTGATCAACCAGAACGTCCATTTGGAATCCGTGCGCGACGATGTCGAGACCCTGGTGCTCGATGCGCAGGTGTTGGAGGATATTTTGAAGGATGCCGACCCGGCCAAGCGCGGGCGGGAAATTGAAATCCGCCTCATCGCCCGGCTGCGCAAACATTTCGGCAACCCCAAATTCACCGCGCTGGGCGAGCGGCTGGAAAAAATCAAGGAACGCCACGAACAGGGCTTCCTCAACAGCCTCCAATTCCTGAAAGAAATCCTCGAGCTCGCCAAGGAAGTCTTGGAGGCGGAGAAAGAATCCGACCCTCAGGAGGAACGCGACCGGGCCAAGGAAGCGCTCACCGACCTGTTCAAGGATGCGAAAACCAAGAACACCCACATCATCGTCGAGCGTATCGTCGCCGACATTGATGACATCGTGAAAAAAGTGCGCTTCCCAGACTGGCAGCGCACCAACGCCGGCGAGCGTCTCGTGCAAAAGGAGCTTCGCCGCACCCTGCTCAAATACAAATTGCACACCGACCAGGAATTATTCGACAAAGCCTACGGCTACATCCGGCAGTATTATTGACTATTCGTGAAGGTGGCTATCGATTACCGATCTCGGAATCCGCGCTTTCTCATTCGTCCTTGATTCATCACGAATTCTCTGGAAGGAAATCACGTGGCTATGAGAGATTAAGAAGTGAACGGCGGGCGCTCATTGCTCGACGCCCGGCACGACTCAACAAAACTCACGAACGCGGAATCCTGTCTCCCCTTCGTCTTCTCCCAAACGACCTCCGGAATCGGGAGCGAGAGGAACCATCGGATATCGCGGCGCAACGCACCGTCTTCGATGGCGAATTTCCGTGATTTCAGGACTTCCTGGGCAGTGTTCAGATGCACAATAAGTAGGAGGACGAACATTTCTTCCTCATGCGTCACCGGGCGGTTCGTCAGATCCGCGTTCGGATCCAGCACGCGCGACAATTCAGGGCGTTTGTAGAGATTGGTCCAAAGTTCACGGTGCGCCAGAGTGACCGACAGGACATGGGAATCGCGCCGCTCTTTCGCATCCAGGCGCAAAGTCAGGCCCGTGAAAAGCAGGCTGCCGATGATGCCAGCGCTTTGAAGGAGTGAAATCCAATTGTGACTGACCCATTCCAGAAATCCCATGTGCCGTATTTTAACACGGCAACAGCGATCAGCCCAAGGACTCCTCCCCGCCCCGCCGGGCTAAAGCGATTCCGGGATGTCCTGCCTGGCCAGGACGAGGGTCTTCCGGGGAATCTTCACGATGCACTCATCCGGCCCGCAACCCACCGTTGCGGGTAGATGGCTCTTCCCTGCTTTCGTGATGTCCAAACCAATGATCGCGAAATCTCCATCCGTCATTTCCAGGATGTCCGGGCAGCCGCAGAGGGATTTCGTTTGCGCGCCGTTCGCGTGAGTGTCGGGTCCAAGTCGCTTCAAAAACATTGAGTTCATAATTGCTCCAATTTCGGAGCCAATAAAGTTCTGAACTCCGGTAGTGTCAAGCTCCGTTTTCGGAGCAATGCCAATTTCTCAGAACATCGTGGGTCCAGAGGTTCGTCGTATCCGCTGTAAGCACGGCTGGACGCAGGAACAGTTAGCCGCCCGCTGCACCATTCGTGGCTTCGATTTGAGTCGCGGCACTCTTTCCAAAATAGAAGCTCAACTCCGCTGTGTGACCGACGAGGAGCTTCTCATGCTTTCTGAGGCGCTTGAAGTTCGGCTGGTGGAACTGTTTCCGAGCCGGACTAAGTCAGGCAAGAAAAGCTAGAACGCAGCCGGCTGCAGAAACAAATTGGGCGTGGTAGAATGAATGGATGGAGTTCCCCCGCCTTCCGCGTTTCAATCGCTCCCTCGACATCACACCGATGCGGTTGACTGAACGCGACCGGGAGATTCTCAAACACATTCACCGTCATCGATTCCTTCGCTCGGATCATCTCACGAGCTTGATTGCCGGCAGCGGGCAGCAACTCTTGCGGCGACTGCAATTGCTCTATCATCACGGATACCTGGAACGTCCCCGCTGTCAGATCGATTACTATCATCGCTCCGGTTCCCGCACGATTGCTTACGGGCTCGGAAACAAAGGAGCGGGTTTGCTCAAACGCGAGTTGGGGCTTCCCTTCCATCGATTGGACTGGCCGACCAAGAACCGCGTCGAACGCCTTTTACTTGAGCACGCCTTGATGGTGTCCGATTTCATGGTACGGCTTGAACTCGCCTGCCGTTCGCGAAAAGATGTTCGCTTGCTCGATGTTGAGGAACTGGAAAGTGGCGGCGGCAAACGACGCCAGCCATTTCAGTGGAAAGTCGATATTGGCCGGGGCCAGCGCTGCGGAGTGATCCCGGATCGTGTCTTCGGATTGGAGTTCCCGGAAAAGCCGGCTGGACAGAACCGCATCTGGTATTTCCTGGAAGCGGATCGCGGCACCATGCCGGTGACGCGCAGCCGCCTGGACCAATCCAGCTACCACCGCAAGCTGCTCGCTTACCAGGCGACCTGGACGCAGAATTTGCATCGCCAGCTCGGCATTTCCCGCTTTCGCGTCCTGACCGTCACAACGAGTGCAGATCGTCTGGCATCCATGCAGGAAGCGTGTCGATCAATGCCGCGCGGACAGGGTCTCTTTCTGTTCACCGACAGTGCTTCCCTGAACGCCCACCCGAACGTGCTGACGTTGCCTTTTCAGACCGGACACAGCGGCGCGACGACCGCGTTGATCGGGTGATGTTGGCGTGGCTTTCTGGACATCGCGCCTTTCCCGTGGTGTAACCGGCGCGTGACTGGCTTTCGCGATCCGTTCCGTGATAATCTTTTTCATTAGAAGGCAGCTCATTCCGGGCTGTCAGTTGTTCCCCTCAAACTTGAAAGGAGTTTATCCATGAATGGTCTGATATTGCATTGCGGTGGTCAGCTTAAATCCAGGGAAGAAGTCTTTGCCGTGCCCACTCCCCAGGCGACGGCGAGCTATGTCCCGTTGTCCTACGAATCCCTCGTGACCCGAATCGAGAAACAGTTAGCTGTCGAGGGAATCCGAATCGCCGATGAACGGCTCGCGCTCGCCCAAAATGGGCAGCGACTCTTCGGTCTCATGCAGGTCGAGATGCCCCAGTTCTCCACCCGGGATTACGGCTGCGTCCTCGGCTTGCGGAATTCCTACGACAAGTCCTGTTCCACTGGCTTGTGCATCGGAGCCAGTGTCTTCGTTTGCGATAACCTCTCTTTCCGAGGCTCGCAAATCACCTTCCAACGGAAGCATACGGCAAATCTATTGCGAGACTTGTCCTGGATCCTCACCGAGACCATCGCCACCTTGCCCGTGCAATTCTCGGGTCAATCCGAAACCTTTGAACGGTATCGGGCCACGGAGCTCTCGGACAAACAGGCCCACGATCTCGTGATCCGGTTTTATGACGAGCACGCGGTCAATGTGACCGACATCCCCTGTCTCCTGCGGGAATGGCGCGAGCCACGGCATCCGGAATTCGCTCAAGGCGGGAAGACAGCGTGGCGTCTGTTCAATGCCGCGACCGAAACCATCAAGGGCGACTTGTGGCGACTGCCAACAAGAACGCAAGCGATCCATGACGTGCTCGACGTGGAATGCGGAATCACCACCAAGGAGATCCCGGTCACGGAAACCCAGGTCACACAAGAGTTGGCAGTCATCGCATAAAGCGAAACGCGACCGCGCCGCGATCAATCGCGGTGCCCCACGACGAAATCGATAGATCGTGATACAACACAACCTCAGCCAGTTCATGGCCGAGGTTTTTTTCATTCTCGGCCAGGTCGATGTCACGCCTGCTGGGAACTGACCATCACTACCTGCACACGAACGTTCCGGGCCTTCGGCCATTGTTTTACCGCGCCGGGGTTGAAGAGCAGCACAGTTATCCCGTCACTCCGCCTGGCAACATCATGACGCCGTCGCGAGAATGTCGTTCGGGTGCAGGACGATGATGAAGGTGAAGAGCTTGAAGTCCTCCACATTGAAGGTCAGCAGATGGGTAACGCCATGCGCTTTCATCACCGCCACCAAACGTGCGTCATGAACCTTCTTTCCCCGGATCCCGCACGTGGTGACCAAGTCGATCCAGTGGGGGCGAATCTCGGCATTATCATCGAGAATCGCAAACTGTCGGGCGAGTGACTCGATTCGGCTCTGGGCTTCGACGAGGTTCCAGTCCAATCCATTGGCTTCCATTGGTCGCGTGGCGACCGCCCAGAATTCAATCAGATTCTGCGTCGTAAGATAGAGTATTTCGCCGCGCTGGAGCAGCCTCTCAATGGCTTGCTGGGCGACCGGCTGAAGCGGCGAAAGCGGATCCGAAAGCCGCACCAGCAAGTTGGTGTCGAGCAGGAAGGCCATCAATCGTAGATGGTGTCACGACTCACCGCCTGGTCCGAAAGCGCCTCCCGATGATGTCGCGGCAGCTTGGCGACCCATTCACGCAACGCGGCTACGCGCACCGCCGGAAGCGTGGGATTGGCGAGATCGGACTCCGCGTCAACTGGCGAGATTACCAACTGATGCCCGACAACAGCGGCCTCCATTTTGCCCATCGGATTCCATGCCGCCCTCAACGTAGCAGGCAGCCGAATGACGCCAGACTCATCCATCTCAATGATCGTGCTCTGAGTCTTCATGTGTCTTTTATCCCATCAGTGCGGTTCACGGTCAAATCTTCATTGCCGTTCCTGCGAGCTGGTCAAGCAATACGACCTTGCCGACGACGACCTCGAAGGGCGTGGCAGACCGCGAGGCTCTCTTTTCGACACTGCCGCCGGTGAAGCGACCGGGCCATCACCCATCACCCATCGCCCATGGGGGCGCTATTGGACACATCAGCTTTTCTCTGGTCTAACTCGTGCAGGACTGGTTCTCGAAGGGCGCTTCGTGGTAAGGTGCTGGATTAGATGACGGCTCATTCCGAGCTGTCACTTGTTCACCCCTGTACCTTGAAAGGAGTATCCCCATGCCCAATGCCAAAAGGCCCTTTGTCGATTTCCGGCTCGTTCGCGCCCGGATCACCATGGAACAGGTGCTCGCGCACTACAGCCTGCTTGACACCTTCAAACGCAGCGGCAGCCGCTTGAGCGGCCCCTGCCCGATTCACGGCGGAAGCAATCCCAGCCAGTTCCGCGTCGATACCGACAAGAACCTCTGGAACTGCTTCAGCGACTGCAAATGCGGTGGCAACGTCCTCGACTTCATCGCGAAGAAGGAAGACATCTCGATCCACGCCGCCGCCCTCAACGCGTGCGAGTGGTTCGGGATTTCCTTTGAAGAAGTCGCGAGCGACAAATCCAACGGCCAACGAGAAAAGCCAGAGGAACGTCCAGCCAAAGACGCGTCGCTGACAATTCCGAAACCGGCAGCGCCCAGACCGGCGCCGAAGCCGGAGGACAACCAGCCCAATCCTCCGCTGAAGTTTCGATTGGAGAAATTGCAGCGCGATCACCCTTATCTGACGGAGGAACGCGGCTTGAGCCAGGAAACCATCATTGACTTTGGCCTCGGCTATTTCACCGGCGACAAAGGTTTGATGATCGGACGCGTCGCCATTCCGATTCACAACTTCAAAGGCGAGGTCGTCGCTTACGCGGGTCGTTGGCCGGGTGAACCGTCCGACAAGGCCACGCCGAAATACAAACTTCCGCCCGGATTCAAGAAGGGACAGGAGTTGTTCAACCTCGATCGAGCGATCCAGGAGCCGGCGGACCGTCCGCTCGTCATCGTCGAAGGATTCTTCGACGCCATCCAGCTGCATCAGCACGGCTATCGCAAAGTGGTCGCCCTCATGGGCAGCACCATGACAGCAGCGCAGGAAGTGTTGCTTCGTCAGAACACGTCCTCGCAAAGCCTTGTTCTTGTCATGCTCGACGAAGACGATGCCGGCCGTGAGGGCCGCGAAGACATCGCTTGCCGCCTGTCCAAGTTCTGCTTCGTCAAAACATACGTGTTCGAGAATGAAGGCATGCAACCGGAACACCTGTCCGCTGAAGAAGTGGCTCAACTTTTCGGAGGTGTCTCATGAGTGCCCCGAAATCGCCAGTGGCCGGGTTCGACCTTGGCCGCCTTTTGGCCACGCCCAACGCTCTCGCGCATCTGACGCCGCAGGACATTCTGAATGGCATCCAGCGGCATCACGCCGGTGACTGGGGCGATGTGGATGAGGAAGATCGGCAGGCCAACGAGCGTGCGCTGATCGACGGATCGCGACTCTTCTCGGTTTATCACTCCGCCAAAGGCGTGAAATACTGGATCATCACGGAAGCCGGTTCTGCGGTCAGCACGGTATTGTTACCGGAGGATTACTGACCTTCAGCCTCTCCCAAGCGCTGGAGAGGCTTTCTTTTCTTTCGCTGCAACGGTGCAGCACAACCCTTCGCTGGAAAAGAAAGCCGTCCAAAGCGTCCAACGAAGGGATCACCCAAACCAGAAACAGCCTGGATCAACAGGTGGACGGCTCGAAAGGAGATCACCGAGTGAATCTAATTCACTTCAAAACACAACCAGTTGAATACAAGGTCATTGCTCTTCGCGAATGCCCGACATCGAGCGAGATGCAGATGTGCGATGCGCCGGAAGGAGCCGTCGCCTACTGGAATGCCCATGTCAAAACCACTCCGATATTTAGTGAAGACGCCGAGTGCTGCGTGGTCTTGCTCCTGAACGTCCGTCGAAGGATCAAGGGGCATCAATTCATTTCAATCGGGCTCCTTGACCAGCTTTTGGTCGGGCCAAGGGAGGTGTTCCGAACCGCAATAATCGCCGCCGCATCGGCCATCGTCATTATGCACTCGCATCCGAGCGGCGATCCATCGCCGTCGGAGGCTGACATCAGAGCGACCCGCGAGCTGATCCGCGCCGGTCAACTCCTGAAGATCGAAGTCCTTGATCACGTGATCGTTGGCGGACCCAACTTCTCATCCTTACGAGCCATGGGGTTTTTCTATTAGCCAATCACACAACCCGCCCAGAAATTGAGGCGGGTTTTTTGTTGGGGTGAGATTTGGTTGTGCCGATGTTATTGAAATATCCGTGTGGAACCGAGATGGTCATCGGAGACTTGGCGGAGCTTGGCGCGCAAGGGATGTCTTTGCATCATGGCCTGCCTATCGTTGCCCTTGGCCTTCCTCCACGGCCGGGGTAAAAGAGGCGAATGAAACGCCGCTCGTTCGTTGCCGGATTGGTCGCATCCGCAGCCGTGGGGTGCCAGAGCCCAACTTCTTCAACCCAAAACGCCACCTGCCAGCTGCGGGTTTTGTCCTACAACCTGCATCACGGAGAAGGCCTGGATGGACGGATTGATCTGGAGCGGATCGCGCGTATCGTCCGCACTGCCAAGGCGGATCTTGTCGCCCTGCAGGAGGTGGATCGAAAAGCCAAGCGGACCGGGGACGTGGACCAGGCTTCCGAGTATATCCGGCTGACTCAACTGCATGGCTGGTATGGCGCCGCGATGCCGTTCCAAGGCGGGGAATATGGCCAGGTCATTCTCAGCCGATGGCCGCTGATCGAGCCGAAAGTTGTGAGGCTGCCGGGAATCAAAGGCCGCGAGCCGCGTATTGCCACCACCGCGCTGGTGGATATTCCCGGATTTGGCCGGATCCGCTGGGTTTGCCTGCACCTCGATGCGACGGGTGACGATGCGGATCGCTGGGAACAGGCAGGAGCGCTGCTGAAGGAATTTCCATCCACCGGAATTCCGACCCTCCTTGCGGGAGATTTCAATGCGACACCGGAAAGCCGGGTGATGAAAAGAATGCTGAGTTCAGAAACCGGTTGGGTGGATACGGCAGGAGCGAATGCTGCATTGACCGATCCCGCCGATGTCCCAAAGATGCGGATTGATTACGTGCTGGCGGCGCCCCGCGCGAAATGGCGGGTTTTGGAATCCACCGTAATCCCCGAAGCGGTGGCCTCGGATCATCGCCCTTTGCTGGTGGTGTTGGGCTGATGAACAGGAGTTGGAAAGCTTCGGTGTCAAGGAACTCCCTTTGCTTCGATACCCACGAACGAGCCCCCGGGAATCCCGCTCCTCGCGAAGTTCATCTCGATCCCGAAACTTTCAGAGATTGGCCGAGAGTTGGGAAAGACTGGCAGGAACGCGCTCTGCGGCGCGTCCCTGCCTTTTTGAATCCGCTCAACTGACCTTCACTTCGATCTGCTTCGGACGAGCCTTTTCGCTCTTGGCCAGATGAACTTTCAGCACACCATCCTTGAACTCCGCGTTCACCTTCCCCTCCTCCGCGTCGTCGGGAACGCTGAAGCTGCGCTGGAAGCAGCCGTAGTAGCGCTCCACCCGGTGAAACTTACGATTCTTCTCCTCCTTCTCGGCTTTCCGCTCGCCTGAGATGGTCAACGTTCCATCTTCCACCGTGACTTTCACCGCCTCCTTGGCGACTTCAGGCAGCTCCACCTTGATCAGGTATTCCTTCTCATCCTCAATGATGTCCACCGCCGGGGCCCATTCTGCCACCGTCATGTTCTCCTGGTCCGTCGATGGTGCGTTGCGACGATAAGGCGCCAAGTCAAAGACGGAAGCCAAGCGCCTCTGCAACTCGTCCATTTCCCGGAAGGGTTTCCATGTAATCAATGTATTCATCGTATTCTGTCTTTTTCTCGGCGGAGAATCGTTTGCAGCCACCAGACCACCGCCGCCAAACCGGCCTGGCGTCCGCGTTGGCTTGCTCGCGCTTACTCAAAACAAGTGCCAACCGCGAATTCGTTCCTACCACAAGACATGCCATTGGCTGTGGTTGCGGTGGATGAAATCAAAGTTTCTCATGGAGAGGCAGATCCGAAAATCACCTCCGAATTTGCTCTGTGCAGAGATGTGTCGCGGTTACATTGGTGGTGTCATTATGCCCCTTCCAAAAGGCAAAGAATGAACTCGGAGAAGAATCAAGCTCCACAAACAGCGACCATTGGACATTCAGTAAGTGACACGCCAACCCGGCAGTCATGCGATGCACCGACTGAGAGAAGCCATGCAAACTTGAGCACGCGGCAGCTTGGACCACGAATGCTTGTCCCGCTCGGAATTCTCCTGGCAGGGGTGCTCCTCTGGCTGCAGCGCGGAACTAATGTCGATCTCCCCGTCCACTTTGTCTGCATGACCGACGATCCTGTCTTGGGAAGCTGTGCGCTTCTCAGCATCACCAACCGCACCGATGATATGATAGTCTCCCAAGGGTATGGATACCTCGAAGCCGGCAGGTCAGCGACTTTCGCGTATCCGGTTCCCGCCGGCACAGGGAGCTGGCGCGCAGCGGTTCTTTGGCAACCTCAAAAAGTCAGCCGGTTCGACGGCTTCATGAATGAGTTGCGGGAAAGAGTGGACACCGCCCGCGGCATTCCACAGTTTCATCGTGACCTGTGGTTTCCGCTGGCACGATTTGCTTACTCACCTGAAATTCCCCGATGACCTCGGGAGCAAGCGACGCGGTTGTATTGGGTTGTTTTAGGAGTTTGTTGGCGTCCAGAAAGAAGGCAAGCATATGGAGAGATCACAAGAGCATCCGAAAAAACTGCTGTTTGTCTGCAGTCAGAACCGGATGCGGAGTCTGACGGCGGAGTGCATCTTCAGTGGCATTCCCGGCATTCAAGTCCGCTCCGCAGGCACACAACCCGACGCTCGCATCGTCATCACCGAGGGCCATATCGGGTGGGCCGACGTCATTTTCCTCATGGAGAAATCCCACCTGAACCGTCTCCGACACAAGTTCCCTGAAGCCCTGGAAGGCAAACGCACCGTTACTTTGCGAATCCCTGATCAGTATAGGTATATGGAGCCGGAACTTATCGAGGAACTCCACACCAAGGTATCGCGTTACATCGACATTCCGGAATTAAAGCGCGAGGTCTGATTTCGCTTTGCTCGGATGACGTAGAGCGGATCGATGCGAACGGCATCAATGCAGCTGTATTTTGCGGCGGAACGCTTTGCTGACGAATCGGCGGTTCCCGGAGCAATATCCTCGGATCATTCCTGCTTTTTCGACACTTCATCGACGAACTCGAAAAGCGCTTTTGTAGGCAAATCACCCGGCAGGCCGAGATTCTCGTTGATTTTGCTGTGGCTGGTCTCCTTGGCGGCGAAGACCCTGGCGGGAATCTCAGCGCCTTTCAATACGGCACCGAGACGCTGAGCCTGCGCGGTCGTGTCGGGATGATCGGCGACGTGGAGGATCAGGAATGGCGGGATGTCTTTGCCCCTCGCCACGTGCGTGACGGCGGAATAATCGCGGTGTTTCGCCGGGTCGTTGCCGAACTTTTCGCGGTGTCCAAACTTCGCCTGTGCCAGGCCATGCACGCGGCGGCGCGTCTCGGCGGTCTCAATGATGGCCGGCACGTCATAGGTGTCACCGTCCACGGGGACGCAGCCTTTGATGAGTGTGAGGGGAAGCCCCTCGGCTTTCAGATAGCTGTCGTCGATGCAGAGGAGGGCGGCGAGCTGCGCGCCGGCGGAATGTCCCATGACGAGGATGCGATTCGGGTCGCCCCCGTGCTCTGCGATGTGGTCATGCACCCAGCGGAAGGACTTGGCGATGTCGCGAAAGATCGTCGCCATTTCCACGTCGGGTAGGAGGCGGTAGCCGGTGGACACAAAAACGAAACCCTTGTCCACGAAGGCCTGTGGCTTCATCTGGATGGCGGTTCGGTCGCCAACCTCCCACCCGCCGCCATGGATCCAGAAGACCACGGGCAGGTTCCTGGCGTCGTGCGGTGCGTAGATATCCACCTTCTGTCGCGGATCAGCCGGTTCGGCATAGGGCTGGTCACGCACGATCTTGAGCTTCACCTGAACAGTTGATGAGTCAGCGGCAAAAGCAGAGTCGCAAAGAAGGAAGAGCGTCGTGAGGAGGAGAAAGCGCATGGGTTTCATGGTCGTCAGCCTATTACGCCCTCAGCAAAAATCCCAGCACCGTGTTTGGGTGCTCCCAGACTGACGCACAATCCAACCCAGCCAACCCCGCGACGAAAGCTCTGGATGCCGAGGAACACTCGGTGGTCCTTTTGTCATCGCAACATTCCCACAACTCCTCCGAGGGCTTGACCGCATCGATCCGGCTTCCTCAACCGCAACGAAGGCTCAGTTCAAATCAAACCGCGGTTCGGGGTTCTCCGTCTCTTTTTCTTTGGCTTTCGCCAACGCCTCACTGGGCGAAACTCCGCCGTGCAAGACGCGCATGATCGGGCCGTAGAAGTGGTCCACGATGCGGAGGTTGACCAGGACCAGGCGTTCGATCATGGCCGAGGTCGCTTCGGCCGGGGCAATCGGCAGGCAGGTGCGAAAGCAAATCTCGCCGTCTTCATAGTTCATCGAAAAGGCGCCCATCCTCAGAACAAAATTGATTCGCGCGATGAGTTCGGCGCACGCGCTCACTCTCCTGCCCAACGCGCGACTCGGGAAACGCGAGATGAAAGTGATGTATTCGCTCTTTTCTTCCACGATCGCCAAGCAGGTCCACCGGCCGCTCTCCGAGGTGATGTTGACCTGAATGGCGGGCCATTGGGAGGACTGGATGTAATTCCACCCCTGTTTGCCGAAAAAATCGGTTAATAGTCCATAGGCATGATCCATAGATTTGTCCTTCGTTTTTCAGGTTTCTCCTGGTTGTCAGGTCGCCTTCGTTTGTTGTTGCGCGTTGCTTTGGACCCGTCCTATCGCATTCCAGCGAAGCGTAACTGCCTCCCGTCATTGGTGCTTGAGCTTGACAGCTCAAGCGCGGCTACGGGCTGGCACTCCCAGAACTCCGGCGCGCATGTTGCCCAGGAAATCTCCAGCAAAATTCCCTGCGACTCGGTTGACCGTGGACTCTCGGTGCCTTTCGACCCGGCCACGGTGTCGCAGGAATGCAGAGTTTCGAGCAACTCGTCCCGCTTCCGGCGCGCTTCTGCCAGACACCGGGTTCCCAGGGACTTTCTCACCCGTTGTTTCGTCACGGCCGTTGGGTAAACGGTATAATGCACAAACCACGTGCCGTTGTTGTTCCACAAATGATGGTCGGGATTTTCGAGAGACAAAACACGTTGCACAGACTTCATAGCTTCTTCGCACCTTTCTTTGTCGCGGCGGGAAACGGTGGAAATCCGTTCCGCCAGGTTTGGCTTAAGGCTTGCGTCCCCATGAACAGCACGGAGGCGCTCGGTCTCGACTCGTGAGCACGGTGCTCCCGAATCAAGGTGGTGTCGGGTCAACCCGGGGCGCTAACAGGCAGGAGAATCGCCCATGGAGCCGACCGGCTTGGTCTGCTGCAAAGTCCGGGGAGGACTTTCATATGGGTTGCGATTCATGCGAGAAACCTACCAGAAATGAGCCGGCAGGCAACACCGAAGCGTGTCATAAAATGACAACTTTTTGCGCTACCCCGGCAGGTAGAGAGTTTCACCGAAAGGCAATGCTCTTGATGTGAATCCCTCCGGCACCGCCCAGAGCAAGCGGCATTGGGGACGGGTGGTCGGGTTGGGCCCATAACTGTCCGTGAGATAGATGCAACCGTCGAACGGGCGGCCTGCGGCCATCCAAAGGAAGACCGGCTCAAATGCCGTGCCTCCCCCGCCAACAACCACTTGGGGCGCCTTGCCACGGTAATCGTAGTGGCGTTTGACTTCGGCGTCGCATTCAACAACGGTGATCGTCGCGCCCGCCTGCCAGACGCCGTGAATCTCCACAAAGAATCGCTCCAACAGCGGCTGACTGATGGATCCCGAGGTATCCACGGCGATCAGCAACCTCTGGAAGCGTTGGATCTTCATGCCCGGCCGCGTCCCATAGCGCTTGCTGATCCGCTTTAGCGAATGCCGAATGCGCGTTTTTCCCGAGGCGGCACAAAAGATGCGCAGGGCTCTTCTCCAGTCCACTTTAGGCTCCCGTTCCGCCATCACCGCGGCCAAAGCAGATTGCATGGCGGCCGACAGGGTTCCCCATAGGTGAGCTGGAATGCGGTCTCGCGCCCGGATCAACAGACTGCCGACGGCATGCCGGGCAACACCGGTTGCCAGGGAATCCTTTCCGTCGCCCCACAGGCTGTGATCGCCGCGCAGCGACCCAATCAGAAGTTGGGCAATTGTCACGGCACTGATCGGCGCTTTGGTCTTCCTAGCCCACTCGGGCAAACCGGCGATTCTGCCAGCTTTACCGGTGCCCCGTTTCTCATCACGGCCTTTTCTTGCGCATGCCGCCTGCCGTCCACCATGACCGCCGCCCACCTCGCCGCCGGCTCCGTCGGATTCGAGGCCATCGCCCGCGCCGCGCTGAAAACCATTCTTCTGCATCTCCCGGTAGAGGGTTATCAAGGCGGCGTAGTAGTGCTCCACGGTCTGGTCCGGCTCCAGCCGGAGGTCTGGAAAGGATTGCAGCAGCACGGCACCCTTGGGCAAAGGCCATGGGGCCACCAGCTGATTCACCACCAGGTCGGCGGCCAGGTTGTCGATTTCCGGATCCCGGTCCGCCTGCCGGAAGAGGTGGCGGAAAGCGACGTGGAGTACCTCGTGCTTGAGAACCGCCACCCGTTGGTTTGGTGTCAGTCTCGTGACAAAATAGTCCGCATTGACCAGCAGTTTGACCTGCTGTCCATTCCAGGCCACCGCCGCCGTCTGCACTTGGCTGCTGACCTCGCGCGGCATTCCGGCCAGCACATGCGCATAGAACGGCTCCCTTGTTAGCAGGCTGAAGGTGGACCGGGAGATCTCGTCCTCCGCCTGGGCGGCTGTCATGATTGTTGGATCGGGTTGCATCATGGTTGATCGATTGACTTCGGATTGAGGCGGTCACCGACCGGTTCAGGCAGTCGTGGCGCTTGCGGTCTCGAGTCCCTCCCGCGCCCGGGCAAAGTGTTGTCTTCAGAAACAGCCAATCGTTACCTCCCCCTTGTGAGCGGCCAACTTTTCCAATGCCCGCTTTGAACATGTCTGCAAACTCCAGAGATTAAGCCCTCCTGTATGATGGCTTAACCCTTCCAATGCCTGATCGGACAGGGTTTTCAAACTACCCAGGTCGAGACTGCCTTCGTGCCTGCCCAGCGCCTCAGCCGCTCGGTCAGAGAGCGTCTTCAACTCGTGGAGGTCCAGCGCCCCTTTGTGGCGGGTTAACCCTTCCGCTGCCTGGTCGGACAGGCTTTTCAAGGACCGCAGGCGAAGCGTTCCCTCATGCCTGCCCAAGGCTTCGGCTGCAGGGTCCGAGAGGGTTTGCACACCCCCGAGACAAAGCTCTCCTTTGTGACGGCTTAAACCTTCAGCCGCACCGTCGGACAAGGTTTTCAAACCACCCAGTTCGAGTTCACTCTGTTCCCTGCCCAGCGCTTGCGCCGCCAGGTCCGAGAGTGTTTCCAGTCCACTGAGGTTCAATTTTCCCTTGAGAAGGCTCAATGCTTCGGCTGCCGGTTCCGGCAAGATTTTGAGACCGCTAAGGTCCAGAGGCTGACCGGCGTCCCGGCGCATCAAGCAAGAAGCCGCAGATGCGTTTAATTCCGTCATTCCTGAGAGGCTTCCATCGTCAAAAACTGGCGCGACGTGAGGGTAGTGCGGAAAGAAATGCTCAGCCAGCGCGTTGAAGGTGTGGGCGCCCACGGTGAGGCCACGCAATCGTTGGATATTCAGTTCATCCCCCAAGTGGCAGGCGCGCCGTGCACCATGCAATGCGAGCGCACCTATCCCCTGGGCGAGCGCCTGTCTTGCTTCTTCCTTTGCCTTTTCCCTTTCCCACCTGCTGTAAAATTTACTGTAGTCTTGACGGCCGGCCTCATCCTGGATTTTTCCATAGACGCGGCCCAGGCGGTTCAAGGGTTCGCCGGTTTCCAGGATTCCGGCGCTGTTGATTGTGCTGCGAGCCAGCAGCGATTCATGCATCCAGCCGTCCTCGCAATTCACAAGCATTTCGGCAACCAGGGCAAAGTTTCCCGCCGCTGCCATCTCGGCCAGCGCCTGGTGTTTTTGCCGCAGCGATGCGGGATCCACGCCGGCCCTGACCGCGACCTCGCGCATTGCCCGGTTTCCAGCCACACGCGGGGCGTAAAACTCTCGCATCGTTTTGCTGGCCTCCTCCCGTTGCTCTTGCTGGCGAACCCAGTCAAAGAACAAATAGTTTTCCACCAGCACACGGGCGGCCTCATCAGACATACCCTGATTCTTATGTTCTGCCGGCAACAATCCCTGATACCAATCGATCAATAGCAATGGATCGCTTTGGCAACCAACCGGCCCACTCTTGTTCTCGCATGGGTTGTCAACCAACACCCCGGCCGGCGGCAGGACCAGGCGCCCACCCTGCCATTCCTTGGGATCGATGGTCCTGCCCCGTCGCCGCAGATCCTGGTATCGCAGCCGCATGAATCTCCGGAGCCGGACCCTGAGTTTGCCTGGCAAGAGGACCGGACACTTGTCGGGCGCCCCCAGTGGCAACAACGCCCGGTCAGGCAAACTCCGCATGCCCTCCAGCGCCACCATTCCGTTGCGTTGGCTAAGGGCTCGCGCAGCTCCGATTGATAGGTGAGCCAGGCGCTGGAGGGCTAAACTTCCCCGGCGCCTGCCCAGGGCTTCCGCCACCTTGGTTGGCAACCGTCGCAAGCGGTTGAGTTTAAGCTCCCCCTCATGCCTGCTTAGCGACTCTGCCGCCCGGACTGATAATGTCCCCAGCCCGTTGAGCATGAGTTTTCCCTTGTGCGAGGCGAGAACCTCGGCTGCTTCATCCTCCATTGTTTTGAACCGCCAGATGTTGCCAGCCCGGCGTGCAATGATTTCGCCGGCGATTTCCCTGGTTAAGAGTTTCCTGTCCACCCTTCGCTTCAACTGGTGCGCGTGTCGCTTTTTCATAGTGGTGTATCGGGTTCTGATGCTCCCGGACGGTGTTATAATTTCTCCAAAAGTAACCGGGCCAGGCGCTTGTCCTTGAGCAGGGCTTGGGCATCCGGCGAGGCGTGCTTGCTGAGGTCCATCATGAGGCTCGCTCGAAGATCATTTGGGATCGCCGAGCCAAGCAGGAACTCGGCAAAATTGTCCGCATGCCGCGCATGCAGACGGTAGTGTGGGGCCGTGACGTGCAGGAACAGCCGGGTGCAGATGGCTGAGATGCGGTCCACCCTTTTGCCTCCGTTCTTGGCCCTGACCAATTCGGCAAACCGTCCGCTCCAGGCCGAGTGGCTCTCGGCATCCAGGATGTCCTGGGGATCCAGCAGGTCCGTCAGCTCGTCGTTCACGAAGCTGACGAACGCCGCCACCGTCGTCTCGTCCAGCACGCTCGCCGCCAGGGTTGCCACCAGTTCGATTTCCGCCTTGAGGTCCTTGATCTCCTGAACCTGTTCGAAAAACTGGGTGAGGGTTCGGGGCGTGGTTCGCCTGCCGGTCACCGTCTCGGGATAATTCAGGACAAAGGCGATGCCGCGCGCGTCAACCCCGCTCTCGGTGGCCCACTTCGCCCACGCCTTGGCGTCGAACATGAGCGTGAAATGCAACAATCGCGTCAGCATGGCGTCATCCATGGTGGTCACGGAGTAGCTGGATCCCTCCGGGTTCGCGGTGGCCACGATCTGCCACTGCTCCGGCAGCTGCCACGAAAACAGGGCGAAGTTCTGGAGCAGTTGCATGATCCCGCGCAGGATGCGGTCGTCGGCGCGGTTGATGTCGTCCAGCAGCAGGATGCCCGGCCCTTTTTCCCGGGGAACCCACTGCGGCGGGGCGAAGACGGTGATTTCATCGCCTTTGTGGGGCTGGCCCGGCGTGCGATCCATGACGCTGGGCAACCCGTGGAGGTCGCCCATCTCCTCGAACTGCGCCGGGGCGCAATACGCCAGCTTCCAGTTTCTCTCCTGGGCATACTGCTGCACGATCTGCGTCTTGCCCAGACCATGGGCGCCCCAGAGGCAAACCGGCGTGCCCGCGCGGCCGCACTGGGCCGGCTGCGCGTTGCGGGTGAAGACGTGATCCAACACCCGCTGCATGGCGAGGGGATTCAGCTTCGGACCATAACCGGTGTTGGCAGTGCTCATGATAATGTGTCCTTCCGTTGACCATTCCGATGGCGACCCATCTCCAACCCGAGACTCGGCGCTGGATTACGACAGATCGAGGTGCGCTGCCTGCAACTGCTCCAAGGGCGTGAGCGCAGTGATCCGGCTTCCTCATCCGCAACGGAGGCTCAGTTCAATTCAAACCGCGGTTGCGTGGACGGCTTTTCTTCCTCTTTCGCCAGCGCCTCCTTGGGCGAGCTTCCGCCGTGCAAGACGCGCATGATCGGGTCGTAGAAAGCGTCGCAAGTGAGCAGGTTCGACCCCACCATGCGCTCGATCATGGCCGGGGTCACTTCGGCGGGGGCAATCGGCAGGGCGGTGCGAAAGCGAATCTCACCATCTTCAAAGTCCATCTCAAAGGCACCATGCTTCAGGCCGAAGTTAATGCGCATCAGCAGTTCGGCGCAGGCGGCCTGCTTCTGAGGCAACGCGCGACTTGGGAAGAGCGAGATGAACGCAACCGATTCGCCTTCCACATCCGCCACCGCCATGCACACCCATCGACCGTTCTTGCCGGTGATGTTGATCTGAATGGCAGACTTGTCGTCGGACTGGTGGTGAGACCATCCCTGTTTTTCAAAGAACTCACCGAAATGCTCTATGGCAGTCTTCATAAGTTTTCTTTGGCTAAGTGTCCACCGGCTTCACGGAACAACGAACGACGTTCTGCTTTCGACTTCCACCATTCAACCAGATTGCCGGTGACAAACGCTGTCACTGCCCTGCATTTTCTGGACATTCAAATAACTCAACCGGATGACATTGTTGCCCCCCATGCCCGACCTGCTGCATCCAAATCTGGCTGCAGGGGAAACCAGGGCTCAGGCCATCGATCCCAAACCAGCGCGCTAGCAGGCCACGCGCTTCTTTTCGCGCTCAACGTCTGCTTTGACATAGAGGAAGGCGTTTCCCTTTTTCTCAAACCGGAGGATTCCACCTTCGCGCAGGTGCATGAGGTGGCATGCAGAGATTTTCAACAGCCGGCGGGCTTGCTCGCTGGTTAGCCATTCGTCGGTGGAAAATGTAACGGGATCCGCACTCATGAAAGTGTTTTGCCACACTTGCGCCTTGGCTACAATATCGTCGAGCTGCGAATCGTTCGGGAAACGAATGGGCCACACACCACCGCCATGACACTCGACGAGTATAAAGGCTACCTGGACAAGATTGGGTACGGGAAGCGATTGCCCGGAGCCCTCTATGTGTTTCGCGATGAAGCGAGCAATTTTGGCGCGGAGCTGAATCAACTGCTGGCGCAACTGGTGACCGTTTTCGAGGCTGGCCCGAAATTCAACGTCCTCAAGTTTCGGACGGATGAACTCAAGATTTCGTTCCTGAGCTATCCGGAATTCATGGACGATCCCCATCCTTCGCTGCAGCATGCCATCACGATTGACCTCGCAAGCGGCAAGACACGCCAAACGGATTACGCGGGGAACTTGAATCCGCCGATCCTGCATCGAAAGGAGACCTTCCTGGTTCCTGATCATCCGCAGCGCCCGCGATTTGTGGCATTGACCGAGGCTGAGGAAGCGGAAGGACTCTATGAACACACGGCGACAATCGGGTTCAAGTTGAATTGGGAACGGTTGCTTTGCGAAAAAGGGCTGATCATCGATGGGCACGACCTTCGGCAGGCGGACACCGAGGAAAGGGTCGTCGCGTCGCCACCGCTGGTCATTGACCGGCACAAGACGGCGCTGACTCGCTACGAGTTGTCGAAGCCGGTCAAGAGTCTGCTTGAATACGGTTTGTTGAAGTCCTCGAACACGTTCTTCGACTACGGATGCGGACAAGGGAGCGATGTGCGCGGACTGCATGGATTAGGACACGACGCCGACGGCTGGGATCCGGTTCACCGCCCCGACGGGCGCAAGCGCGAGGCGGACATCGTCAACCTTGGATACGTCCTGAATGTGATCGAGGATCCGGCCGAGCGTCTGGAAGCGTTGGTGGACGCATTTCGTCACGCGAAGCGGTTGCTGGTCGTGGCCGGGCTGATTAACGAGACGGTGGATACGGCCACGGCACGGATTTACGGCGATGGCGTGCTGACGCGGGCGAACACGTTTCAGAAGTTCTTCGAGCAGCAGGAACTTCAGCAATACATCGAAGATGCGCTCGATGTCACCGCCGTGCCGGTGGCGCTGGGCGTGTTCTACGTGTTTCGCGACCCGGCGGAGCATCAAGATTTCATCTCGGCGCGGACGCGGCGAGTCGTGGACTGGACGCAAATCAGCGCGCGACTGGGGCTGGGCGGGCCGCAAACTCTCTGGAAGAGCCTGTATGAAGAGCACAAGGAACTGCTGGGGGGGTTCGGCAAGCTGACGTTGGAGTTGGGGCGCATTCCCGAGCCGACCGAATACGAGGGGCTGGCCGAGATCAATGAACGACTCGGCTCACCAAAACGCGCGCTGCGAGCTTAGGGCGGGCGAAATAATAACTTGAGCAAATGTTAGTTAACGGGGTTCGATGACATAGTTCCATTCCCCGTGGAACTTCGCTGGCGTGATATGGACGCGAGCCAGTTCATCGTCCGAGACGCTCACTCCAGTTTCAT
>SXMN01000203.1 GCA_005777315.1 Verrucomicrobiales bacterium
CTGATGCTGGCCGACGCCGGTCGTGATGATCGCTTCACCGTTGGTCAGCTCGTGGAGAAGCTCGATCGCCATTTGCGGCAGGATGACTTCGCTCTCCTTGCCCTGAAGATGATCCCGCATGTGCCGGGACTTCATCACTTCTTCGGACACCTGATAGCGCAACGGCGCACGGGATTTCCAGTCCGCGATCTGCTTGTGCCAGGACGTGAACTTTTTCTGGATCGGACGTTTTGCAATGAGATCGTTGAGCCGGCGCAACGCGTACTTGATGTCGCTCTCTATCGCGAGCTGCACCTTCCGGTTCTTGTTGAACTCCGATGCATCGATGTCGATATGGACAATTGTTCCGGTTTGGCAAAATTTCTCGACCTTGCCCGTCACGCGGTCATCGAATCGAACCCCGAATGCAAGAAGCAGATCCGCCCCGTCTTTGAGCTTCACCAGCGGTTCGTCCAGCCCGGAGCGTTGCTTGAACTCGCCACTGACCGCCCAGTTCGCATACGCAGTCCCATGCATGCCGAGCCAGCGCAACGACAGTGGATCTGTCTCCGGAAAGGCGCCGCAACCCATGATCGTTGTCGCCACGGGAATTTGTGCGGCTTTTGCGAACTTCCTCAATTCCTCGGCGGCCTCCGCCGTGATGATGCCTCCGCCGCAATAGAGCACCGGGCGCTCGGCTTTCTCGATGAGCCCGATGATCTCGTTCAGAGCCACGTCGTCGGCTTTCACATTCGGATTGTAACCACGGAAGCTGATTTCCTTTGGCCACACCGGCTGCGCGCGCTGCTGCTGGATGTTTTTCGGGAAATCCACCACCACCGGGCCCGGGCGTCCGCTCTGAGCGACATGGAAGGCTTCTTTGATGATCCGCGGAATGTCGGCGATGTTCGTGATCAGATAACTGTGCTTTACTATCGGCAAAGTCATCCCGAAGAAATCCGTTTCCTGAAAGGCTCCCTTGCCGATCATCGCCTGCGGCACCTGCCCGGTCAGCGCAATCAACGGCACTGAATCCATGTAAGCGTCGGCGATCGCCGTCACGAGGTTCGTTGCGCCAGGTCCGCTGGTGGCCATGCAAACTCCGGCCCTGCCTGTGGCTCGGGCGTAACCCTCGGCGGCGAACGACCCGCCCTGCTCATGGCGGGGCAGAATCGTCCGAATCTTCCTCGAGCGCGTCAGCGCCTGGTGCAATTCCATGCTGGCGCCGCCGGGATACGCGAAAATGGTGTCCACTCCTTCCCTCTCAAGTGCTTCGACCAGAATCTCGCTTCCGAGCATCGGGCGTCCCATTTCATTCCGGGTTTTCGTTGAAGCCGGTTTCGCTTTGCTGGCATCTGTCGTTTTACTCATACGCGTTGTTTGTACTTTTGTCGGCTGGTCGCAGGCAAATGAAAAACCCACGACTGTTTCAAGCCGTGGGTTTTTGTCGAAATCGCTGAAGTGCCTCAGACGCGACAAGAACCCACGGCGCCTCTTACTACAGCGACCAGTGGATTAACCTGTCCTACGATGAACTTCACCAGCCGGACCGTAGCGGACAAGAAGTGAGCCGGTCAAACATTCATTCATGGATCAGCTCCCCGATGGCGCTCGCCCCGGTGCCCGGTCGCGGCAGATTGGAATGAATGAGGATGCCTGGACTATTACCGTGCCCGTTGCATTGGGTATATCTGGCAAACAATTCTATTTGAAAGGAATCAACTGGAGCCGTTCCTTGTACCACTGGAAATCCTTCCTGCCATTGGCGTCGAAAGGCCTTACCGGGCCGTAGCTGAATTTGACAGGATACTTCGAGGTTGCACTGAGCCACTTATGAATCTCGGCGTGGCCGTCTGAAAAGGAGAAGCCACAAGCACCGTTGTGGAACGAAGAAGGGAGGTCGCCCCAACTGGAAGGGGTGGGATCGTTGTAATAAAACGCGTCGTTGTTTGAATCTGGATGTTCATCCAAGGTGAGCCATGTTTTAGCTGGTTCCACCACGTCCGTGGTCTTGAGAAACTGCCGGTAAGCTCCACCGTAACCCCAACTGGCACCCCGAGCCTGGCTGTCTGAGGGTGTGTTGTTCGAGCGGCCGAACAGGGCATTCATCGACATGGTTCGCAGTCGTTGAGTCCAGCCTTTCTTGCGTTGTGCAGGACTGACATAGTTGTCCGCCGGGCACCGATAGATTCCCACAGCCCCCGCAGTGTAAGGGGCGAGAACTCCGTTCTTGACCCATTCGACATTGGTGACGCTCATGGAATCATTGTCAGTCCCCGCGTTCCAGGTCATGATGTTGTTGACCCAGTTGTTGAACAATTTCGATGAGATTGCCTGTTGCGTGCCGGGGATTGTGAAGTTGTTGGCGGTCTTGTCGTTGAAATCGCCGGAATATAGATGCCAGCCGAGCACGAGCTGCTTGTTGTTGCTCAAGCAGGAGATGCCCTGCGCCTTGGTTTTGGCTTTCGAGAGCGCCGGCAGAAGCATGCCGGCCAGAATTGCGATGATGGCAATGACAACGAGCAATTCGATCAAGGTGAAACCACGAGTGCTCGAAAGGCGATGGATAGATGAAATCTTCATAGGCTTTTGTAAAAAGCTCGGCGACTCATCGAGCTTAAGGTCGGCCTGAACCTTTTGCAAGTACGGCTTGTGGGTTGCAGTGAGGCGATTCGAGAGTTAGAGAGTAATGAAGCGTGATTCAGCAGAGTGACCAGTCAAAATGTCGCGTCGCAGGAGAAAGAAATCTTCATCTCGCGGTTCGGGCAGTAATGTGGTGCTGACCGTTGAGATTCTGTTTGTCGTCCTCGGGTTGGCATTGCTCATCGGACTCGTGTGGGTGGTCAATACGGTTCGCCTCCGATTTTGAACCTCCACATGGACAGCGGTTGGAAACTGGACAGTAGTGTCCTGTCAGAGGACAGAATTGGAGGTTCTTCATTCTTTGCTTCATCGCTTTTCATATCAGGCTATCATGTTGGAGTGTTGGCTATCAATTGGTTGTATCACTGTTGCAAGGTCTCAAGCCAAAGTTGAGATTCCCGGCACTGGCCCTGCTTAACCCTCCAGCATGATGACAATTCTTCTTACTGTTTACGGTGTGGTGAGCTTGATGTTCGTTCTCGGATTGGCCCGCGCAGCCCGGCACTCGATGCCAGCGGTGGAGAATACGAGTGTATTGCCTGGCCACCTCGATGCGAAGGATGACTCGCATTCGAACATGATCGCGCTCGACCGTGCGGCTTGATTCCTGGCCTTGGTCGATAATTGATTCTGCGCCATTTCTGAGCGGTTTGGCTCTGGCCACCTCGATAGCGAGGTGGCTTTATTCTTTCCACACTCGGTCAAACTCTGACAGTCATTGTCATTGATGGGATTGGCAGCAACACTGCTAGAGTCTCAAAATTGTCGGAACGGGTACGGCGGCCCACGGGGGGCCGCCCAGTACTTCAGAACCAATTCCCTCCCTGCGGTTCCTGTCCTTCTCCAAGAGATTGGAGTAACCCCGTGGTGACTTCGCTAGTCATTCCGCTAAAGACTAATTGTCATGATTTCTCCATTTTCTTTCTGGCGTGTCTGGCGTGTCATTATACTAGGGCTACTTGCTGTCGTGCTAGGCCAGTTCGCGGTGGCGCAGGATAAGTCTGCCACGGATTCCAAGGCCAGAGCTGAGAGACAGACCTCATCCGCGACTGAATCGCCAGCGAGTCCGGGCCAGGCGCAGCGGCCAGTCGCAGGTGGGGGAAGACAGGGTGGCCCGGGTGGATTTGGAGGCGTGAGGGTGGATCGCCCTTTGGTGAAGCAGTTCGACAAGGACGGCGATGGGAGACTCTCCGCAGGCGAGCGAGTCGCAGCTCAGGAGTTTCTGAAGAACGACCGGGCTGAAGGACGCGGGCCCGGAGGCCCGCGCAGGCGCGAACGGAGCCCGGATGATCCGATGCCGAAGGCGGGGCCAAAAGTTTTGCCATCGAGCGTGAAAGTGTTTCCGGATGTTCCCTTGTTCGATCCATCGGTGTTGCGGACGTTCTTCATCGAATTCGAAAGAGCAGACTGGGAAAAGGAGCTGGCGGATTTTTACCACACTGACGTGTCGGTGCCGGCGAGAGTGACTGTGGATGGCAAAGCCTACGCCAATGTCGGAGTGAATTTTCGCGGCGCATCCTCGTTCTTCACCGTTCCAGAAGGTTCCAAGCGATCGCTGAATCTGGCATTTGATTTCGTGCAAAAGGAGCAACGCATCGGTGGTTACCGAGGGTTGAATCTGCTCAATTCACACACTGATCCGACCTTCAGCCGATCAGCGCTCTACTACCACGTCGCCCGACAGCACATCCCGGCGCCGAAATCTGGCTACGCGCATGTTGTAATCAATGGAGAGAGTTGGGGCGTTTACGTCGCAGCCCAGCATTTTGGTGCTGAGCTGATCGAAGAGTGGTTTCACACGAGAGCAGGAGCCCGTTGGAAGGTGCCTGGAAGCCCGCGAGCCGAGGGCGGTCTGGTGTATCTCGGAGAGGACGTTGCACCGTACAAGCGTTGGTATGATCTCAAAACTCCAGATGATCCCAAAGCCTGGGCGGCGCTCATTGAACTTTGCCGCGTGCTAAATACGACACCAGCGGAGAAACTCAGCCAGGCGCTCGAACCTATCCTGGATGTGGATGGCGTACTGAAATTCCTGGCCTTGGAAAATGTGTTCATCAACAACGATGGCTATTGGATTCGGACAAGCGATTACAGCATTTATCGCGATGAGAAGGGCCGCTTTTATCTGATCCCCCATGACGCCAATGAAACCTTCCGCAGCCCGGAGGGCCCCGGCTTCAACGCACAAGTGAAGGGCGTGGAACTGGACCCGCTCACAGCCAGTCAGGATGCAGCGAAGCCGCTCTTGAGCAAGTTGGTGATGGCGCCGGATCTTCGAGCGAGATACTTTTCTCATGTGCGTCGGATTACAGAGGAGTGGTTGAATTGGGAAAAACTTGGCCCATTGGCGGAAGGCTGGCAGGCACTCATCGCCGATACCGTTCAGGCTGACACTCACAAGCTCTATTCGTTCGAGAATTTCCGCAAAGGCCTCATTGAAGACACGACACAACCAGGCTTTCGAGGCATCAGCACAGTCATTGGTGTAAAAGCTTTCGTTGACCAGCGCCGCGCCTATCTGTTGAACCACCCCGAAGTCCGCACGGCGAAATGAAATCCTGCGACCTTTCAAAGCGACGCCAATCCATTTGTACCTCACATGAAATACTCTCCTTTTCTCTATTCTGATCTTAGCATCGAACTTGTCCGCCTCAATGGCCCAGGATTGGGCCAAGGCGCGACTCGAAAAATCTCCGCGCCATCCAGAATGGATGAATGTCAAACACGGTGACCGTGAGGTGAATTGCTTCATCACATATCCCGAAGTGAAGGACAAGGCCACCGCCGTAATCGTCATTCACGAAATTTTCGGTTTGAGCGATTGGGCTCGCAGCGTAACCGATCAACTGGCCGAAGCCGGTTACATCGCCATCGCGCCTGATCTGCTTTCGGGCAGCGCTCCGGGCGGAGGCGGAACGGCGGAATTGATCAGGAGCGGCGCTGAAGTTGGCCAGACAATCCGCAAGCTTCCACCTGATCAAATCACTGCGGACTTGAACGCTGTGGCGGACTATCTCGCCAAACTGCCATCCTGTAACGGCAAGGTCGCGGTTGCCGGATTCTGTTGAGGTGGCTCGCAAACATTCCGCTTCGCGACGAACAGTAAAACCATAAAACCATAAAATGACTACGACCCGCATCATCACATCATCCATCACGTTTTCAGTGGCAGCCTTTCTCGCCGGGTGCTCCGATCCTTCGGACACTGTACATAAGAGTTCTACCGCCGCTCCACAGTCGGCGGCATCCGCTCCGGCGGGAGCCGGAAAAGACTTCGTCATCCGGGCAGAGTCGAAGATCGAGTTTGTTGGATCGAAGGTGACGGGAAGCCACAGCGGCGGCTTCACCAACTTCTCGGGAACTATCCAGGTGGCAGACGGAAAAATTGTTGGATCACCCGAAATCAAAATTGCCATGCAGTCAACCTGGTCGGACAACGATCGGTTGACAGGACATTTGAAGGCGCCGGATTTTTTCGACGTGGAGAAGTTTCCAACTTCGACCTTCACGATCACAAGCATCGAAGCGGCCTCAGAGCCGGCGAAGATCACTGGCAATTTCAACCTTCATGGTGTGACGAAGAGCGTCTCGTTTCCGGCACAGCTTCAGGTGAGTGCAAACTCGGTTGCGGTCAAAGCTGAGTTCGCGATCAACCGGAAGGATTTCAACATCAATTATCCAGGCAGGCCGAACGATCTCATCCGAGACAATGTGGTGATCAAACTGGATCTGAACGCCACCCCCGGTGCCGCGCGACCGCAGGATCAGATGGTGAAGTAATTCCCCTATTTTACGAGCGGCTGAGTGCTGCGAAGGTAAGCAAATAAATCACGGACTTGCTGGTCATCCATCGCTTCCAGCATTCCCTCTGGCATCAGGGAGGCACCGGCGGCCTTCATCTCGCTGATCTCGTCACGAGGCAACACTGAGTTCTCGCCATCGAGTCCGCGCAGGACAATGACGCGGTCATCCTTGTCGGCAACGAACCCGGAAAGCGCACGACCGTCTTTGGTGGTTAGGAGGTAGTTTTCGTAGCCCTCGCGGATTTCCGCGTTCGGATTGACCACGTTGAGCAGCATGTTCTCGAGGTCATCACGCTTGAAGGTCGTTAGGTCGGGCCCGATCTGGCCACCCTTGCCAAAGAGCTTGTGACAAGCGCCACAGCTCGCTGAGTACAGCTTCTGGCCTTCGTAGGGACTGCCTGTTCCTTTACTCACAACACTGGCCAGGCGTTTGATTTGTTTCTCCATCTCCGCCGTCGTGGGAGTCTGGATGTCAGGCCACGTTCGCGCGAGAAGCTCGCGGTGGCGCGGAGTCTCATACAACTTCACTTTGCGAACGACATCCTGGGGTACACCCTGTCGCTCGATCCGTCCGGCATCCACCGCTTCCAACATTTGGAGTGCCCAAGGGGATCGAGTGGCCAGCAACGTCAGAGCGCTGGTCCGTGTGTCATCAGAAAAGGACTTGTAAGCGTCAATCACCGCCTTACCGATGCGGGGTTCATCGTAGGTTTGAAGTGAGATCAAAGACGCCTTTGTGAGCACGGGGTCGTTGGATGGCTTGATGAGGCCGAGCAATGCGTCGATGGCACGCGGTTGTTTGACCTCTCCGAGAATCTGCACGAGCTGAAGCCGTCGGTCCTTGCCAGTCGTGGCATCGCCGATAGCGCGCAGGGCTTCATCCAGCGCTCCGCCCTGTCCCTGGCGCAAACCGATCACAACGGAGCGTGCGCCTGCCTTGGCCATTGCGTTCACAAGCTCCGCTGGCAGGTTCGCCATGGAGCGTCCTTTGAATGCAGCTTCGAAGCCGCTCACCAGTTTTGCGGTGAACTCGGCCTTTGGCGACACAGCGAACAGACTGGCGCACGCGAGCAAATCCTGGCGTGTCCCGGCTGTGGCATAACGGCGCACGATGCGATCAAGCAAGTGTTCCTTCACGAGGGGATGGTTCCAAAGCATGACGTCGTTGAAGAAACCGACCACCGCGTTCCGATCCGACTCCGCCTTTGCTTCGATGGCCCACCAGAGGAGAAGCGGCATGCGATTGTCTGTCGTGTCTTCGTCGTGAGAAACAAGCGCGCGGACGATGGATAGGGCGTAGTCCGCCGGGAGACGTTTCGCTGTGCATGCAAGCTGGCCTCGAACTTCAACGTTTGTTTCCCGTTCGGCGCGTTCGATGAGCATAGGAACGATTTCAGGGGGGATATGTTTCGCATCGCCGAGCAGTCGGATGGTCCAGAGGCGGACTTGAGGATCGGCGCTTCGGAGCGAAGCGGACACAAGCCGGGTGTCGAAGCCGCCCGTGAGGTTGATGAGCCAGAGATACTCCAGCGCTGAAGAGCTCGCAGGCCCATCAGTGGCCGGGATAAGCTTGCGGGCGTAATCGGTTGAGCGGTCCTGCCGATCCGCTAAAAGCCGCAGCGCCTGCTGGCGGTACCACTTGTTCTTGTTCTCGAGTAGCCCGACAAGTTGCTCCGTCGAAAGCTTCGCCAGATCGAATGGTCCATGTAGTGCCTGATTCTTTCGCTGGATCCGATAGATGCGCCCATTGTTCTTGTCGATCTGGCCTTCGTGATTGCGATAGTGATTTACTTGCCGGTCGTACCAATCGCAGACATAGACGGCGCCGTCGGGGCCAACCTTGATATCGACAGGTCGAAACCATTGGTCATCGGAAGTGACAGCGTAACCGAGGTCATGCGTCCGGAAGGAGGATTTGTCCGGAGTAATATCGCTGAAAACAACACGGCCCTGAAGCGGTTCAACACCGAAAAGTTTGCCGTGATAACGTTCTGGCAGCGCGCCACCGTCATAGATGATGAAGTTGTGCGTGAAGCGCTGGACATCATCATGTGGCATCTGAGGGAAGTATCCAAACGCATGCGGGTTCGAAAGTGGCCCGTGTTTTTCAAACCCTTTCTGGAGATACGCGCCTTGCATGTAGTGGAAGCCGCGGGTGTTGCCGCCGTTGTGCCCGGAGAAGATGCGGCCCTTGGAATCGATCTCGACGCCGAAGGCGTTGCCGCCGCCTTCTGAGAAGACTTCGTAGATTCCATTCTCGGGATGATAGCGCCAGATGTTCTGGCCTTGAGAGTAAATGGGTTTGTCATTCAGCACACGTCCCTTGGAATCGCGGACGGTGATCTTCGCTGTCACGGTGCTTCCTTGAGCGCCGTAAAGCCAGCCGTCCGGTCCCCAGCGCAAGCTGTTCGCCACCGAGTGAGTATCCTCCAGCCCGAAGCCTTCGAGACGAACTTCAGGATCGCCATCCGGCACGTCGTCGTTGTTGCGATCGGGATAGAACAGCAGATAGGGCGGATTCAGCACCCACACTCCTCCGCGCCCGCGCTCCACAGAGGTGCATATATTCAACCCTTCGACAAACGTTGTATGTTTGTCGATCTTCCCGTCGCGATCAGTGTCTTCGTGGATCGTGATCTTGTCCTCGCCTCGGACGTGGTTGGGCGGCGCTTGAGGAATCTTGTCATAAACCGCGCGCCAGACATTGTCGCGACTCATCATCTTGAGCCCGGCAGGAAAAGGATACTGGCGATATTGGACGACCCACATGCGGCCACGTTCATCGAAATTGAGGAAGACGGGCTGTGCAACGACTGGTTCTGCAAGCACTTGCTCGATCTCCAGATCGTCCTGCAAATGAAACTTCTGCATCGATTCGTCTGGCTTCAGCGGCTCCCCCTGCGGCTGATGGGAGGTGGCTGAAGGCGAACTATTAAGAGCAGCCATCGGAATCGGACGATCCAAAGCCCAAAGCACGGCATTGCGAAGCAGTGTTCTGAATCCATGAAGTTTGAAATCCTCCGGGCCGCCGAGTGAAGTGTAGAAGACGCGCCGGTTGTTTCCTGTGTAGCTCCATGCCGCCATCTCCACGTTGGTCCGGCCCGCCAAATGTCCCATCAAGAGCGGCGTCACGGTGCCGCCAGTCCTCGTGTATTTGTAGAGGTGCGAGTTGCTCGGAAACTCGACCGGCACACCTCGCACCACCGGATGCGTCGTCGCTTCCGGCACAGCTTTGATGATGGCCTGCGGACCATTGGTGATGCGGCCATAATGATTTTCGTACTTCGCGCCAAGCACATCGACATCGAAGGTTGGCCAGTTGCCATGCCCGGCATCGGCAGGCGGCGCATCCCAGGCGTGACTGGCGGTCCTGATCCCAACGAGCGGTTTGCCCGCACCCAGGTGAGCACGGATCAGATCGAGCATCTCTTTACGCGGCGTTCGTCTCCGGACACTAATTACCAGCAGGTCAGCCTCCTTGATAGCTACGAAGTTGGTAAACTCGGTTGTGCCGTTTTTCGGCGAGGCGTTGACATAGGTGAATCGAAGGCCTTGCGGACGGAGTTCCTTATCGGCAAACTCAGGGAGTGTCTCCCAAGTGTTGTACTCATTTTCGCCGATGACGAAGACGACGTGAGGTTCCCTCGATGGCGCTCCTGTAGGTTGGCCTGACAGGGCAAATGGAGCCATGCAGGCCAGCAATGTGGCTAAAAAAATGCGATGAGCGAATTGTCGGGAGGCTTGCTGGGATTGCATGGATTGAGAGTCTGGCTTGACGTTTCAAAACTGGCAAGACGGTTTCAGGACTTGTTTAATAGATTGAATCCACAGCCTGCACGTGCATCCATTTCTTCGAGAGATGAAGGAAGTCATGTCGCATTTGAAAAATCTGGACTATTCGGTGGTGCAGCAGTGCATGCATTGCGGGCTGTGCCTGCCGACCTGCCCAACCTATGACGCGACTAAATTGGAGCGCAACAGTCCGCGCGGCCGCATCGCTCTGATGCGCGCAATTGCTGACGAAAAGATGGAGGCGACGAGGACCTTCGCCGATGAGATGTATTTTTGTCTGGGTTGTCTGGCGTGCATGACGGCGTGCCCGGCAGGAGTGAATTATGCGGAACTGTTTGAGCATGCCCGGGCGGAGGCGGAGCAAAGCGGTGCGCTGGATTCGCAGGGCAGGGGATTGGTGCGAGGGTTCACTTTGCGATGGTTGTTCATGGATTTGCGGCGGCTGCACTTGGTGGGGCACGTGTTGAGGTTGTATCAGGGGCTCGGCTTGCAGACGTTTGTTCGACGTAGCGGGCTGCTCAGGCTTTTCCCGAAACGTTTGCGCGAGTTGGAGGAGATGACACCCACAATCCAACAGAAGTTTTCGGATGATCTGATTGCTCCTGTCACGCCCGCAGACGGTGATAAACGATACCGCGTGGCGATGCTGACAGGTTGTGCGCAGGACTTGATCTTCAGCGACGTGAACCGGGACACGGTGGAGGTGCTGGCGCGAAACGGCTGCGAGGTGGTGACGCCGCCCGAGCAATCGTGCTGCGGCTCATTGCACGCGCATAACGGAGAGTGGAAACTGGCGCAACGGCTCGCGCGTGTGAACATCGATCAGTTCCCGCCGGAGAAGTTCGACGCGATCATCACAAACGCGGCGGGTTGCGGCTCGCATTTGAAGCATTACGCAAAATTGCTGGCGGGTGATTCCGCTTACGAAAAGCGGGCGCATCTCTGGGATGCGAAGGTTAGGGATATTCACGAATGGCTGGCGCAGATTGGGATCAAAGCGCCGAAGGCTGGGACTCGCACTGATGAGGCGTGGGCAGCCCTGCCCGCGAGCGCTGCGTCTGCGCGCGCAGATCATGAAAATCAAAGGGCAAAGATTGAGCCTCGTCACGTCGGCCACCACGATGAGGAGATGATCGTCACGTATCACGAGGCGTGTCATTTGTGCCACGGACAGAAGATCACAGCGCAACCGCGCCAGGTTCTGCGAGCGATCCCGAATGTGAAGCTCGTCGAGCTGGCCGAGAGCACCTGGTGTTGTGGTAGCGCGGGGATTTACAACTTGATCCAGCCCGAGATGGCGACAGAACTTCTGAATCGGAAGCTCGGACATGTCCGCAAGACGGGCGCGACGGTGGTGGCGACGGCGAATCCGGGTTGCCTGCTACAGATGGTCAATGGCGCGAGACGCGAGGGGATGCAGGTGAGGCTGGCGCATCCGATCACGTTGCTGGCAGAGGCGTATCGAAGGGCAGATTGAGGGTCGGCGTTGTTTTTTAAATTGGATGGTGGTGCTCGCCAAGGCTTCTGTTCCAGTCAGGTCCGTGGCTCCACCCGGTTTTTGCACTGCGTGCGATCAGTCGCGGCTTATCGCCATTATTAAACAAACGGAAATGTTCACGGCACAGCATTAAGTTGCTTGCTTTGACTTGATCACCCGTTAAACATCACTGCCCATTGGAAAAGGCATTACTTACTAAGCGACGAGAATCGAAGGAAAAAGGGACAGAATCGATGAAGTTTAAGGGCGCTGGAATTTCGCAGGTAATGCTTGTTTGCGGGTTTCGTATTTAGGCGGCTTCCGGACGGAGATTTTACTAAGCTTTCCGATGTCAGACATTTTTCCTAAGTGGACCAACAAGCTTCCGACGCGAGTGATCGCCGGAGCCTTGATCGCTGGATCCACTGTGTTGGCAGGGATCACCTATTACGCGACCCCAAAGTACACGCGTGTGGGCTACCAGCCGGTCCAACCGGTGGCGTTTTCCCATGCGATTCATGTGGATCAGGTGGGGCTGGACTGCCGTTATTGCCACAACGGGGTGGAGAAATCCTGGTACTCGAATGTCCCGGCGGCTTCGACCTGCATGAACTGCCACAACCAAATTCTGGCAAACGACCCGAAGCTCGCCCTCGTTCGCGAGAGTCACAACACCGGCAAGCCGATCCCTTGGGTTCAGATCCACAAGACGCCTGACTACGTTTATTTCAATCATTCCGTGCATGTGAACCGTGGTGTCAGTTGCTTCAGTTGTCATGGCGAGATCAACAAGATGGACGAAGTGCGCCATGCCCAGCCTCTCAGCATGGGTTTTTGTCTCGATTGCCACCGGAATCCAGAAAAGCAAATCCGTCCGCCGGAGCAGGTCTTCAACCTGAACTGGCGCACGAACGAGGCCGCCCAGCTTCAGCTCGGCGAGAAGTTCGTGCATGACTGGAAGGTCAATTCCTCGCAAAACTGCTCCGCCTGTCATCGATGAAAACCATTCCTACTCCATGTCCTGAACCGGACACAGGCCCAAAGTACTGGCGCAGTCTCGATCACCTGGCTGAAACGCCAGAGTTCAAGCAGTGGGCGGCGCGTGAGTTTCCAGATGGCGCGAGCGAATTGACGGATCCGGTGACGCGGCGTTCTTTCATGCAACTGATGACCGCGTCGTTCGCCTTGGCGGGCATCGGTCTGACGGGCTGCCGCAAGCCCGAGGAATACATTCACCCGTTCTCGAAGATGCCGGAAGGATATGTCCACGGCGTCGCACAGTACTACGCCACAGCTATGCCGGCCAGGGGTGGGGCGGTCCCGTTACTGGTGAAGTCAAGCGAAGGTCGGCCCACCAAGATCGAAGGCAATCCCGGCCATCCTGAGAGTGGCGGCGGAACCAATGTTTTCGCGCAAGCATCCATCCTGGATCTCTACGATCCGGATCGGGCGATGCGTTTTGCCAGCACGGGCGCGACTTCGACTCGTGAAGCCGCCATCGATGAACTTCGCCAGATCGAAACCCGTTTTGGAGCCAATCAGGGCGATGGACTTGCCTTCCTGGTGGAACGCAGCAGCTCGCCAACACGGGCACGCCTGCAGGGTTTGATCGCACAGAAATATCCGCGAGCGACATGGCACGTTTACGAGCCGACGGACAATGACGCGCAGCTTCAAGCCAATGCAATCGCGTTCGGCCAGCGGGTGACGGCAGCATATCGCTACGAGTCGGCTTCAGCGATTCTGTCGCTGGATTGTGATTTTGCAGGCACGGAAGACAACTCTTCGAAGCACATTCGCGGTTATGCTGCCGGACGACGCGTTGAGAAGCCCGGCGACAAGATGAGCCGATTGTACGTGGTCGAGGGGCTTTTGACCGTGACCGGGGCGAATGCGGACCATCGGTTGCGTATCCCGACAAGCACTGTAGCGAAAGTGGGAGCGCGAGTGGCGATCGAAGTGCTGAAGCTGGCCAATTTCCCAGCCCCCGCTGAATTGAACTCCGCGCTTCAGCGACTTGCGGCGAACGCTCCTGTAGCGGAGAAATGGGCTGTCGAATGCGCGAAGGATTTGGTGGCGCAAAGAGGCAAGGCGCTTGTGGTAGCCGGTTATCGCCAGCCCGTCGCTGCGCACTTGGTGGCCGCTGTGATGAATGTTGCGCTTGGCAGTACCCAGGGCGCGTCGGCTCCAGTCAGCTACCTCATCGCCCCATCGCCCGGAGTTGAGCGAACGATTGGTGAACTGGCGCAGGCGTTGAACACCGGCCAGGTCAACACACTGGTGATTTCGGGCGGCAATCCCGCTTACAATGCGCCATCTGATTTGAATTGGGCGCAGACACAGAGGAAGGCGAAGAAGGTCATCCGGCTCGGTTATTACGAGGATGAAACTTCTGGCTTGAGTGATTTCAACATTCCTCTGGCTCACTATCTCGAAAGCTGGGGCGACGCGCGGACTGCCGATGGAACAACGCTCGCCATTCAGCCGTTGATCGAACCGCTGTTCAGCGGCATGACCGAAATCGAAGCGCTGGCTCGGGCCGCCGGTTCAGCTCAGACAAGCCCGTATGAACTGGTGCGCGAGACATTCGGTGCCAACACCGGTGGCGATAACGAGTCGCGTTGGAAGAAATTCCTCCACGATGGTTTCCTGGCCGACAGCGCTTACCGTCCGATGATGGTTGCGTTGCGATCCGGCGCATCAGCCCAGGCATTAAGCGCCCATCAGCCGGCTCCGGCTCCGTCTGCTGAGAGCTTGGAGGTCGTTTTCCATCGGGACTCCAAACTTGATGACGGCCGCTACAACAACAACGGCTGGCTTCAGGAAATGCCCGATCCGATCACCAAAGTTGTTTGGGACAACCCGGTCCTCATCAGTCGCAAGACGGCGGTCGAGCTGGGTGTCAAAACCGGCGACGTGATCGAGGTTGTGATTGGAGGTGCCAAAGTTCAGGGGCCCGTAATGATTCAACCAGGAGTGGCGGATTATACCTTCGGACTTGCACTCGGTTACGGACGCGAACGCAGCGGACGTATCGGCAGTTTTGGCGGGCAGAAGGTGGGCTTCAACGCCTACGCCGTTCGGAGCACCTCATCGCCTTATGTAGCGTCAGGCGTCAAGCGCCCGGCACGGCTGGACACATTACACCGGGTGGTGACAACTCAGGACCACGGCGTGATGGAAGGGCGTCCGATTATTCGCGAGGCGAACTGGCAGCAGTTTCAGGAGAAGCCGGCGTTCGCGAAGAACATGGATCTGGAGGCGCACGCGCCGAACGCGGGACCCATTTACACGCATCCGTACGACAAACATCCTAATGGCAAGAACGGCGGCGGGAATCTGCGTGATGATCGCCGGCAAATCCTCAAGAGCGAGGTGCATCAATGGGGAATGTCGATTGATTTGAACTCCTGCGTCGGTTGCGGTGCCTGTGTGATCGCCTGCCAGAGCGAGAACAACATTCCGATCGTAGGAAAGGATCAGGTTTTCAAGAACCGCGAAATGCATTGGATGCGGATTGACCGTTACTTTAGCAGCTCCAAGGAGAAGCCTGAGGAAGCTGCGGATGATCCACAGGTGAACATGCAACCAATGCTTTGCCAGCATTGCGAGAGCGCTCCGTGCGAGATGGTGTGTCCGGTCAACGCCACGGTTCACGACGAGGAGGGGCTCAACGTGATGGCATACAATCGTTGCATTGGCACCCGTTACTGTTCAAACAATTGTGCCTGGAAAGTTCGCCGGTTCAATTTCTTCGATTTCAACAAGCGTCCGCTCACGGCGCTTTACAAAGGTCCGCTGGCATCCAGACCGAAGGACGAAGTGGATATCGTCAAGATGGCGAAAAACCCGGACGTTAGCTTGCGCATGAGGGGCGTGATGGAGAAATGCACCTTCTGCATCCAGCGCATCGAAACGGCGAAGATTTCCCAGAAGGTGAAAGCTGGAGCCACCGATCAAGTGCGTGTTCCAGAGGGGACTTTCACCACGGCCTGCGCCCAGGTTTGTCCGGCGGAGGCGATCACATTCGGGAATCTGCTTGATCCTGAGAGCCGGGTTTCAAAACTCAAAACACAGGCTCGCAGCTACGCCGTGCTTGGTTTCCTGGATACGAAGCCGCGGGTGACCTACCTCGCGCGCATTCGCAATCCGAATCCGGAAATGCCGGACTACCTCAAGATGCCAGCAAGTTTGCAGGAGTATGAAGACCGTCGGCACGACTATCCATTTGCCAGTCACGGTGCCGGAGCGGCTCAAGGTGAGTCGGCAGGAGTTGGGAAGAAAGGAGCGCACTAATGGCTGACGCAGTATCAAGTCACGGTGCCTTGAAGGTTGCGGATGCTCCGCGCGAATTGGAGCGGGTTCCGCTGGTGCTGAACCAGCGTCCGATGGGGTGGATCAGTGACAAGATTGCCGGCATCGCTGAGGGAAAGACGCCACGATGGTGGTGGATCGCCTTCGCGATCAGCTTCTCGGTGATGTCATTGATGGCGGGAATGATAGGCTATCTCATCTCGACTGGCGTGGGTGTCTGGGGATTGAACAATCCGGTGGGGTGGGCGTGGGACATCACCAACTTCGTCTTCTGGATCGGCATCGGTCACGCAGGCACGCTGATTTCCGCGATCCTCTTCCTGCTCCGCCAGAAGTGGCGCACGTCGATCAATCGCGCTGCAGAAGCAATGACGCTGTTTGCTGTCGCTTGCGCCGGCATCTTCCCGCTAGTGCATACAGGCCGCATATGGTTCGCGTTGTATCCCGGCTATATGATTCCGTTCCCGAATGCGAACAGCATCTGGCCTCAGTTCCGCTCGCCGTTGCTTTGGGACGTGTTTGCTGTCTCGACCTACGGAACAGTATCGCTGCTCTTTTGGTACGTCGGACTCGTGCCTGACCTGGCGACAATGCGAGATCGTGCGACGACGAAGGTGCGAAAGTTCTTATATGGCCTGTTCGCTCTTGGTTGGACCGGATCGAACCGCCACTGGAGCAATTACGAAAAGGCGTATCTCCTTCTTGCGGGCTTGAGCACACCACTCGTCTTGTCCGTTCACTCGGTGGTCTCATTCGACTTCGCCGTTTCGCAGGTGCCCGGCTGGCACACGACGATCTTCCCGCCTTACTTCGTTGCGGGTGCAATCTTCTCCGGGTTCGGCATGGTGCTGACGTTGTTGATCCCGCTGCGCTCCGTCTGTGGGTTGCAGGACGTTATTACTGTCCGTCACGTTGAGTTGATGTGCAAAGTCATCCTGGCAACGGGATCCATCGTTGGTTACGCGTACGGAATGGAGTTCTTCATCGCCTGGTATGGTGGCAATCCTTACGAGCTCTACGCGTTCAAGAACCGTGCATTCGGCCCATACTGGTGGGCCTACTGGAGCATGATCAGTTGCAACGTGATTTCACCACAGCTTTTCTGGTTCAAATGGTGCCGGACCAACGTGGTCTTCGTTTTCATCGTGTCGATTTTCGTGAACATAGGCATGTGGTTTGAGCGGTTTGTCATCATAGTGACATCGCTACACCGGGATTATCTGCCGTCGAGCTGGGGAATGTTCTCTCCGACCTACGTTGATGTGCTGACGTTCGTGGGCAGCTTCGGCCTGTTCATGACTTTGTTCCTGTTGTTCATGCGCTTCCTTCCGGTGATCGCTATCGCTGAGGTGAAAGGCGTGACACCACAGGCGGATCCGCACCATGCATTGGGCGGAGCGAAAGGGCATCACTAAACCTTTTTGAGGAACTGGAAAATGCCTGAGACGAACACACCATACGCCCTGATCGCCGAGTTTGAAACGGCGGCGGACATCATGAACGCGGCCGTTCGCGTCCGCGACGCCGGCTTTCGTCGGTGGGATGTTCATACGCCATACCCGATACACGGGATGGATGACGCAATGGGATTGAAAAACTCCAAGGTCGGATGGTTCACCTTCTTCGGGGGCATGACAGGGTTCACCACTGGCATGACTATGATCTGGTGGATGAACAAGTGGGATTATCCGGTGGTGGTGGGTGGCAAACCGCTCTTCAGCCCGATGTTCGCGTTCCCGGTTTCATACGAACTGACGATTTTGCTCGCTTCATTCGGGACACTCTTCGGGATGCTCTTCCTCAACCGTCTGCCCAAGCTCTACAACCCACTTCTAAAGAGCAGAACCTTTGCCCGTTTCTCGAACGACCGGTTTTTCATAGCAATCCAATGCGACGATCCAAAATACTCGGGCACGGAAACTCGCAAACTCCTTGAGGAATCGGGAGGGAAGCAAATCCATTTCGTCGAGGACTAAAATGCGCTACTTCCTCCCCATCTGGATTTTGATCACGGCGGTCGCCGTAGGCGTTCTCGGTTTCCGCGGAAGCATCCTGCGCAAGCCACCGCTGGAATTTTTCAATGACATGGACCGGCAGATGAAACTGCGGCCCCAGGCGCCGCACGAATTCTTCCGCGACAACCGCGCGTCCCGGCTGGCGGTGGCCGGGACTGTCGCCCGTTCGGAACCTCGCCATAATGTCAGTGCCGGGGCTGTGGTTTATTCCTACGAAGACCATCCGGTAAACACTGGCCGAGTAACCGGCACGACAAACTGGGTCGAGTTGAATCCGACTGTGATTGATGCCCAGTCGATGGCACGTGGCCGTCAGCGTTTCGAGATCAACTGCACCCCATGTCATGGCCCGTTGGGCGATGGCAATGGTGTGACCAAGAAACTCGGAATGGCTGTGGTCGCCACCTTGCATGATCCACGCATTGTGAAGATGACGGATGGCGAACTTTTTCATGTGATCTCGAATGGACGGAACCTGATGGGGCCGTATGCGGCGCAGCTTGACGTTGAGGATCGATGGGCCGTGATCAGCTACCTGCGTGCGCTCCAGTTGAGCAGGCTGGGTTCGCTGGAGGATGTGCCCGCGCAGTTCCGGGCTACATTGAACAAATAGGTCTATGAATTCTCGAAATTTTTCGAAAATTGATCGCGCAGCGATGAGTGGAAGGGCTGTCCGTCGGTTGGCGTGGTGTCTGTTGTTGGTGGGGCTCGTCGCAGTGTTTGGCTTCGTCGCGGTTGGAGCGGCGGAACACGGTGCGACGGGTGCGACGACAACTGTGGATGCGAATCTTGCGGGGGTGGCCACTCAAATTCAGCACGAGTACACCCTTTGGAAACAGTTCCTCTATTCTTACCTTGTTGCCTTCATGTTCTTCCTGAGCTTGTGCTTGGGAAGCTTGTTCCTCGTGATCTTGCACCACTTGTTCGATGCGGCGTGGTCGGTGCCGACTCGCCGAATGTTGGAGCATATTGCCTCGCTTGCGCCGGTGATGTTGGGCTTGTTCCTGCCGATTTTGATTTTCGCGCCACAGATTTATGGCTGGATGAATGTCGATCCACACGGTGACCATGCGTTGCTGGCAAAATCGGTTCTGTTCAATCGCCCGGCGTGGACGGTTGTATCCGTGGGGCTTTTCCTTTTGTGGTGGTTGTTCTCGTGGCGTTTGCGTTCTCACTCGCTGGCGCAGGACAAGGACGGCGCTGCTTCACACACTCTCGCCATGCGCAAATGGGCGGCGGGTGGGATTTTCGTGTTTGCGATCTCGCTGACACTCGCCGCGATCTATTGGATGAAGTCCCTGCAACATGCGTGGTTTTCGACCATGTACGGCGTGTATTACTTTGCGGGAAGCACATGGGTCACATTGGCGACCGCTTACGTTCTTGCGCTCTACTTGAAGAAGACTGGACCGCTAAAGGACGTCGTCCACAAACGGCAAATACATGACTTTGGTGTGCTGCTTTTCGCTTTCACGGTTTTCTACGCCTACATCCACTTTTCCCAGTACTTCTTGATCTGGAACGCCGCCATTCCCGAGGAAACTTTCTGGTATGTGCTCCGAGAAACTGGAAGCTGGTGGGATGTGGGAATGATTATTATATTCGGACATTTCTTCGTTCCATTTCTGTGCCTCCTGCGCATTGATGCCAAACTTTCCATGACAGTCATGCTGCCAATGGCGGCCTGGATCTGGCTGATGCATTACATGGACATGCAATTTAACGTCATGCCAGTACTCCATCCGGCCGGGATGTCATTACATATCTTCGATGTAATCTGTTTCGTGGGGATTGGTTTAGTTCTCGTCACGATCTTCAGGCGATGGTTTGCGGCTCACCCTCCCTATCCGCTTCGGGATCCGCGGCTAAAGGAAGCGATCACGCACCACGAAGTAAAACCGGCGCCTGCCGGAGTTGAAACCCATTGAGGTGTCGAATGAGCAATTCTTCATCACGGACATCATCCATCATCTACTTCGTTGCCATCGTCGGCGCGTTCTTGATCGTCGCCGGGCTTGTACAACTCATGAAGCGATACACATCGGCGCCCGGCCTGAACACGACGCGCATTGCGGAGCGACGGAAGGCTCTGGCCGAGACAGCGGCCGCGAGTCAGCAATTGAGTGGTTATTCGGTCATTGATCCCAACAAGGGCTTATATCAATTGCGCATTGATCACGCGATGGAAACCATTGTGCGGGAGTCAAAGAATCCGGCAAACTTGCGATCCAACCTGGTCGCGCGTGTTGAGAAGGCATTCGCCCCACCTCCGAAAGCGCCGGAAAAGCCAAGCCAGTTTGAGTAGGGGGCTGACCGTCGTTGAATGAATTCATCTACTACAACAGCCGACCCGTCACTGGCACCGTCAGCGATGGAAGCGCGAGAAACAATCGTTTCCCCGGCGGAGATCGATCGCTCAAGTCGCGCGCCGTTGCTTTTGATGTTTGTTCTGGCGGCGGCTTGGCTTTGGATTGGGTCACTGCTTGGGATGATCGCATCAATCAAGATGCACGCGCCGGCTTTCCTGAGCGACGTTTCGTGGCTCACTTACGGAAGAGTAAGGCCTGCCTCAACGAACGCGTTTGTTTTTGGATTTGCATCGCAAGCTGGGATGGCCGTAGCGCTCTGGCTGGTAGCTCGTCTCGGACGCACCATTGTCCAGGGAGTTTTGTTCATCATCGTCGGAATCATTGCCTGGAATGTCGGGGTCGCGCTTGGAGTCGGAGGTGTGCTGATGGGTGATGGCACTGGATATGAGGCGTTCGAGTTCCCTCGTTACGCGTCAGCCGTTCTGATGGTTGCCTATCTGATAATCGGCGCATTTACCCTGATGATGTTCCACGAGCGTCGCGAGCGCGCGCTGTATCCGTCAATGTGGTATGTCCTGGCAGCACTTTGCTGGTTTCCTTGGGTTTACGCCACCGCACAATTTCTCCTCGTGTTTTCAACTGTTCGTGGTGTGTTGCAAGTGATTGTTGCCGGATGGGCGGGGCACAACCTGATGTCGCTATGGCTGGCTCCGCTCGCTGTTTCTGCTGCCTATTATTTCATCCCGAAGCTGGCGAACCGCCCGCTGCACAGCCGAGCGCTCGCAATTTTCGGTTTCTGGCTGCTGGCAATCTTTGGCGCGCATGGAGGCATTCCGTCTGGAACACCAGCTCCAAGGTGGGTTGCCGCAGTCAGCGATGTCGGGATTGTTCTAGGACTGATTTCAATTCTTGCTGTCGCGACGAATTTGCATCGGACATTGGAGCGTGGGTACGCACGCGCATGGAATGATCCGGGCGCGAAGTTTGTGATCGTCGGATGCGGAGCCTATGTGGCGTTGGGGCTGATCAGAGCAGTATGCGTGATTGCATCCGTTGGCAAACCGGCCGGTTTGACGCTGGCTACCTTGGGTGTTTCGCAATTGTTTCTGCTTGGCTTTGTTAATCTTGTTTTTGCTGGTGCAATTTACTGGATTGCCCCCCGGCTCTCGGAAAGTCTCAGAGAACCAGCGTCTTTTGTCGGTCTCAATTTCTGGACAGCCAGTGTCGGAGCTGCGTTAGCTTCCGGACCCTTGATCATTGGCGGCATTGTCCAAGGACAAGCACTCGGGAGTCCGGCACTCAACTTCATAGATACCGTAAGGAGGACGATTCCGTTCATGGGAATGGCGACGCTCGGTGCCACACTGGTGCTGGTCGGAGCTACAATTTTGTTGGTGAATGTGAGCCGTTGGGTTTGCCTGGCATGTTGCTCCTGTAGTGCCTCGGACAAGTCTGTAGCGCGGTCCGTCAAGATTTCGGGGAGGAGAGCGTGAATTACGGCCCGTTCATCTTTCTCGGAGTGCTACTAAGCTTCGCTGTGTCGTGGTTCGGAGTGATTTTTGGTTCAGTTTTGCAGTTGGGAAGCGTCCAGCCGGCGACGGTTGCAGCAACGGGTGGCTCTTATCCTACAGCCAGGCCTGGGGCGGCAGTACAGGGGCGAGACGTCTATCGCGCCAATGGCTGTGCTTATTGCCACACACAGCAAGTGAGGGCCGAAGCAGAAATCACACGCGGTAAACTGATGAAATATCGTGGAGGAGATGTGACACAGGGGTGGGGCAGCCGGCCAAGCGTGGCACCGGATTACATCCATGACCAACCTGTCATGTTGGGTTCCATCAGATTGGGGCAGGATCTTGCGAATGTGGGAGTGCGCCAGACTAACGAGATCTGGCACTTGACTCACCTCTATGATCCGCGCGCAGTGTCTCCGGGGTCACTCATGCCTTCGTATCGTTTCCTATTTGAGAAGCGAGAAATCATCGGCGAACGTTCGATGGATGCTCTTCCAGTGAGCGCACAATCTGGTGTCGAAGCCGGCTATGAAATCGTTCCCAAGCCCGAGGCAAGTGCTTTGGTGGCCTACCTGTTGAGCCTCAGGGCCGACGAGCCATTATTCGAAGCTCCCTCGCCGGAAAAGCCAAAACAGGCGGCAGATGTCACCAATGCGGTTCCGTCCGGAGTGACTCCTGCGATAGGCAAGTAGTTCATGAGCCAGAGCCCAAAATCATCCCGTAGAGATCGCCAAAGCTCAACCATCCACGGCGATGATGCCTCACGTGGAGGCGACGTGAGTGAGCCTGTAGTCGAGTTTGGAGCCGTTCCACTGTGGCTGATCGTCCTCCTTGGCATACTTACCTATTGGGCTCAATTGTACCTTGATCACAATGCCGCCGGGTTCCAAGCGCGAGTGTATGGTTCATTCGACTCGTATGCACAGGTTGATTCCCTCCAACCCAAGAGTGACGCGGAGGCTTTCTTGGCCCGTGGGAAGGTGGTTTATGAACAGACATGCGGCGTGTGCCATCAGCCTACCGGACTTGGCTCTCAGTCTCCCTTGGCACCGCCGTTGGCAGGGTCTGAGTGGGTGCTTACGCCAGGGGCCGGCCGACCAATCGTAATCGCAATAAACGGTCTCCAAGGAGAAATCACGGTCAAAGGCGAGAAATTCAACGCCGCGATGCCTCAAGGACTCACTGATACTCTTTCGGATACGGATCTCGCTGCGGCCATCTCTTACATCCGCCAATCTTGGGGCAATAAAGCGTCTATCGTCAGTCCACAGCAGATCAAATCGTACAGGGACAAGTTCAATGGCCATCCCCAATGGACGGCTGAAGAGCTGTTACAAATTCCTGTAGAAGAGTAATTTTTCATTAAAAACCGAAAAACCCATTGACACTTATTGCTGGAAACATATATTCGCGCCCACATTGGCGGGTTTAGAAGGTGTGAAAAGCCATTAATCCCAAGACGGTAAGCAACGGTGAGCTTGGATTAGTGGGCTTTTTTGTCGTCTTCGAGATCGGAGATTTTCGTGGGCGCAGCCCATGTAGCTCAGTTGGCAGAGCACGTCCTTGGTAAGGACGAGGTCATCGGTTCGATCCCGATCATGGGCTCCAACAGTAAATTAGCAGAGACAACACAGAACCAAACCAAAACAGGAAATCGCAATGGCAAAAGAAGCCTTTCAAAGAACAAAGCCGCACGTCAACGTCGGAACAATAGGTCACGTTGATCATGGAAAATCCACGCTAACTGCTGCAATCGTTGAGGTTCAAGCCAGGAGGGGGCTTGCGAACCGGATATCTTACGCAGACATCACTAAGGGAGGGACTGTTCGCGACGCGACGAAGACAGTCACTATCGCGGTTTCTCACGTGGAATACCAGAGTGATACGCGGCACTATGCGCACGTTGATTGCCCTGGACATGCGGATTATGTGAAGAACATGATTACGGGTGCGGCGCAGATGGATGGTGCGATTCTGGTGGTTAGTGCTGCCGACGGTCCAATGCCGCAGACCCGGGAGCACATTTTGTTAGCCCGCCAGGTTGGGGTTCCGGCGATTGTTGTATTTTTGAATAAAGTGGACTTGGTAGATGATCCGGAGTTGCTTGATTTGGTCGAAATGGAGATTCGAGATCTCCTTAATAAATATCAATTCCCAGGCGATACTGCCTCGGTCGTTAGAGGGAGTGCGACAAAAGCCCTGGCTGCTGAACCTGAAGGTGAAAAGGCTATCCAAGCACTCTTAGATGCTGTTGATAAAAATATTCCCCTTCCGACACGAGAAGTTGATAAGCCGTTTTTGATGTGTGTTGAGGATGTATTCAACATAGAAGGACGTGGCACGGTTGTTACCGGACGAGTTGAACGCGGTGTGCTGAAGAAGATGGAAGAAGTTGAAATCGTTGGTCTAAAAGATACTCGAAAGACGGTAGCAACGGATATTGAAATGTTTAGAAAACTCTTGGACTCAGCTAATGCTGGTGACAATGTTGGCGTTCTTCTGCGCGGTACAAAAAAAGAGGAAGTCGAGCGAGGTATGGTGCTGGCGAAGCCTGGATCCATAAAACCTCACACCAACTTCAAGGCTGAAGTTTATGTGTTGTCGAAAGAGGAAGGTGGCCGGCACACGCCATTCTTCACGAACTATAGACCACAATTCTACTTCCGCACATCCGATGTAACCGGAACTGTCTCGCTTCCTCAAGGGGTTGAAATGGTTATGCCTGGAGACAATGTCTCGGTTGAAATTACACTGATCGCCCCGGTCGCAATGGAGAAAGGTCAACGATTTGCCATACGAGAGGGCGGTCGTACAATTGGTGCCGGCCGTGTGAGCGAAGTAGTGGTGTCTTGATTCGAAGACAGATTGCGAAGCAGACCTCTGATCCTGAGGGTTGCCATTTAGCAGAAAATGGCTGCGAACAGGGCGTTAGCTCAATTGGTAGAGTAGCGGTCTCCAAAACCGTTGGTTGGGGGTTCGAGTCCCTCACGCCCTGCCAATCAAGTGTGCCGGAGGGGTGGCAGAGTGGTCTATCGCGGCGGTCTTGAAAACCGCTTTGGCTTAACAGCCAACGGGGGTTCGAATCCCTCCCCCTCCGCCAAAGCCAGATTACTGTGAAAAATTACACACAATTAATTATTTGGGCCGTTGTGATTGGAGTGACTTTCGCCTTTCTGTGGCGAAAGGGCTACCTGATGCGTTTTTCAGGATATGTATCGGAAACTAGTGAAGAACTTACAAAGTGTACTTGGCCGAGCTTCGAGGAATTGAGAGAATCAACCGTGGTGGTTATAATAACAATTGCCTTGCTTGGCTTTTTCACTGTGATGGTGGATTTCTTAGTATCGCGAGCATTGAACTTTCTCATTTAGCTATAAATTTGCTTATGCCAACCCAATGGTTCGTCATTCATACTTTGTCGGGGCAGGAGCAAAAGGTCAAAGATAGCATTGAAAAACGGCTCAAAACTGAGGAAATGGAAGAATATATTCAAGAGGTTCTGGTTCCAATGGAAAAGGTAGCTGAAGTACGCAGTGGAAAGAAGACTGTAAGTACAAGAAAACTGCACCCAGGATACGTCTACATCAATGTCATGTTACTAGATGATAATCGCCGTATCTTGGAGAAGCCTTGGTATTTCGTTCGAGATACACCCGGAATCATTGGTTTTGTTGGAGGTGAGCGGCCTATTCCGGTGACTCCAGAGGAAATCGCTGTCATCAAAGAACAAATCTCAGATTCCGACGACCGTGAAAAACCAAAAGTAAACTTTGAAATCGGAGAGACCATTAAGATCAATGATGGTCCATTCTTGAATTTCAGTGGAATCATAGAAGAAATAGAACCGGAGCGCGGAAAATTGAAAATCACAGTCAATATTTTCGGGAGGAATACACCTGTCGAACTCGAGTACTGGCAAGTTGAAAAAGCCTGAGAGACTAACTAATAGCTGAAGACGGTCCAAGACGACTAACAGATTTATGGCGAAAAAAGTTGTAGGGCAGGTAAAATTGCAGATTCCGGCAGGACAAGCCAATCCGGCACCACCCGTTGGTCCAGCCCTTGGACAACAAGGTGTGAACATCATGGCCTTTTGCAAAGAGTTTAATGCCGTCACGAAGGATCAGCCTGGTATGGTGATTCCTGTTATCATAACGGTTTATCAAGACAAATCATTCACATTCATCACCAAAACCCCGCCAGCATCAATACTGCTTAAGAAGGCTGCGGGCATCGCTGCTGGGTCGAAGACGCCAAACAAAGAAAAGGTTGGAAAGATCTCGCGCAAACAGGTGATGGAAATTGTTAAATTGAAGAGGAAAGACCTCAACGCTATGAATGAAGAAGCAGGCTTCCGAGTTATAGCAGGGACGGCTCGGAGTATGGGGATTGAAATACAAAATTAACTATTAAACGCGGGAGAGCAAAGAACTCGGTCGTACCGCAATTATCAATGCCAAGCAAACGTTACAAAAAGGCTCTTGAACTGGTGGTTACATCAAAATTGTACCAACTCAAATCAGCAGTAGAAATTCTAGCAAGATTTCCGAAAGCGAAGTTTAATGAAACCATAGAACTTGCTTTTCGCCTCGGAGTGGATCCTAAGCAATCAGACCAGATGGTACGAGGAACCGTTCCCCTTCCGCATGGAAGTGGTAAAACCGTCCGAGTGCTAGTTTTTGCTAAACCAGGCAATGCAGCAGATTCTGCAAAAACAGCTGGCGCCGAGTATGTTGGATATGATGACCTTATAAAAAAATGCACCGAAGGATGGTCTGATTTTGATGTGGCAATCTCAACTCCGGAAGCAATGATCGAAGTGCGTAAACTTGGGAAAGTACTAGGCCCGAGAGGGTTGATGCCAAACCCAAAGACAGGAACCGTAACGGAGGATACGGCGAAGGCAGTAAGAGAAGTGAAGGCTGGACGAGTTGAATTCAAGATAGACAAGGCTGGAAATATTCATGTGCCTGTTGGCAAGGCGAATTTCTCAGATCTACATATTGTGGAGAATGTCCGCTCGGTTATCGAGGCGGTTGCGAAATCTCGTCCTTCAACAGTCAAAGGTGCTTTCATTATTAGTTGCACGCTGTCGTCGACCATGAGCCCTCCAGTCAGGTTAGATGTACGTGAATTTCTAGCGGCTTAAATCTAACCATTACTTACCATGCGTGTTGAGAAAAAACTTATTAGTGCTGAATACGTTCAGAGATTGAACAGTTCTCATTTTTTTATTGTGGTTGATTACCGGGGGCTCACTGTTGGGCACTTCAGTGAACTTCGGAGACGGCTGAACATGACTGGAGCTGAGGTTCATGTGGTGAAGAACTCTATCTTCCGTATCGCGGCCCAGGAAAGCCGAACGACTGACTTGACTGGATTGCTGGCAGGACAAATGGCAGTAATAACCGGTCAGCGCGACATCTCAGCCGCTGCCAAGATTCTGAAGTCGTTCGAGTCAGAATTTGAAAAACCAAAAATCAAGTTCGGTTATTTAAATAATCAAAGACTCGAAACGGCAGACCTCCGGACGCTTGCTGAACTTCCCTCAATTGAGGTGCTACGCGGCAAGTTGCTAGGCGTATTGCAAACTCCCTCATCCCAGCTAGTGCGCCTACTGAATACTCCTGCGTCTCAGCTTGCTCGAGTACTTCAGGCGCGCTTGGAGAAGAGTGAGTAAAATATTCCAAACTACGGTGTCCCAAAGAACGCCAAGGATGCCGGTAAGATATTAGAACTTTCATCCACGTCAGTTTAAGTGGACGAATAATAGACAACAACAAAGTAAATCGTCGGTTCTCAGGCATAGAACTTAATCCATTCGCGGCCGCGAGTGACGACGACACTGAAAGGTAACATGGCAGACATAGCAGCATTGGTTGAACAGTTGGGTAAATTAACCGTTTTGGAAACGGCTGATCTAGTGAAGCAACTCGAAGCAGCTTGGGGTGTGACTGCAGCGGCTCCAGTTGCACTAACCGCAGCTGGGAATGCATCGGGTGGGGCGGCAGCGCCTGCAGCAGAGGCAAAGACCACGTTCGACGTGATCCTCGTTTCAGCCCCAGCAGACAAGAAGATCTCCGTAATCAAAGTCGTCCGTGAGGTGAAAGCTGGATTGGGTCTCGCTGAAGCAAAAGCTTTGGTGGAGGGCGCTCCGAAAACAATCCTGGAGGGAGCGAACAAAGCGGATACAGATGCCGCTAAAAAGAAACTAGAAGAGGCCGGTGCAAAGATTGAAGTGAAATAAGCTTGGTAAATCATAGGTGGCGGACTTTGTCCGCCACCTAATTTTTGAAACGGCCTAGGTTATAGACACGGCGATTAGGCAGTTTTAGTTTGGAAAACACAATTTACCGGTCTGGCTCCATGAAAGGCGGAGAGACCGGCGTCGTGTCATTATTGCAACGAGCAGACTGACTCCGGAGTCAGAAACATTCAGCAGAGGTTAAAATGCCAACGCGAGCGCCCGAACGAATTAACTTTGGAAAGATCAAGGAAGTAATCGCTCCTCCGAACCTGATTGAAATTCAGGTGGACTCATATCGCGAATTTCTCCAAGCAGAGGTATCGTCAACTAAGCGCAAGAACAAGGGCTTGCAGGCAGTGTTCACGGAAGTTTTTCCAATTGAAAGCTACGATGGGAAATGTGTGCTTGATTACCACAGCTATGAAATCGGCGATCCTAAACTAGACTGGCTTGAATGTCTTCGGGAAGGAATCACTTTCGGCGCTCCGCTGCATGTAACTTTCTTGTTGAAAGAAGAAAAAGGAACCAAGGAGGAAAAAGTTTTCATGGGTGAAATTCCCCTCATGACACCTCAAGGGACTTTCGTTATAAATGGAGCTGAACGTGTGATCGTCAGCCAACTTCACCGCTCACCAGGGCTGGCATTTGAAGCTACTCAACACCCAAATGGAAAAACGCTTCATTCTTTCCGTATTATCCCTGATCGGGGATCGTGGTACGAAGCCCAATTTGATACTAGCGACCTCCTGTATGTGTATCTCGACCGCAAGAAGAGACGTCGGAAATTCCTGACAACAACATTCCTGAGAGCACTTGGGTATGGTTCTGATTTGGATGTGTTGAAGCTATTTTATGAGGTAGAAGAGCTTACGGTAAAGGCTGCAGAATCTCTTGAAGACATCCAGAACAAGGTTCTCATCCAAGATGCCGTTGATGCCGACAAAAACTTAGTGGTGGCTAGAGCGTTTGAACCACTCTCCAAAGCAGTGATCAAACAGATTTCAGAATTGGGGATGGCCAAGATCCGGGTAGTAGACACGGCGATCGATGATGGCATAATCATTAAATGTATAAAGAAGGATCCTACCAAAAACGAGGAGGAGGCCCTCAAGGACATTTATCGACGTTTGCGTCCTGGCGATCCACCGACTGCAGCCAATGCCCGTGCTTTAATTAAGAGGTTATTCTTTGATGCTAAACGCTATGACTTGGGTCGCGTAGGACGATACAAGATCATGCAGAAGCTTGGTCTTAAGGGGAATGAAGACACCCGAATCCTAACCAAAGAGGACTTAGTTGCGGCGACAAAGTATCTGCTGCGACTTAAGAAGGGCGAAGGAACATTGGATGATATTGATCATTTGGGTAGCCGTCGGATACGTACGGTGGGCGAGCTATTAGCTAATCAATGCCGCGTTGGACTGGCACGCACCGAACGACTCGTTAAGGAGCGGATGACTCTTTTTGATCAGGGCGTGGATACGATGACGCCGCAAAAACTTATCAACCCAAAGGCGCTTTCAGCTGTTGTTAGAGACTTCTTCGGCCGATCTCAGTTGAGTCAGTTCATGGATCAAATCAACCCACTTGCTGAACTGACTCACAAGCGTAGGCTTTCGGCGCTCGGGCCTGGAGGCTTGTCACGAGATCGCGCTGGATTTGAAGTTCGCGACGTGCATCCCTCGCACTACGGACGCATCTGTCCGATCGAAACCCCTGAAGGCCCGAACATTGGGCTCATAGCATCCTTAGCCACATTCGCTCGTGTCAACGACTTCGGGTTCATAGAAACTCCGTATCGAAAGGTTGAAAAAGGTCGTGTGACCAATCATCTAGACTACCTGACTGCTGATCGAGAGGAAACCTTCATTGTAGCGCAAGCGAACGCGGCTATTGATGAGAAGGGATATTTTGCTACAGATCGTGTTCTGTGTCGTTGCAAAGGCGACTTTATCGATGTGGAGCCAGCTAGAGTTGATTACATGGATGTGTCCCCTAAACAGCTGGTTTCAGTGGCAGCAGGGTTGATTCCGTTCCTTGAGCACGATGATGCCAACCGCGCATTAATGGGATCAAACATGCAACGTCAGGCGGTACCATTGCTCGTCACCGAGGCACCTCTGGTAGCAACAGGGTTGGAGGAACGTGTCGCGCGAGACTCACGGGCGGTGATAGTTTCGGAGGATGGTGGCAAGGTCGCTTCCGTGGTTGGAAATCAAATCATTGTGACTTCAGATGGCAAACTTCCCGAAGGCAAGAAGAGGATCAAGCATGATCCTTCAGAAGGGACTTATGTCTATCAGGTACGCAAATTCATGCGATCAAACGCAGCTACATGCATCAATCAGAAGATCTTGGTTGAAAAGGGGGACCATGTTAAGAAGGGGCAGATCATA